>NZ_CP173255.1:1610238-1947976 GCF_044881195.1 Sphingomonas sp. MMS24-J45 | reverse complement strand
CACTTCGACGATCGACGGGCGATCAAGCACCATCACTTCGGACCGCAGCAGATACATGTCGAACGAGGCGATGTCCGACCCGCCGACGGTCACCAGCCCGCGCTCGGGCACGACGTGACGCTTCAGCACCATGGCCAGCATCCGTTCCGCCCCGCCATCGGTCAGCGTGACCAATTGCTCGCCCGCGGCCAGCGCGAAGTCGAAGCGCGCGCCTTCGGTGACCACGCCGTCGAGCCGCACCGCCCCATCGGCGGGCGCGCGCCCCGCGACCGTGACGGCTGGCTCCTGCGGGATCGCGAAGAGCAGCGACAATTCCTCGGAACTGGCGATCAGATCGTAGAGCGAATCGAGATACCAGCCGAGCTGCGCGACGCCGTAGAACACACCGCTCAGGATCAGTTCGGCAGCCACCAATTGCCCGATCGACAATTCACCGCTGAGGATGAGATTGCCTCCAAGCGCGAGCAAGGCCGAGCTCGCCAGCGCATAGAGCAGCAGGAAGGCGACGGTCTGTGTGAAGCTGTAGCGGAAATAGCGCCGATGTTGGCGAATATAGTGCGCGGTGGCCTCCTCAGATCGATCCATCGCGAAATCGAGATGGCGGCTCGATTTGTAGAAGCCGTTCGATCCGCCGACGCTCTCCAGCCAGCGCGCGGCATCGTGCTTGGCATGGCTGAGCCCGACGGCCGAACTGATCGACCCGCGCGACCAGATCAACCAGATTGCCAGGACGGTCAGCACCAGCAGCGCGTTGAAGCCCAGGAAGAAGGGGTGATAGAAACTGGTGACCGCAAGCCCGACCGCCGATTGCAGAATGATCGTGAACCCTCCGATCACCAGGCTCGGCACCGCCTTTTGAACCACCACCAGATCGAAATAGCGATTGAACAGGTCGCCGCGATTCTGGTCGGAAAAGAACGGGTTCTGCGCATGGACGGCGCGTACGGTGATCTCGGCGACGATTCGCGCGAACAGGCGTCGTTCGAAAAGCGCCATCATCCACACGCGCAAAGCGCTCAACCCGGCGACGAGCAGCAACAGCGCCAGCAGCAAGCCGCTGAGCGTCCACAGGGGCGCAGGCAGAGCGGTATTGGCGACGCTGTTGATCAGCAATTGCACCGAAATCGGCGTCGCCAGCGACAACAGGCTGATGGCCACGCCATAGAGCATCGCCAGCCGGACATACGGCATTTCGGGACCGACGATCTCCGCCAGCCACCGCGTCGCGATGCGCCACCCTACACGTTCGGCTGCCACTAAACCCTCGCCAGACTCTACGAACGATTAAAAATTCACGCTCGGCCCCGCCGGACCGAACCCACATGCTTGTGACATACCTGACGGCGCGGAGACATCGTTAATTCGCCAAGCGAAACGACCGCCAGCCGGGAAAGTTTCCGCCCGCACGGCGGCAATACCGCGAGTGCAGGACCTGCGCCCGCCGTGAAACGGGCGTGAGAGATACGGTTCAAAGGTCATGGAAGCCTCGAGATAGGCGGACCGCCTTGCTCGTGTTTCACATCACGGTAACGAATTGTTTCTGCTGCACTGCCGCATGTCCGACGCATTGACCGGCGCCGGACGGGTGCTTTACCCCCACCGGACATGCAGACCGCCGAACCCGCAACGCTGATGCCGACCATCGTTCTCGTCGAGGACGATCCGCCGCTGCGCACACTGACCACGCGCGCGCTGCAGGAGAATGGCTTTACCGTCCGCCCCGTCGGCACCGCGCCCGAAATGTGGCTGGCGCTGGGGCAAGGGCCAGTCGATCTCGTGCTGCTCGATATCATGTTGCCCGGCACCAACGGCATCGATCTGTGCCGCGCGATCCGGCAGAAGAGCGACGTGCCGATCATCTTCGTCTCGGCCAAGGGATCGGAAACCGACCGCGTCGTCGGACTGGAACTGGGCGCGGACGATTATATCGCCAAACCGTTCGGCACGCGCGAATTGCTGGCGCGGGTGCGCGCGGTGCTGCGTCGCGGCGGGGCGGAGCGTCAGGCGACCGAGCAGCGCGCGACCGGGATCCTCACCTTCGATGGCTGGTCGCTCAACCTGCCACGACGCGAGTTGCTGTCGCCGACGGGCGGCCTGGTCGATCTGACCGGGGCGGAATTCGATCTGCTCGTCACGCTGTGCGATCATAGCGGTCGCGTGATCGCGCGTGAGCGGCTGATCGAACTGTCCCGCACGCGGCTGGGCGACAGTTCGGATCGCAGCATCGACGTGTTGGTCAGCCGCCTGCGCCGCAAATTGTCGAGTGCTGGTGCGGAAGCCCCGATCGCGACGGTGCGCGGCATTGGATATATGTTCACGGCCCCCGTGACGCGCGACTGAGCGCGGTCTTGAACACCAACATCTTCCGTCGGCTGCACGGTTCGGCCGGGCTGATCGGGCAGGTCTTCGCGATCCTGATGCTGGCGATGGTGCTCGAATTCGGCGTCTCGGCGCTGCTTTACGAACGCGCCAGTCAGTTTTCGGTACGCGACGATGAGGCGCGACGGCTGGCCGAACATTTGCTGATCGCGCGCAAACTGGTCGATGAAAAGGCACCGGCGGCGCGTCCGGCGCTGGCGCGCGAGCTCACCACCAGCCGCTACGAAATCCGCTGGAGCCCCGGCCTGCCGCCGCCACCGATCGGTGCCGATCTCGACCCGATGTATCATCAGATCGTGGGATGGGAGCCGGTGCTGGCACGCGCCGGTCTGCGGCTGGCGCTGTCATCGCCGGGCCGAGGCGCGGTGACGGCCGGGGGCGTGAAGCTGTCGGACGGGAGCTGGCTGCATTTCCGCACCCGCCAGGCGATCCACATGCCCGATGAGGTCGTCGAGCGGGTACTGCTGGCGATGGTGCCGGCGGGAATGCTGATCCTGATGGGCGGCTTGCTGGTGCGCCGTACGTTGCTGCCGCTGCGACGTTTGGCGCTGGCGGCCGACCGCGTCGGCAGCGGCAGCGATCGCGACGAAGCCGTCCCCGAAATCGGGCCGAGCGAGGTGCGGCGCGTGACGGGCGCGTTCAACCGGATGCACGCACGCATCTACCGGCTGATCGAGGATCGCACCCAGGCCCTGGCCGCGGTCGGCCATGATCTGCGCACGCCGCTTGCCCGGCTGCGGCTGCGCGCAGATCAGATCGCCGACCCCGGCATTCGCGCCTCGATCGAGGCGGATGTCGAGGAAATGTCTGCGATGGTGGCATCACTGCTGGCCTATCTCGGCGGCGAGGACGAGGTCGAGCCGCTGGCGATGACCGATCTCGCCGTGCTGTTCTCCACGCTGTGCGACGATATCGCCGATCGCGGACGCGATGGCTCCTATGACGGCCCAGCGCATCTCGAACTGCCGCTGCGCCGCCTGACGATCAAGCGTGCGATGGTCAATCTGGTGGAGAACGCGCTGCAATATGGCGACCACGTGTTCCTCTCCCTGATGCAGGAGCCCAACCGCATCGTGTTGCGCGTGGAGGATGACGGACCCGGCATCCCCGAAGCATCTTTGGTGCGCGTGCTCGATCCGTTCGTCAGGCTCGATGCGGCACGCGGGCGCGACACTATCGGGCTCGGCCTAGGCCTGGCGATCGTGGCCAAGGCGGTGGCGGAACATGACGGGACCTTCAAGCTCTCCAACCGACCGCAAGGTGGCCTGCGCGCGGAGATTGTGTTGCCGACGGGCAACGGCAGCGTGACATAAAAGCCGCAGAGTTGAGCACAGCCAGACGTGGCAACATTTCGTCACAATGCGGCATAAATCGAGCAAAGTACCAGGAATAGCTTTTCAGTGTTCGGCCGATCGCCGTCCCCCCGTCGTCATTGTGGAGATGCGCGGATGGGGAGAGGCAGCGACGGTCCGGGCAGCAGGCGGGAACCTAACCAAACATATTTGGAGGTCCCATGAAGATCCAAGTCGCCGCAGCCGTCGCTCTGATGCTGTCCGCAACCCCCGCATTCGCTGATGAAACCGCGCCACCCCCGCCGATTACGGTGTCGGGTTCGGTTGCGCTCGTGTCCGACTACCGTTTCCGCGGCGTCTCGCAGAGCGATAAGGAAGCGGCGATTCAGGGCGGCATCACAATCGCGCATGAAAGTGGTTTTTATGTCGGAACCTGGGGGTCGAATCTGGCGGGTTGGGGCCAGTTCGGCGGCTCGAACATGGAACTCGATCTGATCGGCGGCTATAAGCGCAGCATCGGCAGCGGTGCCGCGATCGACGTCGGCGTGACCTGGTACATGTATCCGGGCGGTTCCGACCTGACCGACTTCGCCGAGCCCTATGTCAAACTGTCGGGCACGCTTGGCCCGGTCACTGCACTCGCCGGCGTCGCTTACGCGCCCAAGCAGCGCGCGCTCGGCAATTTCTCGAACACGCCGCAAAGCCGCGGCCAAAGCGAGGACAACCTCTATCTGTGGGGCGATGCAAGCGTCGGCATTCCCAAGACGCCGGCCACGTTCAAGGCGCATGTGGGCTATTCGGACGGTAACCCCGGCCTTGGACCGAACGGCACCAGCGTCGCGCCGACCGGCTCCTATGTCGATTATCTCGTCGGGGTGGATGTGACGTTCAAGCCCGTCACGCTCGGCATCGCCTATACCGGCACCGACATCACGCGCGCGAAGTCGGCCTATCTGCTGCCGAACTTCTCCTCGACCAAGGACGGTTCGTCGATCGCGGCGGGCCAAGTCGTGTTCTCGATCTCGGCGGCCTTCTGAACCACGCGGTGCGGCGGGGCCACGGTCGGTGACCGTGGCCCCAGCTGCACGTTGACGCCGTGGCATCCTAACCTTGTCACAATCCACGGTCGGCTTGGCGGCGTGGGCCTCCAGAGAATTCGATAGCGATCTCCGGCTTTTTTCGTTCCAAGGGCGGCACTGATATTTTCCCGGCGCGAATGAAATAACTTAGGGTGCGCGGGCTGATACCAGCATCGCGTGCGATCGCGGCACGTGAACGGTCATCCTTTAGAAGCTCACGCACGAGAAAGGAGTACAGCTCGCTCCAGTTGGAAAATCGACCGTACGACCCTCTGAACGATTCCTTGGCGTAGCGCTTCTGATCGGCATTCCAAACAGCAACCAGTGCGCTACGTTCAGCCGATGTCGTGGTTTGGGGAGCGGTGGTCAAACCGGAAGGGAAACCAATCTTGGCCCAAATTTCCTTACGCTTCATACTCGCCCCGTTCCTCGTTCCAAGCTGCCTCCAATTCAACTGCAGAGAACTCAATCATTGCAACATCATCAAGTGGATGAAATCGTTCAAATCTTTCTTCAGTCCCGGACAATTCAATAACATCGACATGCTTGCTGTTCTCGAGGTGAAACATCGCCATCGTGAGGTCGTCGTGATCAACCTCGTAAGCTTCCATTTCGCCACCGACATGATGGATCACGGTGTTTCGGAGGAGTCCACCGAGGGCACCGGGAGTATCGATGAATCCAGCACGTTTAATTGCCACCAAGGCTGATTTTTGAAGCGCTTTCGGGTGACATGAGAAAGCGTCTCCGTCGCCTTGGGCCTGGTCGGCCCAGTCCACCATTGCCCGGTAAACCTCGAGGGGCATCCCGGCCGGACCATCACACGGATTGTTGAAGTGAAATTCTTCCGGAAACTCGTCAGCCTCGTCTACCAACCAAATCCGCCGCATCTGCTTCGGCCGAAACGCGAGGACTCGGTTGTTCATCGTCTCGACGGTGATCCAGTCCGGAAGCTTCTCGACGCTTGCGACACGCTGTCGAACACGGTCCGCCTGCTCTGCGGTGACGGGAAACCCGAACGTCAGAGAGCCGCCTCGAGGGCGCAAACCGAGATCCCCCCAATACTTTGCAGCTTTTCTCTTCGAAGGTATTCGATTCCGCTGATCGATCGCGGGCAAACTGCGCCCCAGAATATGGTCAATGCTGGCACCAAACAAATGTGCAATCTTGACCAGCACGGCGTGCGACGGTTCACTTTTGCCATTTTCCCACCGGGCGTAAGTCTGTTGGCTTGTGCCGAGTTCCGCAGCGACGTCTGATTGGGTCCGTCCACTTGCTAATCGCAGTTCTTTCAAACGACTCATGAAGCCTCCTTTCGAAGACCTCATTATCTACTCATATTATGAGTCTCAATACTCCTTTTTTGATACTTTCCGAGAAAGATGGTTAAGATCGGTCGCTCGCGTTTCTGGCAAAGCACCCTGATTGAATGAGGCTTTCATCACGCAGCCGCCATCCGCCGTACAAAACCCAGGTCCGCAAGCGCCTCTCTCGACCATGCTCCACAAATGCGCGGAACACCGATACGTACAAATTCATGGTGGAGCGGAATTCCCCTACGGCCCGTAAACGCAGCAGCTTCGCCCACGAACGCAATATCAGTGATGAGATTCGCAAGTCCTTCTCGGGGTATGCCTTTGCCCGCTCCGTAACGCACGACCTCTAGGTTCGCTGAAGTGACAGCCGCCGCCCCTTCCTTGAATCCGACGACAAAGATTTCACAGACGTCGCGAAGCGAATGGTGAGAAATCCCAAGACAATTTTTTGTAGGTTGTGCCGATGAGAGCGCCATATCAGCAAGGTGGGCAGGATCGATCATGATTCGCCGCAACGACAGGTTGTCGCCTTGGATGCAAAACGGAATTTCGGCGGCCAGCATCGCGCTGATCACCAATCCCCACGACTTTTCACCCGGATAAGATGACAATGCAGTCCGAAGGCCGACGTATTCGGGCGGCGGTTGGGAAATTTTCGCCGTCCGGCGCAATCGCTCGAGCAGCATTGAAACCGATCTTGCTCCGACTTGCACTCCCCTCAGACTTACAACACCGGGATGGTCATGGACTGCGAGATGGCCATAGGCGGCAATCTGCTCCACCGCATATACAGGCAGATCGAGGGCCACTGCCGCCGCACCGGGTGTTAAACTGTCGTCGAGAAGTTGCTTCAGCGTATCCACATCGCCCGTATGATAGCGAGCGCGTATCCGCTTGTTGCTGGGAAGTTTATCAAATCGAACGACACCTGAATCTCGAAGCTTTGTTAGTTCGTTGGAGGCGGTGCGTAACAGCAGGTTGGCTTCGGTAGCGGTGTAATAGTTCTCCGAGCCAGTCGTGAAAGTATCGGAAGTACGCCCATCAAGCGTTGCAAAGGCGGATGCGAGCAGCCGTTCCCCCTCGGACGTTTTCGCGGTCAACCACCTTAGATCTGCGCGCAGCGCATCATACGCCAGCATGTCGTCCGCAATCCGCTCCTTCCGCATTGCAACAGCGGCCCGGATGGACCCGGGCCAATCGATTAACATGCGCATCCCGGCGCCCATCACTTGCGCAATTTTTTCGGGTGGTTGCTCGATCAGTCTCTCAACGGCCCGGGCTGCTCGCATACCCGAAAAGACCATACCGACGCGGATGAGCATCTTGATGATCGTAGTCCGCGAAAATTGCCGAAGTTCCTCCGGTAAATGTGCTACCGCAGCCATTGCGATACCGGCATCATGAGACATCAGATTGGCTAGTTGGCGGTAATCGCGAACGAGTCCGACCTGCAGCGGTGGTGCAGACGATGGCGCAAGGGTCTCGCCACACGTCTCGCATTTGGCAATACCCCGAGTTTCTCGCCATCCCAGTGGGCCGCAAGTCGGGCATGCATCGATAAGCAACTCCAACGACTCAGGGCAATACGGTAGGAGTAGGTTCAGCCATGCGGTTCGATGATGTGGGTGCTTGACGAGCGACTGCGGGCCAATGCGTCGGCGTCCAAGCTCAACGGTGGTTCCGGGCATTGCGAGATCGCCTAGCATCACGACATTTCGCTGACCGGTGCTAGCGTAAGCTTGGCGTTGGACACTTTCCTGATCAGTTCGCATTATCTGGGCAGCGTTCGCCAAGATGGCTGGTACCGCAATTTGAAGCTGACCAGGGTGGCGGAGACGAATACTCCCACCTGCGAGGCCCTGAACAACCGACCGGACCCGTGAATCGTGGCAAGCGGCCGCAAATGCGCCGCATACGCTCTCATCGGCGTCGGGATGGTATGGGAAGCGCAACCGCCTGCCGACCTTGGGCAATGCCATTCTTCCGTCCAGATTACATACTTTTTAGACGCACGTCGTCGATCGCCGAAAATGGATCGTGCGAAACCCATTTAAGCTTCATTGCGAATTTTCGCGTTGCCACGCTGAAATCGTGACGCTCGACTGCTGGCGATCCGCGCCACAAAGCATGTTGGGTTGCTTCGCAGACCAAGCGACAAATCCTGCCAACATGGCCACCGCTGACTATCGAGAGCTGCGTTCGCATACCAGGCTCGCCAAGGCCTGCCTGTTCGTCGACGATGGCCGCATCGAACATGCATTGGTCGAGCCGCTTGCAAAAGCGAAGGAAGAGTACTCTGTCGCGGTCATTGCTCTGCACGTTTAGCGGTTTGAGCGCCAAGGGTGTGCCGAGGCGTGACGCAAACTTGGGGTTTTTGTCGAAGAATGCTTCAGCGTCTTCGTCACCCACCAGAATCAGCGGCAGGATGCCACGGTTAAGGAAGGTCTTGAAGCGGTCAGTTACCTGTCGAGCGTCCGTCGTTTTGCGATCAAGGTGCTGAACTTCGTCACCAACCAGCCCTTCCACCTCCAGTTTCCGACTGAGATGGAGTATGCGCTCTTCCAACTCATCTAGTTTCGCAGGAGCGTCCCAATGATCATCTCCGAGCTCGAGCAGAATGCGGCGATAGAACGCGTTGACCGAGGTGGTCTTATCGAGCTCGAACACGATGATCTGATAGGGGTTTGGTGCCAGCCCTGCTTCAGCGCGTCGGGCCGCAGCTGTTTTTACCAGTTGCTCGATCATTCTCGACTTTCCTGCATTGGAATGCTCAGAAAGGCAGCGGCCGTCGATTGGCCCGCCAAGCAACGACTGCGTCGAGGCCAGATAGGTTAGTAACTGCTCGACAACTGCGGTCTGGGGTTCGTGCTCGATGTAGTTCGTCTTGAAGAACGGAATGACCGCCGCGACCCGTTTACCGCGAGCGCGGTTCGAGTAGTCGGGTAATAAGTCGCCGCGCGTGGGAGCCGGTTGAGCGCCGAGCGGATCTTTCAGCCTCTCTTTCTCGATCATCTGTGGTCCCCGGCGACGTCGAAATTATCGGAGCTGCTATCGTCTGAATCCCAGTCGATCCCGCCGTCCAAATCCTCATCTTGATCGTGCTCAAGCATCAGTTGATTGCTGCGCGGCGCCGGCTCCAAGCCTCCCCAATCAAAGGGGGCGGGCGAAACCACGCCATCGGAATGCGCTCCGTCGACGCTTTTTGACCTGTTCCTCCGACTTTGAGACGGCCCGAGTGGCACGTCAGCACGATCGCGACCGGCGACATCGGTTTCTAGGAGGATGTGCTCAAAATTCGTGAGATCGGGATCGTTATCGATGTTCCGGGCGCGGGCCCGAATCTCTGTTGTTTCGAGAATGGCGCTGGCGGTCTTGGCAATGCGGAATGGCTTATTGTGCATGTCACGCCAGGCCCTCTGCAGACCTTCCCCTCGCAAGCGCGCCTTCTGCTCAGCGGTTTGGGCACCAGTCGCACCAGAAATCGCGCAAGCCTTGTGGAAGCTGACCTGCTCCCCGTTTTCAGGCCGCTGATAAGTTAGCTTCGGTGTCCATATGCCCTTGGCGGGGGCGGTTCGTAAACTCGGCGGGTGCCAACCCGCCAAGGCTACTGTGCGGACGAACGGTGTTGTAGTCCGTCCGCCATGCCTCGATGATCCGTCTCGCCGCAGCCAGCGTAGGGAACAGGTGCTCGTTCAGGCACTCGTCGCGCAAGCGACCATTGAATGATTCCACAAAGCCATTCTGCTGCGGTTTGCCCGGGGCGATGTAATGCCATTCGACCCCGGTGTCCTGGCACCAGGCGAGGACGGCGTGACTGGTCAGCTCGGTTCCGTTGTCGCTGACCACCATGCACGGCAGCCCGCGACGTTCGGCGATGGCGCTCAACTCCCGAACGACCCGCCGACCTGACAGCGAGGTGTCGACGATACACCCCAGGCACTCACGGCTGTAATCGTCGATCACGTTGAGCATGCGGAACCGCCGGCCGCAGGCCAACGAGTCCGATACGAAGTCGAGCGACCAGCGCTGGTTGGGTTCCTGCGGGATCGCCATGGGCGCCCGCGTACCCAACGCTCGCTTCCGACCGCCACGCTTGCGCACCGTCAGCCGCTCCTCGCGATACAGCCGGTACACCTTCTTCAGGTTCATGCCTTTGCCCTCACGCTTGAGCAGGATCGCCAGCCGCCGATAGCCGAACCGCCGACGCTCGTTGGCGATCTCACGCATCCGCACGCGGACAGCATCGTCCTGCCCGCGAAGCGGCTCATATTGCCATGCCGACCGGTTGACCCCGATCAGCCTGCAGGCGCGACGCTCAGAGAAGCCGTGGTCGGCCATCAACTTCTCCACCGCAGCGTAGCGCTCCGCAGACCGAGTCAGTTTTTTCCCAGCAAATCCTTCAACGCCGACACGTCCAGCATCGACTCTGCCAACAGCTTCTTCAGCCGGCGGTTTTCGTCCTCGAGCGCTCGCAACCGCGCCGCGTCGGACACCGTCAGCCCGCCGTACTTCGACTTCCAGTTGTAAAAGGTCGCGTCGCTGATCCCGTGCTTGCGGCACAGGTCGGCCGTTTTCACGCCAGCTTCATGCTCGCGCAGCACGCCTATGATCTGATCCTCGGTAAATCGGCCTCGCCGCATCACTCGTCTCCATCTGACGAGCTAACTTACCAATGGCATGAATTCTGGGGAGCACGTCAAAGCTATGCTCGTATCGACTCAGAAATGCGGTGTAGTCCGGATCGTCCGACCACAATTGAATGAACTGGTTATCGTGATCGTTGAGGACCTCTATGAAATCGAGATTCCAATCGTAGGCGCGGATCAAGACGTCGCATTTGGCGGTGCCCTCGAGACGCTTGGCAAAGGCTTGCGACGCCAGGTTTTCAGAAAGGAGCTTGGTAATGCCCGTGCGGTTCCACCGATATAATATGCCGTCGTAGGTTACGCCGTCGGTCGTCAGCACTCCCTTCACGGTGCGAGCGAGGTGGCGCCTGATTTCACCCGGGGGAGTGAAGCGGACTTTTCCTTCTTGCGAGATGTGTTCCAAAATAATGTCATTGGGAGAGCGACCGCCCAAAGCCGCATGCCCCATCGCGTTCCATTCGAGCCGGAGCTCCTCGTTTCTCCGCGCAAAAGCTTCACGCGTCATGGACGCTTCCGCGAGGGGGTCACGCCGTATGGACCGCCTCCGGCTCCGCGCCGACAAGACTGTTCCGGGCAGCCCGTCCAGACGCGCCTTTTTAAAGCCGAAATAATTTTCGAGATTAGACTTTTCGTCGGGTCCGTACTTCTTCGCGAGTTCGACACGTCGAATCACGTTGGCAAGATTGCCTATGGCTGACGGGGGAATGATCGCTTTGTCGTTGTCCCCGCGCAAACGCCCGATGCGTCCAAAAAACAGGAGCTGCATCGGATCCTTCGCGACCGTCTCTTCGTCCAGTACGGGGGCAATCAACGCTCCAAGAATCGCCGACATTCCCATTTCGGCCCGGTAGGGGCCTGCGAACGGAGTGGTCGGGAACACGAACAGTGAAAAGGCATCCATCACTTCGATGGTCTTCATCTTGCTGCTCGGGATCGCTATCTCAGCCGAGAACAGGCAGACCTGTCGGAATTCCGTACCGTCGATGTACGCGAGTTCGAAGGGACGGCGGATAGGCATGCTTTCGCCGGATGCCCGAAAATAGCGATCTGCTTCGTGGCGGCCGAACTTGGTGGACCAAGTTTCCTTGGACTCGCATTTGTTGATCCGATTGACGACCGTCGTCTTGCTCGGTGGTCGGTCGCCGATGCGTTGCGCGCCGTCCTTTTCCAGCCGATGCCAAGCGTGGACCACCAAGGCGTGACAATCCATCTTCCTGATGGATTCGTCTGCCCAGTACAGTGCCATGCTCTGATGGACGAGCCTGTCGACGACAGGCGGCAATTGAGAGCACCCTCGCCGTCGGCCGCTGCGGTTCCGCATAGCGCCAATGCGCTCATCATGCGTTTGGAGATTGTTCATCCAGCGGATTATCGAACGACCTGACGCCACCTTCTGTCCGTCTGGCGTCGTGGTCCGCGCAAATTTCTCGAGCAATTTCGCATTACGCGGCAACCGTTCGATTATGGCAGCAAGTGCCAGGTCATATTTCTGGACCGCTCTCGGTTCCTTCGCGAACACTGCCGCCCGATCGAGACCCAGGTAACGCCCTTGCCATTCAGTCAAAGTTGCATGGGACGTTGCGCAGTCGGTAAGGGATCCGGCCGCAAACTGCTCCAGTAGCCAACGAACTGTAGGTCGAACCCGCACCCCATCGGTTGCGTCAACACAGAACTCGTCGGACGTGCCTTCCACGACAAAACGGAGCACAAAATCATCGACGGCCTCGACGAAGACAATTCGAACGGAGTGATATGCAAGAACGGTTCCGGGAGGGATAGGCAACGGGCAAGCCATTCAAGCGACCTTCCGCCGAAGACGGCTTAGCGTGTCTCGCAGCGCATACGCGCGAGCCGGGCGGGGAAGGCTGATCATTGTATTCGCGGTTGGCAACGAAAACAGATCGAAAGCGACGATCCGCCGGAGCATCATTGCATAGAGCTTATCGGCTGCATGCGAGCGCTTTCCGCCAAGCGCCGCGACCACGGTTCCGTAAGTCGCGCTTCCGCCTGCGTTATCCACCGCCGTACGCACGGCGTGAACATCGGAATCAGGATCGAAGCGACTCAGCCGCGCGTCCATCGCGGCCTCATGAGCCTCGCGAACGCTATCCGGTTGTCGGAGCTCGTCCCCCCGAATGCGGAGAAGAGGGTCCAATCCCACAGTCGCTAAAGCGAGATCAATACGGTCGAGTGGCCGACGGACACCGGCAGCCTCGAACCATGCCTGATTCGATTTGATTTCCCCGGCCCGCACCGTGTTGTCGTCAAACTCGATCAGCACGTCCGGATATTTGTGGATTATTTTGCCGTCGGCACGACGGAAGGTCAGGTCCAACGGCTGGAACTGAAAATCCAGATAGCGCGGATTCATCTCGAGATGGTCCGCAACAGCCGGCTCATTCGGGCCTTCCATGAATTGCAGGCGTCGTGGCTTTTCATAGAAGCTTGCGCTCGTGCCGTATTCCTTGTCGTAGGTCATTCCCGTGCGGACCATTCCCAGGTCGTCGGCGGCCCGAACATCCATCAAAGTCCAGCCAGCGGGATCTTTTGCCGCGTCAAGATTTCCCACTGCACGATGCTGCAACGGGACAGGCATGGCCCGATTTCGCGCCGGTCTGCCGGATGGATACCAACGCCCTAACGAGGCGCACCCATGCCGGCCTGCGCTCGAATCGAACGCGGCATCTGCAGCGACAGTTCTCATGACACAGATCCCAAAAGCTCATCCAAAGCGTCAATCGAAACGGGATCGCTCAGGAAAAGCGGCATTTTTTGAATTCCTACCGGTCGACGCATGTGTCGGATGGGTGCCGACTCGCGTCGGCTATCCACATCGCCTATAGGCTCAAGCGATAAAACCGGTCAATGACCTGTTAAAGGGTCATTATACGATTGACAGCTCACTGCTCCGCCCTAGAAGAAGATATGCCTCTTTATGACCTCTACCTTTATGGCGAGTCGGGACCACTGACCGTAGATGCTGCGCCGGCCACGCTACGCGAACTGAAAGCGGAGCTGTGGTCGTCGAGGCATTATGAGTTCAAGTTAGTTGGCGTTGACGAAAACGGTGCCGAACCCGGTTGCTTGGTGGCAACCAGCATCATTCGGATGATCATCGAGAGGGTATCATAACTAGCCCAAGCCGGAGCCGGTCAAGATGATATGCACGTTCACAGAGTTTAAGCCCGCACGGCTGTTTGCGATCACGGGCATGTCCCCCGATCTTCAACAACTCTGGCGGCGACGCGGACAGCTCCCCTGGGGCAACGAAAAGCCGAGGCCAGTAACGGCTATGGAAGCTGCGGAAATATTCGTTCGCTATCAGCTCACGCTTGTCGGAGTTCCGCCAAGCGAAAGTGGCGAGGTAGGTCGGGACAGTGCGCCGATCATATTCTGGCACGCACTGCTCAACGTCAAAGGCGCATGCTTAGTCCGAGGGGCACCTCACCGAGTGAAGCAGTTTCTGAAAGATTTCGAAGCATCACACAAACTTGCCACAGAAATCACGGGCGTAACCGACAAGCTAGCCTTTAGATACTTATCACGATTCAATGGTAACGGGGCGTTTATACCAAGCCATAAATATCCTGCTATTGACGATAACCCTATTTTCTCGACTTTTGTTACGGTTAATCTCGACGCATTGGGTACTATGTTAGCAGATCGCGCAGAGGGTCCGTTAGTATTTGTTGAGCTACCTGATCCTCAAGTTCCAAGAAGAGAATGGATCACCTCTCCAACATAGGGGTCTCATTCCACACCTTTGAAAGATTTTATGAAAACCGTCTTCAAGTTTGAACAAGCAACCTTCTCTCAGCGTCATATAATATCATTGGCGGGTTCCCTGAAGTCTAATCAATATGACTTTTTGGACCTCTACGGTCAGCTTGGCATCTCTATCACAAAAGTTGTTGATGTTCAGGCTTTCATAGCCGTGCTCCTCTTCTCCGAATCCGCGAAGGCCGGGGTATCGCTACCTGCCGCCACCAAGCTTGCCACCACTGTAATTCAGGAAGGCTTGATCTATTTGGCATGCGACCCGCACTGCTGGCATGCGACGGGCACGTTAGATGAAAAGCTTCGCTTCGCGGACTGGCTCAACGGTGGCTCTTACAATAGTCGCCGACTCGTAGCGCAGGATTGGTTCAACCTCCTTGGTCGATCGCTCAATCGTTTTCTGGTGAAAACTGAGGATGAAACGCTCAGCACGGCTAGTGACGCGAACGAGATATTTCAGAACGCAGCCTCCGGACGCACCGTCTTGATCGACGTGCATGCCTTGGCCAACAGGCTGAAAGCATTTCACAAGGGGCCTCTCTTCAAGGCAATCCCACAGTCGCTCTAGCCAGATCGCCTTGGGCGCGAAATACCGTTGCAGAAGCGCGAGACCTGCGTCGCTCTATTCAGGATGCCTCCAGAGACGTGGCGGTGACGATGGTCCGAAACTCACCGACGATTTCCGGGTGGCGGTGTTCAAGATACGCTGACACCGCATCATTCCCGATCAGTCGGCCGAGATACCGCGATGCTAGAACGAGTTGAAGGACGTCGTCGCCGAACGTCGATTCAATCGCACGATAGTCCTTCGTCAATTTTTCCAGCTCACGCTCCATCCGCGCCATCTGGTCGGGAGTAACGCCGGCTATCGCTTTCGGTCTATCCGGTTTAGCCAGATCGTCCTGTCGGGTCGCGGCGAGTATCGCTTTCGCATAGGTGGCAGTGAAGTTGTTCATCGACGCCATAAGCTCGGCAGATTCCGTCTGCCGGTACGGCTTCATTTTTCGTAGTATGTCGAAGAGATGCGGGCTGACCGGCCGATCTTTCAGAATCTCGATCGCACCGGCTGAGATGCCCTCGAGAAGATTGCGTCGCCGCTTAACAACATTCTCGTCAATACCGAGCGCCGCCGCGATCATTGCCGGCGGGACACCGCGGTCGATGGCACGAGTAATCATGTAGTGCTCTTGTACGGTTGCCAAGCGGTTGACCCGCTTGTTGTAGGTGAACGCTTCGTCGTCGTCGGAAATAATACAGGGCGCGGTCTCAGCGCCCTGCTCCCGCAGAGCGTTCAAACGGAGGTGACCGTCGAGCAGCATGTGGCGTCGCTGATTGTCGCCCTTCGTGACGATCAAAGGCTCGATGACGCCGAGCTCTCCAATGGATGTCGCGATCCGGCCGTATCGCTTCGAATCGATAATCCGCTTTGTAATGGGCCGAAGCGGGAGAATCAGCTCGATCGAGAGGCGAAGAACCTCCCGCTCGAAAGAGATTCGAACTGGTGCGATCGCATTCATGCCTCTGTGATTCCGAGGCGCTGAGCTATCGGGTGAGGCAGACTGGCCAATCCTTCGGCACGCAGAATCTGTACAAAATGATCCTCGGCCAGGAGCTTGCCGAGCGCACCAACGATGAACGTGAGCCGCCCTTGGGTGAGATGAGCTTTCTTCACCAGCATCTTCTGGCGGTCGACCTCCTTCTGATAGGCGCGTACGAGTGTAGTCGCAGTTGGCGCCTGAGCGGTCCGTGTACCGTGCCGGATGGACTTGATGCCCTTCCCGATCATATTCCGATCATCGACGATCCTACGAATTGCGAGCACCTGGTCGCCGGGTAATTGGCCGGCCTCGTAGGCATCGGTTAGCGCCCTCTGAACATCAGCATCGGTCGCTTTAGCGATTTCGGCCGCGATCGTGTGCGGGATGATTCCGCGCTCCACGGCATCGAGCAGCCGTTCCTCTCCTTTTTCCAAGAGCATGTTGATCGAATAGACGTATTCGGTGCTGAAGCCGATCTTCTCCGCGATCTCGGCATTCCCATATCCACGCTGCCGCAAGGCTCCGACCTCACGCACAAGTTCCAGCGGCGACAAATTCCGTCGCGCCATGTTCTCGACAAGGCTCATGACGTAGCATTCTTCGCGAGTCGCTTCGATCACCTGAGCCGGGATCGTTTGCTGGCCAAGCTTTACAAATGCCTCCATCCGCCCTTGGCCGCAGACCAGTTCGTACCGATTGAGTGCATCGGCGCGGCGCACCGTGATCGGCTTCTTCAAGCCGACCGTTCGAATGCTCTCCACTAGCTCGTCGAAAATTTTCCGATTGCGAACCCGCGGATTTAGAACCTCGATTGCGCTGATAGGAATGTTGATGATTTCCGGGATCACAATGATCGCTCCAACGAGTGTCGGCGCAGCAAGTGGTAGAGGGGATCGAGACTGTCGGTCCGATAGGCATCGAGATCGGTGCCATTCTCTTCGGCCAAACCGATCCGAGGAGACGTGCCGCGATCCAGCCAGGGTAATAGATAGTAATCGCGAACCGTTTGATTGTCGGGATTAAGCCGGACGACAACCGTTATATCTGGCTCAAGGCCAGCATCGAGCCGCACACGCCATCGAAGCGAGCCGGTCTGTGTCGTGTGGCATCGCACGATTGCCACGCCCAATGTGATCTCGTGGTTGACTGTTAACAGGTCGGTGGTTCCATCAACGATAACGCTGCCACCTATCGTCTCTATGCCGCGGATTGTCTCGGCGAGCACCTCAGGGTGCATCAGTCTCAGCTGCCGATTTGTCTCGACATACCTGTAGTCACGAATCGGCTCATAGCCGATGAGCTGATAAGCACGAAGGAGGCTGCCGAACCGATGTCGATAGGCTGCCGCGGACGGCATCTCCTCGACCTCGTCGATGACAATGCCGGAGAGCACGCCGCGAGATGTAAGCAGTTCCGAAAGCATTCGGAGCAGATCGGCATCGCTGAAGCGGCGGGCACGCTCCGCAAGCACGGCCTGAGCAGCCTGAAACAAGGCGGGATCGACGATCCCTTCGAAAGCGCCTTCGCTTCTGACCCACATGTCGGGCGTGTTGGTCACGCGCTTCTTCTTGAGCTTGAAAGAGACGCGGTTGTAGACATTGTTGCCGACGTACTTCTCGTTGCTCAGGATCTGACGGATGACGGAGCGGCTCCATGCCTTGCCCATGTCGGTCAGCATGCCCTCACTGTTGAGTAGGGCTGCAATTTCACGTTCGGACCGATGCTCGACCACGAACAGTCGGTAGATCCGGCGAACCGTTTCGACCTCTTCGTCAGGGCCGGGAACGAGAATCACCCGATCGGTCTGAAGGCTTTTATGTTCTCCGCGGTTAAGCGGGGCCTTTGGCTCGTTATGCTCGTTCACGAGATACCGGCGGAGGCCGTAGCCGGCCGGACCGCCCTGCCGGTATCCGAGCGTGATGAGGCGACACTGCCCGTTGAAAACCTTACTCGACAATTCGCGGCTGTATTCGCCCGCCATGACGCGCTTTATGCTTTTCATCACATTCGACGGCAGGCTGCCATCATTGTCGAACTGCTCCGCGCAATAATGTACGTTGATGCCTCGTTCGCGGCAGATGAACTCGTAGTAGGCACTTTCATCCGCGTCCTGGAAGCGCCCCCAACGACTGATGTCATAAACCAAGACATCCTCGTATCCTGGGTCACCTCGCTGCACGTCATCAATCAAGCGGCGTAATGCGTCGCGACCGGCAATATTGAGACCGCTCCGCCCCTCATCGGCGTAGCTGCGGACGATTTCGAAATTTCGACGTGCGGCGTATGCGGCGATGGCCTCAGCTTGGTTCTCGGTCGAATATTTCTGGTGATCAGTCGACATGCGGACGTATTGCGCCGCTCGCGTTGGGATCGGTCTTCTTTCCGTCTGTCCAATTATTCTCGACATTCGTTGCGACCGAGCCCGCGCAGTGATTCTCCTGCTCCTCCTTTACCGTTGAGGAGGGTGGAATGTCGTTTTCAAAGAATGACCGAAAAGTTCGCGCCGAAAGCGGAAGCAGCTTTCCGTTGGATCCGTCTGCTGACACGGAAGCGACGTTTGCAGCTGTGATTGCCGATGCGCTCAGACGAGACTTTGGAAGCACACCGGCGCATGTAAAGCACATTGCCCGACTGACGGGTGCAAACGGTCGAACCGTGCAGAATTGGCTTAATGCACGGAACGGACCTAGCGGTGCTGGGCTCGTCGTGCTCATGCGGCATTCCGACGAGGTGACCACAGCGGTTCTCGGCTTAGCTGACCGAGAGCAGCTTCGGCATGCTGTTGATCTTTCAAAAAACATGGCCAGTTTGAAAACCGCAATCAACTCGGTTGTGGCGTTGCTTCCTTAGCTGAGCGAGCCACACGAGCATATTTTATGGCATGAGATGGATCGCGAGCTTGCGGACCAAGAGCTACTTACCGGAATTGGATGACTCGCTTGCAAACTGTCCGTTTCTCGACCCTCTTGGTCTCAGCGCGAGAAACCCCGTATCGCCTAGCGAGAGCGCCAAAGGATACGCCTTCACCGCGTGCCTGAATGACCTCCGATTGTTGTCTGACCTGAGGCTGAGACGCCTGCCGAGCGTGCGCCTTGGTCCACCGCTCGTTTAAGACCTGCCTGCGTCCTCTCGATTAAGAGGTCTCGCTGAAACTCAGCAACAGCGGCGATGACCATCATCGTCATCCTGCTAGCGGAACTCGTCAGGTTTCATAGTTCTTCGCTGCATAGAACACGCCGCCGCCGTCCCGGAGCCCACCGTCGTTCATCGTCTCCTCCACGCGAAATCGCACGATAGCCGCACGGATCCCCTTCGATTACAGGAAATCCCTGTTCGGTTTCAAACGAAAGGGATAAGTCCGAGTAGCAAGGACGAGAGGAGTCAGATTTCCTCGCGGTAAGTCCTGACCGGAATAGCCGTTCCTGATACGGGCGGTATCTTGGCGATCCGTGACAATGGGATGCCGGTCAAGGCGATAATCTTAGGGATCCGGCAGGGTTATATGTTTGCCATCACCCTCTTCACACGATCGTGAACGTTCGCTAGCCTCACGAATGCTTGATTTCCAGCTCCTCGACGCTGTGGCCGCGCCGGTGAACGTCACCACGCTGTGGCGCCGTGACCCGATATGGATGCACCCGAAGATAAGCCTCGCGCACGAGCCACAACGTGCACCCGACGAGGTGGGTAGATTGACTGCCATTATCGGCCAGAACGGCACGGGCAAGACCCATCTACTGTCGGCGATCATCGAGAGCCTTCTTATCATCGAACATGTTGTGAAGCGAAGGAAGACCCGCGCCTTGGAGCTTCCGCTGCAGCGCCTTTCCTATCGCATCGGATCAAAGACTGTTGAGCTAGAGCGTGTGGAACACGGCAGCGCGGTTGCCTTTGTCGATGGCGAGCAGGTTATGCTCTACGACGTTCCGCTACCGGAGCGCATTGTGGCGCTCACCATCACTCCGTTTGACAAATTTCCGGTGCCCCGCCTCGCGGCATTCTCGGTCAAACCGACCGAAGAATCCTGCTATCGCTATCTCGGCCTGCGCGACAGGACCGGTCGTGCCTCGATCGAGAACCTGCTTTTCCGGTCACTTAACAGCCTGTTCGAGACGTCAAGCAATCCGGCCGTACGCCGGGTGCGCATCAGCCGCGTGTTCGAGTTCCTCAAGCTGCAGCCGAAGCTGACCGTCGTTTATCGCGTACGGATCGCGCGCGAGGTGCTGAAGGCCTGCTATGCGAGGATCCCGATCCTAAATGAAGGAGTGATCCACGACCGCAGCCGTCTTCGACGCGCGCAGGAGGTGGCGAAGTCCGGCCAAGCGACCGAAGAACAGCTCAGTGAAGCGATCCTCCTCGCCGAACAGGTCATGGATAAGGGTTTTGTCCGCCTGACCGCCGCCTTCGAAGCCGACGGCTATGTCGACCCCATGTTCGCCGAATTTCAGCCGCTCCGTCGTGCGGGCTTCCTGCAGCTCACCGCCGTAGAGGTCGAGCAGGAAAACGGGCTGATCACCGATCTCAAACGGGCGAGCTCGGGGCAGATTAGTATTGCCACCGCGCTCCTTTCCCTCGCCTCAGAGATCCAGGACGGAAGTCTCGTCCTGATCGACGAGCCGGAGCTCAGCCTGCACCCCGACTGGCAGATCAAATATATCGACCTGCTGCTCGACACTTTCCGCGGCTACAAGGGCTGCCATTTTCTCATCGCCACCCATTCACCGCTGGTCATCTCGGAGTTGCCGAGACATGCGACGCTCGTCGCACTGGACAATCCCAACGCACCCCCCGCTTCGGAACTCGCAGGCCAGTCCTCAGATGTGCAGCTCGCTGAAGCTTTCCAGCTGATCTCGAATAACAACCTTCACCTTCGAGATCTAATTGTCGACGCGCTCAAAGCCGCCGCGGACGGGGAAGCGAGCACGCAGGGGTTCCGCGACCAAGTGCTGCATCTCACCAGGATGACGAGCAGCCTTCCGCCTGACGACGGCGTGCGCGTTATCGTGAACGGCCTGAACCGTGCGGCCGTCGATGCGATCGAAAAGCAGAATGCAGCCGGTTGAATATAGCGGCGCTGTCGTCGCGATCGTCCAAGCCTTCAATGCTCGCCCGCCCGCTGCGAAGGTGGCTTCGTACTGGTCAGCGGATGAGGTCAACCCCGTCCGCAAGGTGATCAAGGACCATTATATCGGCGAGCAGCAGCAACGCTGTTGCTACTGCCAGCACCTTCTCGAAACCAATAATAACGCTGTGTGGGATGGCGAACACGTGATCTCGCGCGAGGCTAAGCCGCAATTCATGTTCGAGGCGCGCAATCTCGCGGTCGCCTGCAAGGACTGCAACATCGCCAAGCGTGAGCAGAACGTCCTCAAGAATAAGGACCGTATAACCTTCCCCGTGAAGTCGTCAGATTATCTGATCGTGCACCCGCACTTCGATACCTACGGAGATCACCTCATCTGGTACGGCGTCGTCGTGGCGGCCGCCTCGTCGGACTCGGCCAAAGGGACCGCGACGATAGGGATGTGCAACCTCACCCGCTACAGCAAGCAATGCGGCAAGCTGAAAGGCGATATCGGGGACCAGCGCTACAGAGATCGCATCGGCGAATTTCTGATGGCTCGCACCCAGGAGGACGCCGCGGAAATCCTCGCCGAGCTCCAGCTGCAGATCGGAAAGCTCCCCAAAAAGGATGCCGGCCCGGCACATAACGCCGCCGGCTAGTCACGTCGATCGCGAAGCAGTGCCGTCACATCCGCATCATTCAGGGGAGGCACCGGGCAGATGCGCGCTGAAAAACTGCCAGCGTTCATGCAGCGCTTCCCGCGATGGCCCGCCTGATCCGTTCACGAACAGGACCCGGTCCGCGAATTCCGCATAGCCGGCAGTCTGAAGCGCAGGATGCAGGGCGATGCGCAACGAAGCGGGTTCGATCCCGAGCAGACCGAGATCGAACAGGGTATGGAGATCGCTGCGCAGCAACAAGCCATTGCCCGGACCATTATCTTCGCTCACGGAATAGGCGCGTATATGCGCGGCTTCGACAAGGCCGGGAAACTTGCAGCCGCTGATCTGACACTGCGCCCCGTATCGCCGGATCAGCCTCGCCCTGAAACGTGCTTGACCCCGCCGCATCGCGATTTCCCGCATGATGCGCCGACGCGCGTCGACGATCGAACCGTCAGCGTCCGAAGAGCCCTGCGCGATTTCCGGCACAGTCAGCCGCCGCGCGAAACGCCGCACCAGAGCATTGATCGCAGAGCCGCTGCCAAGCACGGGTTCTAGCTTCGCCAGATCAATCTCCTTGATCGACATCTGATCGCTCGGGCGCAGTACCGCCTCGTGCAGATGCACAACCGACAGCCCGCTCCCCGCCGGAACAAAGGTTGCGCCATAGTGCGCCGCGAATGTCGTAACGGCGACCGGTTCATTGAGCGGTTCGTCGAAGGCATGGCCGAACTTGCAGCTCCATGCCGGCAGTTTTTTCGCGCGACGCTTGATGTTGGTGGCGCGGCATTGCGGGCAACGCAGCCGGTCTTTGTGGCCGGTGCCCTCTTCTATGGTCTCGATCTCGGCGATACCGATGACGCTCATCCGCGACCGGACAATCACCACGTCACCAGCCTGCACCTGGAGGTGGTTGGCGACGTCGCTGTCATAGCGGTAGACGCTCGCAGGGTTATCTTCATAGCCGGTGTTGCCACCATACTGGCGCGTGCCGTCGATCGTCAGCAGCGACCAGGCGCGTCTCGCGCTCACTGGCTTGCGGCCTCAATGCGGGCGGGCTGAACCATCGCGTCAAATTCACATTGGCGGACCCGGAACGACACGTTGGCGAGGCGATATTCGAGCGGTTCAAGATCTTCGTGAAAGCGTTCGGCGGCGCCGACGATATGCGTCCTCAGGGTCGCGAACAGACCGTTGAGCGTCCGAAAATCTCCCTGCCTGACCTGCATATACTCCCCCGCATTAAAGAGCTGCATCCATGAGGCAAAAGCCGTGTCGTCATCAAGCTGTACGCCGGCAAGCGGATAGGCATGGTGGCGCGCGACAATGATCTTGCGGATGCGTGTGACTTCCGTTCCCCGGGGGAGCCGGAACGCGTTCCGAACCAGTTCGGGACTGCTGGTCTCAAGCCAAGTGTCGACTGCGCTCAGCCAGCGCGCACTCTCATCAAGAAAGCGCGCCATGCGTGAATTGCGCGCCTTAAAGTCTGCGCCATGTGCATCCTGATATTTGAGCTGAAACAGGAGCAGGTCGCCGAAAACTGGGTCGATTACGGCAAAATCAACATCGGTCAGCTCGCGTCCGCGGTGCCGCAGGCGGACATTCCTGCGAACGAGGGCTGCGCTGAAATGCTGCTGGAAAAATGATTCCATGGCGCGCTGCATCGACGCTTCGCGGGTCTGCTGGTTCATCGAAAAATCGCGGGCGAAGTTCGCTTTCAACGAATCCAGCATGAACTCCATTTGCCTATGACGGCCCGCCAAGTACTTAATGACGCTCGTGCCGGAAAATTCGACGATCACCGGGATCGGTGCCAGCGGCTTCTCGACCAGCGCCACATTTTTTCGGGTCAGTGCGACCACCGCATAGATCTGCCCGGCCTCTGCCGGGGAGGTTGGCGTGTAGGTCTCAAATTGCGTTCCGAACATATCGAGCGCGCGGCGCATCGTATCGATGAACTCTGCGCGGTCCGCAGAAATGGTCAGAATGTCCTCGAGACCAATCTCGGGATGCTTCTCCGTCAACGCCTCACAGAAGGCCTGATGCTTGAGGCATAGCGAGACGAGCCAAGCGCTGGCCATCAGATATTTGAGAAAGGGTATCCCGCCAAAGGCCTTGCGCTCGTTGAAAGCATCATATTGTGGCGTATGGGCGATGGCGGTCCAAGCGAGTGACAAGAAATAATCGTCGAGGACCGGGTCCGCGTTGTACGCGATGAAATGGTCGCGCCAGACGTAGACATTTTCCCGAAGCAACCCGGCAATTTCGCCGCTCAGCCACAGCGCGCCGGCACTTGCGGCGAGCGCTTCCTTCGCCAGCCGAAGGTGCTCATTCTGATAGTGCTCGACGACATCGCGTTCGTGCGCCTGAGCATCGGAAAGCCGATGGGGCAAATCGAAATCGAATATGGCAGGTTCAGGCCGGCTGATGCGAGCCAGTCCCGCCCATACGAGTTCGACGGTGCGGCGGCCCTGCTCAATAAAGCCAAGCTCAGCGCCGATATCTAAAATCGCTCCGGCCAGTATATCCTGCCGGCGCAGGGTGATGGTCGGTAGGGTGAAATCGTCGTGCAGGCGAAGCATGAGGCTGACGATTCTCCCCAAGCCCATGTCGACAACATAGGTTCGCAGCCTTATCTCATCGGAGAAATCCTCCCGGTGACTCAGGCCATAATGGTGCCAGTCGAGCTCGTTCAACGCGACGCGGAGCGCGAGGCCGCGATGGTCGCGCGCGAGACGCGTTCTGAATGTCTCTTCTTCGACCTCAAGCGAGGCAAGAAAATCCCGTACCAGGGCCATTCTAGTTTCCGTTGCCGACTCCTCGTCCACGTCACAATCCCGACAGATCTTTGAAACCCTGATATCCCTCCAAAGGGAAGAAAAACAGCTCGCAGGCCGGAGCACAGAAGCACAAAATAATTCCTCTGGCCGTCACGACGCTGATACAAACCATAGCGGAAGTTTTTTCTTTGGCACTTGATCAGGTTACCCGGTAGTTTCGACGCAGGGGGAGAGTATGGCGGACGACACGCTGGAAACCGAGTATCTCGAATTCATGTCCGATCTGCGGGCACGCGCGAGCGAGACTGGCGATTCTCCGGAGAACGCTTTCTTCGAAACTTACGCGGCGCTCGCTTCGGAAAACGGGGACTGCCCCGATCTCGAACCCTGCAGGATCGTGCTTGAAGGCAGGGGCGGCTACCGCATCGACGGCTGCGCCTTCGACCAGGACCGCGGCGTCTATTATGTCGCGATCTGCGATGTCCGGGGCGAGGACAGCCTCGAAACCCTCAATGCTGCGCAGCTCGATAGCCTGACCGCCCGCGCGCGGCGTTTTGTCGAGCAGCTTATCGATCCCGGCTTTGCCGCTCAGCTCGGCGAAGGCTCACCGGAAGATATGGCCGGCGGCGTACTGGTTGGGCAGCCTGCGCTTCTTAAACGCGTCCAGATCCTCGTCTTTTCGAACGCTCGTCTGTCGACGCGAAAACCGCCCGAGCTTTCCGGAGAAATCGGCGGCCGCCCGGTCGTGTGTAATGTGCTCGACTTTGGGCGCTACGCCGCGATTGCCCGGTCACAGGGCGCGGTTGAGCCGATCGAAGTCAACCTTGCGGCGCTGGCAGGGAGCCCGGTACCCTGCCTTCCGGCCTTCACCGAGGGCGGCGGCTATCAGTCCTATCTGATCGCGCTCCCGGGCCAAGTGCTCGCCGGCATCTATGGACTGTACGGGCCGAGGCTGCTCGAGCAGAATGTCCGGACCTTTCTTCAGGCCCGCACCAAGGTCAACAAGGGGATCATCGCCACCCTGCGCGAGACCCCCGAGATGTTCTTCGCGTACAATAACGGCCTGACAGCGACCGCCAGCGCGGTCCGCACCGAGCGGCTGTCCGACGGCACGCTCGGCATCACCACCATCGAGGATCTTCAGATCGTAAACGGGGGACAGACGACCGCCTCGCTCCTTCATGCGCGCGATCAGGGAGCCAGCCTCGACGTGGTATTCGTGCAGATGAAGCTCTCGGTGGTGGAGCCGCAGCTGATTGAAGAGGTCGTGCCGCGGATCTCGCGCTATGCGAATACCCAGAACCGGATCAGCGAAGCCGACTTCTTCTCGGGTCACCCGTTCCACGTAACGCTCGAGCAGATTTCGCGACGCCTCGCGCCACCGCCGCGTGCCGGCGCGCTGACCGGCGAGAAATGGTTCTATGAGCGCTCCCGCGGCCAGTATCGCGATTCGCGTGCGCGGGGGACGCCGTCCGAGCGCCGGCGGTTCGAAACCGAGTTTCCCAAAGCGCAGCTCATCGAAAAGACCGATCTGGCGAAGTACGAGCTTACCTTCGCGGCGAGACCCCATATTGTCTGCCTCGGAGCACAGAAGTGCTTCCTAGCATTCGCAGAACATATCGCGACGGAATGGGAAGCCGCGCCATTGTCGTTCAACGATGGCTGGTTTCGGGCCGCGGCGGCACGCGCGCTGATCTTCCGCTGGACCGACCGGATGATCCTTGGGTCGGACTGGTACCGGTCCGATCGCGGGCACAAGTCCCAGACCGTCGCCTACACGCTCGCCTGGCTGCAGCATCATCTCCGCAAGCTCGGCAAGGCCGGCCTCAATCTGCAGCTGGTCTGGAACCAGCAGGACGTAACCGAAGAGCTTAGAGCAGTAATCGAAGCGCTGGCGCCACAGGTCGCGCAGACTTTGCGCGACGCTCCCGAGCATGTCCGCAATGTCGGCGAGTTTGCGAAGCAGCAGGCCTGCTGGGCGCTGATCGCGAGGACCGAATTCGACATCCCCAAGCTGCCGGAGGCCATTCTCCTCGATCGCGAGGTGCAAAAGGAAATCGCGCGCGAGGAAGTGGCTGTCCGGCGGATCGACGTCGATATCGAGATGGACCGGCTGATGGTCGCGCTGGCGGGCCGGGTCGACGAGCTGACGCTGTTCGCGCGGAAAAAGGGGCTGCTCAGCCCCAAGTCCGACGCCGCGCTGCGTCGGCTGGGGCGCTCGCAGTTCGCGCTGAGCCCCTCGGAACGCAATGCGCTCCGACATCTGTTCGTCAGACTGGCCGAGGAAGGATTCCCGATGTCCGCGACCGATACGCCGGCGACGTCCGAATCTGGGCGCGAACGACGGATCCAGCTGACAGGGACCGGTCGCAGGCAGGTTCGGCTTTAATGCTCGTTCCGACCGGGATATTGGCTTGCTGATGAGCACCGCGCGCTGGCTGATCTGCGACGACAGGCTGTACCTCGAGCACGGGGGCGAAGCCGTCTGCCCGACCGCCGACGAGATCT
The DNA here is from genome assembly GCF_044881195.1 of Sphingomonas sp. MMS24-J45. Taxonomy (GTDB): domain Bacteria; phylum Pseudomonadota; class Alphaproteobacteria; order Sphingomonadales; family Sphingomonadaceae; genus Sphingomonas. The sequence continues at coordinate 1,920,934 of NZ_CP173255.1, read as the reverse complement.
ACCGGCTGGTCTTTGACGGTGAGCGGACTTTCCGGGGAAAATCAGTCACCATCGAACCGGCGTCGATCCGGTTTTCGCGCTATCCGGCGCTCTTGGATCTGGTCATCGATCAGCATGACGACGCAGAGGATGGCGGGCTGTTCTGCCATGTCCGGGCAACCGGGCGCGGCGGCGCCACCGGTCCGTTCGGCGTCTGGGCGGATCATCCGGATCATCTTATGATCGGGGAGGCTTGGTATCCGCTGGCGCCCGATGCGCAGCAGGCGGTCGCCAGAATCCTTGCGGAAGCGGGCGCCGGGCAGCCCGGCCCGCTGTCGCTCCGGCAATATCTGAGTCTTCGCGGTGCGCTCGCCGGGCCTGCGCGGATCGCGGACGATTCCGCCGGGCGCAACATTCAGCCCGGCCTCGCCGTCCGTCGTGAGGAAAGCGAACTCGTCTCCTTTACCGGCCAGCTCTATCCCTATCAGAAAGATGGCTGGCAGTGGCTGAGCTACCTGTGGCGCGAGGGACTGGGCGCGATCCTCGCCGACGAAATGGGGCTTGGCAAAACGATACAGATCATTGCGCTGCTCGCGTCCCCCGAGCGCGAACACGCCGCGCCGTCGCTGATCGTCGCGCCGACCACTCTGCTCGAAAACTGGCGTCGCGAGATCGCGAAGTTCGCACCCGGCCTGACCACACATGTACATCAGGGGATGAAGCGTACCGGAGATTATCGGGTGCTCGAGCCGTACGACATCACGATCACATCATACGATGCGGTCGTCCGCGACGGGAGCATGTTCCGGATGGTCAACTGGCAGATTGTCGTGCTTGATGAAGCCCAGGCGATCAAAAATCCTGACACACGGCGCGCACAGGCCGTTCGCCAGCTCCGGCGCCGTTCGGGCATCGCCGTCACCGGCACGCCGGTCGAAAACCGACTGCGCGATCTTTGGTCGCTCGCCGATTTTGCCGTACCCGGGCTGCTCGATGATGTCGACGCGTTCGAACAGCGCTTCCAAGACGATGTTGACGGCGCCACGGCACTGGAGCCGCTCGTCACTCCTATCATGCTGCGGCGTCTCGTATCCGAGGTCGCCCAGGATCTGCCCGAGAGGATCGACATCCCGCAGGTCCTGTCGCTGTCGGAGGACGAAGCCGCTGATTACGAGCGGATCCGGCTTGACACGCTTGCTGAATATGGGGGTGCAGCAACATTGGTCGCGCTGACGCGCCTGCGGATGTTCTGCGCCCATCCGTTGCTGCTCGACGACAGCCCCTGGTCGGTTGACCGTGCGCTTGGCTTCAGCAAGCTTGCCCGGCTTTTTGAAATGGTTGATGAGATTTTTGCCAGCCGGCAGAAGATTCTTGTGTTCACGTCCTATAACCGCCTCGCGGCGATGATCGCGAACATCGTCCGGCAGCGCTACGGTGCGATGGCGGATACGATCAACGGAGGGACGCCGGTCGCCGACCGTCAGCTCATCATCGACCGATTTTCGGAAGAGGCAGGCCCGGCGCTGCTCGCACTCAACCCCCGTGCGGCGGGAGCAGGGCTCAACATTACCGCCGCTACCCATGTCGTTCACTACAACCTTGAGTGGAATCCCGCCGTCGAAGATCAGGCTTCCGCACGGGCACACCGGCGCGGCCAGACCCGACCAGTCACGGTGCATCGTCTGTTCTTCGGAGATTCGGTCGAGGAAGTCGTGAACGAGCGGCTGAGTCGCAAGCGCGTGCTTTCGGGAGCTGCGGTGGTAGGCGTCGAAGGAACGGACGCCGATATGGCGGATATCGGGCGCGCGCTGCGCGCCTCACCGGTATCAGCGAACGGGGACCTGGCCGGATGAAGCGGATTGCAAAGACGTTAAGTGCGAACGACACCGGTGAGACCGGCGGACATCAAGCAGGCATTCTCGTACCCAAAAACTCCGAGATTCTGGCGTTCTTCCCGCCGCTGTCGGCCGAAGTGAAAAACCCGCGCCATCATCTCTTCTTCCGCGACGAGATCGGCGATCAATGGGAGTTCGCCTTTATTTATTATAACGGCAGGCTGTTCGGCGGAACGCGCAACGAATACAGACTGACACGCATGACGCCGTTTATCCGGGCTGCCGGCCTCAGGGCCGGAGACGAGCTCATTCTCGAACATCGCGACGGCGAAGGATATTCGGTGCGTTATACGCGGGCCCAGCCGACGCGGATTCAGAACGGCGTGCTCAAACTCGGCGGCCACTGGAAGGTCGTTCGTGTGAACGCCTGAAGGAAAGAGGAAGATAATGGCAGTCGAAAAAGTTCAGGCCCCGCCCGATCCCGAGCGGACGATCGAAAGCCTCCGGGACACCGGCTATAAGTTCAATACGGCGATCGCGGACATCGTCGACAATTCGATCGCAGCGAAGGCGACCGTGATCGATTTGCAGGTCCTGATGGATTTGCGCAGCAATGTCCGGGTGTCGATCGCCGACAATGGCGATGGCATGGATCGCAGGGGGCTGCTGAACGCCATGACCTATGGCTCAGCGCGCCGTGCCGATCCCTCGAGCCTCGGCAAGTTCGGTCTCGGCCTGAAAACCGCCTCTACGGCGTTCTGCCGCAGGCTTTCGGTGATCACCCGCAACATCCCGGACATGAAGCCGTTGCAGGCGACGTGGGATCTTCGTCACGTCGCCGAGAACGGGTGGGAACTGCTCGTCGATGACGAAGCAGATCCTGAGGCCGTCGACCACCTCCAGACAGTCGCCGGCGGCAAGTCGGGAACCGTGGTACTGTGGCAGCAGGTTGACCGGCTCATCAAAGAATATGTCACACCGTCGGGGACTGCCGCGCAGAACGCGCTCGACCGGGCAGTAAAGGGGCTGCGGGACCATCTCGCGATGGTGTTCCAGCGTTTTCTCGATCCGGCGGACGATCGTGCGCCGACGGTTGAGATCCGCGTCAACGACGAGAAGGTCCTGCCATGGGATCCCTTCTGCGTCGCGTATGCGGACAAGGTCGCCGACGAAGTCGTGACGATCGGCGCCCCGGGCGGCAAACAGGCCAAGATCAATTTCCGCGCCTATATCCTGCCGCGCAAGGAGGAGTTCCCGTCGGATACGGCACTCAAGAAATCGCGCCTCGGCAACGACACGCAGGGCCTCTACATCTACCGCGAGAACCGGCTGATACAGGATGCCACCTGGCTGGGGATGTACAGCAAGGAGCCGCACGGGACGCTGCTCCGCGCCGAATTCTCGTTCACTCACGAACTCGACGAAGTGTTCGACATTGATTTCAAGAAGTCGCAGATCAGCCTCAATGAGGACCTGTGGATTGCGATTAAGGACGAGCTTCTCACGGCGCCGCGCCGCGAGGCGAATAACCGGTATCGCCAAGGCCGGCGGAGAGACGCGCTCAAAAAGGCCGGCGACTCGCACGACTCTTCGAACCGGAACATCGCCTCAAAGGAAGAGTCGATCGATACCGCGCGCGTGGATATCCGCGATCCCAATACCGGCGACGCACAGATCACCAACAAGCACGGATCGTTCCGGATCAAGCTGAAGATCGGGACGGCGCAGAAGCCCGGTCAGGTCTTCGTTCAGCCGGTCGACACGCTGGACGATGGCGCGCTGTTCGAGCCAACCATCATCGATGGCCACAAGGCAGTGCGCATCAACACGTCACACCCCTATTATCACAAGGTATATGTGCCCAATCTCCAGAGCGGGGTGACGGTTCAGGGAATGGATTCGCTACTGTGGGGTCTCTGCATGGCCGAGCTCAGCACGATCAGTGACGCGACCGCACGTCATTTCGAAGAAGTCCGGTTCGAAGTGTCACGCATTCTGCGGCGACTGGTCGAAGATCTACCGGAGCCGGATATGGATGATGTGGCAGCCTGATATCGAGGGCCTCGCCGGTCAGCTTTCACACGATTTTGGCCTGCCGATCGACGCGGTTGCAAAGCCGTTGTCGGGCGGCTGGCCGGCATTCGAGCTGAGGCCGGCCGATATACCACGAGAGATTTCGTTCGGCGTCGGAGTCGTGCTCGGTTGGCGCAGCATCACGCTGTCGCTCACGCCAGGCGCATTTGCGGGGCCACTAGTAGCGGCCATGGGCGAAGCCGATGACGGTGCCCGACAGACCTTTGTTGCACTGGCGAAAGTCTGCATCGGGGCGAGAGCGGGTGTTTCGCTTGAGGTCGACGGCAAAAGCCTCGACCCGCTTCAGGCCGGGGACTGGCCGACCGACTGGCGCCGCGTCAGCCTTGTCCTTGCCCGGTCGCCCGCGGCTGTGAACACCGAGGATCATGGCGAAAACGATCGGGAGCTCAGCGTCTGGACGCACCGGTATCTCAGCCTTGCCATGGCGCTCATGCCGGTGGAAGAGCTCGAGCCGAACTCGGTGCTTAATCCGGAAGGCCTGCCCGAGGGCGCTAAAGTCCGGGTCGAAGCTAACCGCTACGAGCGCAGCCGCATCAATCGCGCTGCCTGTATCGAACTCCAGGGCGACAGCTGCCTCGCCTGCGATTTCAACTTCGGCGAGACGTATGGCGAAGCTGGCCGCGGCTTCATCCATGTGCATCACGTCACGCCGGTTTCCCAGATCGGAGCAGGCTATCGGGTCAATCCGGCCACCGATCTTGTTCCGCTCTGCCCGAATTGCCATGCGATGGCGCATCACTTCGACCCGCCGGCCTCAATCGAGCAGCTTCGGAAACTTCGGACGACGTGATTCGCGCCGGCCGACATTGGCCAAGTAACTCTTCTGCGCTCAGCGCTGACGCCGTGCGAACGCGGCGAGATGGCGGACGTCCGCGATGAAACTTTCGAGCGTCATCAGGTCGCTCCGGATCTCGCTCGGATAAGTATCGTGGAGTCGCGCCGGGACGACGAGCGTGATCCCGGCGGCCGTCAGTTCGTTGAACTGGGCGAGGCTGACGCCGCGCTGGAGCGTCAGCATATGGACCTCTGGGGCTTCGGTTTCCTCGACGACCGCTTTCCACCGGTCGCGGATAACGGGTTCGACGAGCAGAATTGTCGGCCGGCGCCCATCGCCTTCGGCTGAAATCGCCGGGAACACGAAATCGGGCCTGCGCGCCTTTTCGGTCGGCGGTCGGAAGGAAAAGCATGCCCCCTCCGTCAGCCCCTCTTCGAGCAAGAGATATCGAAGCTGAAGAGCAAGGCCATCATCGCGCGCCTGTCGCCCCGCGCGGATCCGGTCGGCGGTCTCGTGCAGGGAAGCAATTTCCGGAAATCCGTTGAGTGCGCTCGGCGTATACATGTCATGCTCCAGCTGCCCGAACAGGTCGATGAACCTCTCGTGGCGGCGAAGCAGACGGGTGTCGACCGGCTGGCTAGCGAGCGGCTGTGCGAGTGAAGACTGCCTGACGAGCATTTCGGTCGTGGGCGGCTCGTTCCGGTCATGCGGGATTGCGAGCACTTCCCCATGATCGGCCGGCGAAATGATTATTCGGCGGCGCGGCAGGATGAAACGGGCGGCATCAGGAGTGCCTTCCGCACTCCATGTCACTGGTGTCCCGGGATCGACCCTACCGACGATCGCTTCCACCAGGTCAGACTCGGTCTCATCCCGACAGACCCAAGCATAGCATATCAGTGCAGAAGGATCGCTGAGGTCGAATGCCAGTACCGCTACTGCTCCCGTGCTTTCGGGATCGAGCAGATCGGACTGACGCCCTTCAAAACCGGTGATTCGCGTCTCGTTGCGCGTACCGCCATGAAAGCGGTTGTTATACCAGATAGCGCGGACCTGCCGATAATCACCCTGCGAATCGATATAGATGTCGAACGCGACCCGTGGATTCTTCTTGGTCTCGTTGCGCAGATCCGGGCAGATTGCGAACAGAAACGGCTTGGGGAGATAGGGGCCCGCCTGATGGGATCCGGTGGCAAGCGTATCGTTCGCCTGAAGGCGTTTTACGAACCAAGCCGACGGAGCACGACTGTGCTCGTCTAACCAGCTTGGAAGATCCGTAAGTGCCAATCCTCGCGATCCTGAAGTTTCGCAACAATGATGACTCAGACCGCGCCGCGGTCAAGATTTCCTTCATCAGACCCCGAAACTTGTGCCGATCCGAAACGCTCAGCGAGCGACAAGGGATGGCCGGCGCCGGCATGCGCACCGTTGTCCCGGAAGTACATTTCACGACAGTCGGCGCTCCGGAGAAACCGTTCGACTGTCGCCGCGGTTGCCGTCACGCCGGGGCTGCTTCGTCCACGCATTGCGCATTCCCAGACGGTTCCGATGCGCCATCCGGCATCATGGAGCCTGTCGTGATGCTGGCGGTCGCGCAGCTGATTGCGGCCGATCTTGTCCAGCCAGAAGTCACGCCGAGCCCTGGGCAGCACAAAGAGCGGGCAATCATGCCCATGCCAGAAGCAGCCATGCACGAAGAGCAATGCATTGCGCGCTGGCAGGACGAGATCCGGAGTACCAGGCAAGGTACGGACGTTGAGCCGGTACCGGAAGCCCAGCCCGTGCAGCGCCCGGCGCAGCTCGAGCTCAGGCTTTGTATCGCGCCCGCGCACGGCCGCCATGTTGCGCGAGCGCTGCTCGGGCGTGTGGACGTCGCTCAGCTGTTCGCTTCCTGTTTGCCAGCCTTTTCCTTTTTCCTCGCGAGAGCCCGATCGAGGAACGGCTTCAGATACGAAGCGACTGCAGCGACCGCAGGGATCGCGACCGAATTGCCGAACTGCTTGTACGCTTGCATGTCGGAGACCTTGATCAGAAAGTCTGACCGGCCCGGCGCGTCGAATCCCATCAAGCGCGCGCATTCGCGAGGCGTAAGGCGGCGCGGAATATCATCGCCCCGGCTGATCAGGATCTCGGAGCCGTCCTTATAATAGCGAGCCGACAGCGTCCGTGCGACATCGCCGGGGCCAAAGAGGCCGAAGCCGAAGCCATTGCCGCGCTGCCGATGCTTTTCGGCATAGGCCTGAAGATATTTCCAGAGATGCTCGGTCAGCGTGTACTTCGCAGCCACCATACCCTCGCCGAGCGTGAACGGCGCTTCGGCTTTCTCGCTACCGTCCTCAGGGTGAAGAATGGTCTTGAGCTTCGGCCCTTCGCGCGGATCTGGCGCGACGAAACCTTCGAAGGTGAATTTGACATCGAGATCGCGGCGGATGCCTACAATAAAGATACGTTCGCGATGCTGCGGCACCCACGACTTCGCATTTACGACCTTGAAATCGATGTCGTATTCGAGCTTATCGGAGAGCACCTGCCGAATAACGGCAAAGGTCCGACCCTTGTCGTGATTGAGAAGATTCTTCACATTTTCGAGCACGAAGGCAGCCGGGCGCTTTTCCTCGAGGATGCGCTCCACATCGAAGAAGAGCGTGCCCTGCGTATCGCAGGCGAACCCGTGCGGACGATTGAGCGCATTTTTCTTTGAGACGCCTGCAATAGAGAAGGGCTGACAGGGAAAGCCCGCCAGCAGAACGTCGTGATCGGGAACCTCGGATGCTACGACCTTGCGGATATCCGAGACGATATCGTGGGCGTCGTCGGGGAAGTTGGCACGATACGTCGTCTGGCAATAGCGGTCCCATTCGCAGGTAAAGACGCACTGGCCGCCAATCGTTTCAAAGCCCCTGCGGATTCCACCGATGCCGGCGAATAAATCAATGAACGTGAAGTCTGGCTCCGGACCCTTCGTACCCGTCTTGGCCGGAATACAGGCACGAAGTGCCTTAATAACGCTCGCTCTGGGAACGCTCTGACTATTCTCCCATCGATAGATCTGCCGGATCTCGTAACCGAGCGCTTCCGCCGCGTCGCGCAAGGTGAGGCCGGCCTGTTGGCGAAGAACGGAAAACTCGGAAGGAGTGACTGAAGCGAGAATATCGCGCCGCTTCTCCGACACGTGCCGCCACCTGCCACGCCTGATCTCCGTCGTCTGATTTAGCACCGTGGCCATTGAGAGTCTCCCTTGCTGGGTCTTTTTTTGACTCAAAGGCGGGATTTGTCCAGAGGGAACATGCCCTGAACATCGATTGTTCGCATCTTGTTCCGGCTGTGGTGCGGTTTTGCAACACTGAGGGATGGCGAACCTCTGAGCCGGGATGCGAGCAGATACCCCATAGCCTCGCTCAATACGCAGACAACGGAGCTGTCCGCGTAACATGGAAAATACCAGATGAGGTGAGCGTCACAGTCATTGTCACACCTAGGTTGCTGTTGTGACAATGACAGCGTGCGACAGCGGTTGATCCCACTGGCACACCCTTAAAATGACATTGGGCGTCCACCCTCAGAATATAGGACCTAAAGCGGGAGCAATCCAGCTTCACGAAGCTGGCTACGATCCCATCCCGTAGCCACAGGAGCAATCCCCTCTTCCCGCATCAGCCCTCGAACCTTCTGCGGGGCGACCCCGAGGTTCCAGGCGATCTCGCCGGGCCAGGCGACCCGGCCGGCCAGTGCCTCGACCGAGCTGCGGCGTGCCCGACCCTTACGGTCGGCGCCGTGACCGAGCGCGTCTGCGACCTGGACCAGGTCGCTCGGCTTGATGTTCAGCATCTCGGCCGCGTCCCGCTGGCTGAGATGCTGTGACAATCCGCCCGGCAGCTTGCGGAGCTCGACTGGCGCTCGCCGGAACGGGGCGAGATCGTTCGGACGGACCAGCACGTCGCCGAGATCGCCGGTGGAGTGGATCATCCAGAACGGCATGGATGCGCCGACCATCGCCGCCAGGATCGTCGACCAGGGCTTCGGACCACCACCGATGCGGTCGGCCGCCAGCAGGAGCGGCCTGCAACTGGCGGGCGCGGTTCCAGCGGTCGCCGTCGCGAGGATGCGGGACATGAGGTGCGCGACGGTGCCCGCCCGGATGCGCATCTCGTCGGTGGCGATCCGGGCGACGAAGTGGTCCTCGACCTCGAGAAGTCCGTCGAGGCAGAGCTGCTCGACGCCGTAGACGGGCAGGCGGAGGGCCTGCGCGACCGACCGCGCGGTAGCGGCTCCCTGGACGATCGCGGCCAGCCCGTCGATGTAGTCGGCGTCATACTGGATGAGCTGCCGCTTCGCGGGGGCGGAGATGTGGCGTGCGACGAGATCGGGGTGCGCCTTGAACTTCGCCATCTGCAGGTTGTCGAAGCCGAGCCGACGACGGACCTCGGTGTAGAGGTAGTAGCGCTTGGTAGTGACGAGACCGTGCGACGCGTATCGCGCGATGTTGGGGAGCGCCTGCTCGATGAGCGCGGGGACGCCGGGGTAGGCGAACCTTCCGATGAGGAAGCGCAGGCGGGTCCGCAGCTTCGCGATGGCCTGGATGTCGTTTCCTAGGCCGTCGTCCGCTTCGCGGACCCAGTTCTGCAGGCCGGACGGGAAGGTTCGGAGGAATCCGGCGCCGACAGCCGCGCTCTCCGCGAGGCCCTCGTCCGTCATGGCGGATAGCGAAAAGCGGGAGGGCGGCTTTGGGGTCGCGCCCGTGGCGATGGTGCCAAGCTGCAGCGCCAGATTGACGAGCCCTTGCGGGTCTACCGTCCTGAGGGGGTCCGGCAGGGCCGACCAGGCTTTCGCGACAGAAGCGGCATCGGGTGAGGAAAGGCTGCCGAAGAAGCGATAACCTTCCGCGAGCCGTTCGGGCAGATGCTGAGCGTCCGAAGGGGGCACGACCTCGCCGCAGTGGTCGCAACACCCGATGCCCTGCGCGAAGCGCCAACCCAGCTTGATGTCGCAGGAGGGGCAGGTGTCGACAAGCCGTTCAAGCGACTCGGTGCAGTATGGCAGCAGCAGGTTCATCCAGTGCAGGCGGTGGTAGTTGTGCTTGAGCAGCGAAGTGGGACCGATGCGCCTGTGGTCGAGTTCCAGCAACGCCCGGGGGATGACCAGCGTCCCGAATTTCGCATGCACGCTGGATTTGCCGCTGGGTTCGTCGACGCGGATGCCGGCGCGGCCAGCCAGCGCGGCGGGATCGCACCGGATGACGTAGGCGAGGCGTTCAAGTTCGGCGGGCGTGGCAAGCTGCGCGAGGCCGGTGTTGCGCAGCGAGACGGCCGCGGCCTCGAATACCGGCTTCGTCACGACGAGGACGTGCTGCCGAACGCCGCGCGCGATGGCGCCCGGGATGCTCTCGTCGTCGTAGAGGTCGACCGGGAAGCGCAGGCGGCGGCCGCTCGTGCCTTCAGGCGGCATCGGGTTCGGCCTCCTCTGCCGCGATCTGCTGGACGGGCACATATTGGATCGAGAACGGGTCGTGGTCGACCCAGTCGAGCCCGATGGCGAAGCTGCGCACCGCGTTGCTCAGGTCATAGGCTTCCATCGTCACGGCGGCCCGCGCGAGCGCCTTCGGGAGGGCGACTTCGATGATGCGCGCCGCGCGCCCGATGTGACCGCCGGACGCGGTGATCAGGGCGGTGAGGACGTCCGGTTCGGGCAGGCAGCTGGGTGCGGCGATAGCGCCGTGCCGCCTGAGTTCCTTGTCGTATTCGACGCAGAACTTGTGGAACTGCCGTCGATCCGCGGTTTTTCCCATGTTCAGGGGCTTGAGCTCGAGCGGATCGCCGAGACGCGCCGCGAACTGCTGGTTGAGCTTGAAGAACACCTCCGAAGTCTCGTCCCCTATGAAGAAGAGCGGCACGACGCCGCGGTCGAGGAAGCCCTGCAGCTTTTTCGTCACGTCGGTGGCGTCGGCCGTGAAGAAGGTGCCGTCGTCCAGGTCGCCGTCGGCGAGCGCGCGTTCGGGCTTGGTGACGAGGCGCTGGACCTCGTCGACGACGACGAGTTCGACGCCGAGCTTTGCGGTCCACTCCTCGACCCGCTGCTCGACGATCTTTACGTTGTCGGTGGACTTGCCCTTGATCTTCTCGGCCATCTCGGCGGTGACGCGCAGGCCCACTGCGCCCGGCTGGTCGAGGAAGTCGTCGGCGAGACGGTTGAGGATCTCTTGGTAGAGCATCTTGAGCGACATGCGGGTGTCGATCGTGATGTGGATCACGCGGAAGGGGTTGTGCTCCTCGCCGGCGGCGATCGCCTCCTGCTCGAGTTCGGCGATGAGCCGTTCGACTATTGCGCTCTTGCCGGCCTGGCTGAACTGGCTAAGGCGCCGGCCCGGGATGGCGGTGCCCCTGCGCTTCCGCAGCTTCTTACAGAGGCGCATGTATTGGCGGATCGCCAGGAGGATCGCCCGCTGGCGGTCGGTATCGACCCACATCTCCGCGACGATCGCCTCCGCCTTCTCGGAGCGCGCCTGGGCCGCGGCGTCCCCGAGATCCGGCTTGGCGCGGCCGGTGATGCGCGCGGGTTTCCTGAAGATGGCAGTCATGGCCGTGTTCGTGGTGTTGCTAGGCATCAGTCGTCATCCCCCTCGTCATCGTCTTCGGCGGCGGCGCCGGCCGCGAAATCCCAGGACACGTTGGCCGGGCCCAGGATGGCCTCGTCGTCGCCGAGCTCGCGGGCGACGTCGCGGGAGGGGTCGGAGCGCAGGTCGTGTCCGCCCTCCCCGACGTCGACCTCGTCACGGGGCTGCGGCGGCGCCTTGGGGACATCGTCGCGCTTGGCGTTGTCGATGCGCGTCGGGATGCGGAGTTCGGGCACCTGGGCGCAGCCGGGGTTGGCGGCGCGCTTGCCGGACAGGCGCATCTCCTCCTCCGCCAGCAGCTCGACCGGCTGCTCGCGCTCGCGGAACGACTTGCCGGACAGCGTCCGCTGCTGGTCGTTAAGGTGCTTCGCCTTGTTGCGCAGCCTGTCCTGCTTCGTGGCGCCCTTCCGCGAGGCGAGCGCCTTCTGGTAGATCCTGTGTTCCCAGCGGCTCAGACCGCCCGTGTAGCCGGGGTCGGTCGACCACATGTAGAAGTATTCCTCGTTCACCTCGTCGTAGACCTCGATCATGTCGATGTCGTCGTCCCAGACGCGGGGGATCACCTCGATGCGGGCGGTGCCGGTCAGGCGTTTGCCAAAGGGTGTCCTGTGGTGGTTCGAACTGAGCGCCTTGCCGACGCCCGCGCGGTTGAAGCGGTAGTGGACGTTGTCGTAGATCAGGCCGTTGTTGGTCAGCACGCACGGCTTGTCCGGCACGCTGGCGAGGCTCCGCATGACCTCCTTGGGATCGGTCAGGCGCATCCCGCCGGAACGTATGTGCGCGAGCATGATGTCGTTCGGCGAGCGATTGCCGAGTGACGTCTTCTGCGTGCTGTTCCAGCGCCGCCGCAGCTGCTCGACGAGGTCGACGTATTGGGCGCGGGTGACCTCGGTTGCGGCGATCGGGTCGTAGCGGATGGCGTGCCGGACCTGAGGTCCGAGGATTCGGCCCGGGATCATCGCCAGCGCGGCCTTTACATACTTGTGGTAGTTCTCGAGCTTGGACTTGGCATCGTGGTGATACGCCTCGGCGAGTTCCACCGTGCTGAGGATCTTGACGGCGCCGGGCACCATGCGCGGAGAGATGAGCGTGCGGTCCCGGTCGATCATGACGTCCGACGGCAGGCCGTAGATCATGGCCAGTTCTGGATTCTCGGCGATCTCTTCGGGGGTCATGGGCGGCGGCATCATAACGCCGCGCAGCGAGCGCAGGCCCCATTGAGGCCGGTAGTTGCCGGCGAACGTCGGGTGCGGCGCGACCCACTGCGAGAAGGAGTCCATCGTGATGACCGACCGCATCTTCGCCGCCGGAATCCTGAGGTCCTCCGAGTAGTGGACGCTGTGCTCCCACTCGACCCCGTCCATGTACATGCGCTCGAAGGGGCGTTCGACCGCGACCGGCTCCCCGCTCGCCGAGAACTTGCGGTCCGCAGCCGGCGCGCCGTAGCGGGAGGCGTAGGTCGAGTGGCACTCGAGGCTGTTGATGCGGGTGCGCACGCACTCGGACGACGGCGGGTTCTCGCTGAGGTATGGGATGCCCATCTCCTTCAGCTCGTCCCAGTCGGCGACGACCATAGCGGCGGCGTCCTCCTTGTGGGCGAGCCGGCCGTTGAGGCTGTCGGGGCGCCAATACCGCATGGCCCACTTGTGGACGAGGCGGTCCTCGACGTCCGGCAGCTGGCTCTCGCCCTTCTCCCGTCCGGCGGTGCTGACGAGGGCGCCGATGCGGCCGCCATGGAGCGTGAGCTTGCGCATCCAGCGCAACAGCGAGCGCGGCTTGGGCCGCTTGCCGCCGTGGCTGTTTGCCCTGATCCAGACCGTGGCGTCGGCTTCGGTCCGCTTGATGCCCGCCCTGATCGCGGCGTCCGCCCAGTCGTAGCGCCAGCCGGACTTGGGATCGATGGACTCGCACGCGGGCCGGTCGAGCCGGAGGAGGTTCTCGTTCCTGTCGGTGAGGTGCGCGTTGTAGTCGGGATCGGCGACGACGCCGGCGCGGAACTGCTCGATGATCCAGCCGACCGTCAGCAGGCCGGCCACCGCGTCGCGGCCCTGTGGCGCGGTGACGATCTCCTCCTTGCCGTCGATGTAGCGGAAGAGCAGGACGCCATCGCCGCGGCTCTCCTCGAAGCGCATCTTGCGCTTGCCGAACTTCAGGATGTGCCCCTCGGGCAACCAGAAAGGGATGTTCACGGGCTTCTCCTCAGGCCGGGACGTGGCGGGCGAGGAAGGCGCGCAGGGCCCCCCTCTTGGCGGGGGGCGGGATGGTGACGGGCGTGTCGGGCATCGGCGGCGCGGTGAGCGGCATCGAGACGAGCCGGTCGAACATCATGGCGCGGGCGATGTCGAGCGACAGCCGGGGGTGTTCGCCGATCGCGGCGATGACTTCGCATAGCGACGTGGTGCCGCCCGAGGCGAGGATCGCCGTCCGGACACGGGCAGCGTGCGCTTCATCGTATTCGGTGCGGCGGGCGTCGAAGATGTCCTTGACGACGCGGCGCTCCAGTGCGGTCGGCAATCCGCCGGCGACGCGGCGTTCGAGACGGGCGCCGTGCTCCGCGAGATATTCCTCGGCGAAGTCCAGCCGCTCGTCGAGTTCGGGATCGGCGAAATAATCCTCGCACGCCTTGTCCTCGCCGAACACGACGGTGCCGTCCTGCAGTTCCACGCCCCAGTCGAGGGTCATCCAGTTCAGGCGGCCGTCCACCGTCGTCCACTCGAAGCGGACGGGCTGGTATTGGATGTCGGTCCTGACCGGATCGACCTCGTCCCTCCGGAACCCGAAGGTCTCGTGCGGACCTTCGAAATACTGGTCGCGCCCGGCCTTCTCGCTGAACGCGGCGGTCATCGACTGGAAGGACGCGTAGCGGAAGTTGATGCGCACCGCGCCGAGGCCGCGGTCGGCGACCAGCCGCGTGCCTTGCCGGTCGGGACGCTCCATCGGGCGGGGCTGGCCCGCGTCGCGCCGGTCGCGGCGGGTCGGCGACCACGCGGGCCGGGGCTGCGGCCGGGACGGCAGGATCTCCATCGGGTGCCGGAGGCGGATGCCGGGCGGCAGCGCCAGCGCCCCGGCCGGCACTGGTCGGGCGCCAGCCGCCGGGTCGGTCGCCGCTGCGTCGACCGGAACGCCTGCCGTGGACGACGAGCCCGTCCGACCGGATATGCCTGCGCTGCCGCGACCCTGGCGCCGCCGCACCGGAGGCGCCCCCTCGGCGTTGGCGACGCCGTTCGACGCGGACGCGTCGGCCGGGCCGGCCTGCCCCGCGGCCCGCTTGCGTTCCGCATGGTTCAACGGAGGGCGCCCTTCCGGGCGGCTTGGACTTGGTGGATCATACTGCTTCTCCATTCGGAGAGAGCGTGCGTCGGCGTTCCGCCGACCGCGGGCACGGTCTCGGTCAACCGGGCCTGCGAACCCGGATGGGGACGCGGCATCGCGTCCCGATTTCGGGATCGGGCCGCCCGCGATGCAGGCGACCGCGGTCGGCGCTAGGTGGTATCGTCTCCGATGTGGATCCGACCGACCCCCTCGTGGCCCACGGTGGCCCCACGGGGGGTGGCCACGCCGCTGGGCCCGTGGACCACCTTGTGGCGGAGGTCGGCCTCATCGTGGGCGAGGCTGTCGACGCGCCGGGCGCGGCGGTCAGCCGGCCTGCCGGTGTCGTCGGGCAGCGAGCCGCGCGCAACGCGCGCGTGACCGCCGACGTCGACGTGGTGGCGCGCTGCGGTATCGTCGGCGGCGCGAGGCAGGTGGTTCTTCTCCATGGTGGCTCCTCTCGGGCTCGGGCGCCCGCGACCTGTTGCTATCGATGGGTGAGTGGAGGCGTCAGCCGCCGGTTGTTCCGCCGCGCTGGTCGACGGCGTCCGCCGCGATCGGCACCTCGGCCATCCGGTCTGACCGGCCGACGAGGAAGTTCGGCGGCGCGGCCTCGGTCGGGTTGCGCCTGTTGGCGCGGCGGAAGCGCCGGCCGGTGAGCGGGACGAAGTGATGGTATAGATGTCCGCGCGAGAGGCTCGCCCGGCCTCTGGCGGCGACATGTCCCGCGGCGATGCGATTGACGGCGTTGCGGGACTTGCGGTGGGACTTCATCGGACGGGCTTCCTTGCTGGCGGCGTGGTTGGGAGGTGGGGCGCAGGGCCCGAGGCTTAGCGTTCGCGGAAGGCGATGCCGGTCGGAGCGACGATCGCGGCGGTCATGCCGCGGCTGGCGCCCACGCCGACCCACGGGTCGGCCTCCGTGCTGGGACGCAGGTGCCCAGCGGGTGGCCGGAGCGAGCGCGGACCGTAGCGGTCGCTGTATGCGCCCGAGGGGGCCTTCCTCTTGAAGTGGCGGCGAGTGCGGCGATGGCTCTTCATTCCATTTTCTCCTCTGCTGTGGGTGACGTCCGATAGTGGCGTCGATCGGTGGATGGTGGTGGCGGGCGCGTGGTCAGTTGCCCGCCGCGTTCGCTTCCGGGGCACGGCTCCATCGCGGATGCCGCTCACTAAGGGGCAGCGGCGCGCCCGGGCGCTCACGATCCCGGCGTCGGGCTGTGGCGGCGCACGGCACCAATGACATGCCGGCGGCCGAGACGATGGCGACGCCGCCCGGCATGCTTCGCCTGCGCTGCCATCGCCCTGCGCATCAACATCGTCACCAGAGTCTCGATCTCGGTCGCTTCCATCGTCATTCCCCACTTTCCACGGTGAATTGAATAACGGCTAGATGGCGATGGATGTCGGATCGCGCAACAACTTTTTTATTCATATTCCCGTGGAAACTGGTAGCGTTGCTGCGTTAAGCATTGTAGGCCGCAGGGATGGGCGAATTCGGGAAGCCAGGATTAGGGACGAATGGTCGCGCCGAGGGTCGGGCCAGGGCGGCGGGAAAGAAGCGCGGAGGCTCCGGGATCGGCGAATCGGGCGCGCTCTCGGCCGAATCGGGCGTGGCCGATGCGCCGGTCGACCTGGAGACGCTGCTGATGCGCCCGCCGACCGAGGAAGAGGCGCGGTCCTGGGCTGTCCTGTCGCCTGCGCTGCGCACGCGGGCGGTAGACCGCATCACCTTGCTGCGGCGGTGGTGGGGCGAGCGCGACGGGCTGACCGCGAAGGAGGCGGCCGCGATGGCGGGCGTCATCCCCAACCGCTTCTACCAGATGGCCGCCGCGTGGAAGCGGGCGCCGGGCCTGGCGGCGGTGGGCGCCTTCGCGGGAACACCGGCGCCGCGATCCCCCCGCATCCATCCCATGGTCAATGCCTCCCTGCAGGCCAATGTCGTAAAAGTCGTGGCCGACGGCGGCGGCAAGTCGGTCGAGGCGATGCGCCGCCGTCTGGAGGAGCTTGTCGCGGCCGACCTGCGCGCGCGTCAGTTGGCCGAGACCGGATCGTCCGGCGCCGGACCGGCGATCCCGTCGCCCACCGTCGTGCGCGCCGTCATCACCCGCGAGCTGAACCGCGTCGGCGAGGCTCAGCTGCTCGGCGAGTCGATCGCGATGGACTGCTGCCCGACCGCGATGCGCTCGCCGGCGGGCGAGCCGTGGGCGTTGTTCGCGATCATCGACCGCGGCACGCTGCGCATCCTCGGCACGTCCGTGGGATCGCTCGACGACAGCGTCGAGGGCTACTCGCTCGCCGCCAGGCGCGCGCTGGTCGCGCTCGCCCCGGTCGGCCCGAGCCTTGGCCCCTGGGCCCGCCGGACCCGGCGCGTGGACATGGTGGTCGGCCGGGACGAGGCCGCATGCGATGCGCTGATCGCGCGCTACGGGAATGTCGAGGGCGCGATCGAATTCAAGGCTGTGACGCGGCCGCGGCGGTTCGGCTCTATGCTTCGGCGGTATGTGGGCGAGCGCATGGGCCGGGTGGACTTGAGGCCCGGCTGGGCGACTGCGGCGCCTCCGATGGCGGACGGGGACCCGGCGTTCGCCAGGTGGGATGCCTGGGAGCGCACGGACTTCGAGGCGCAGGCGTGGAACGAGACGAAGGTGATCGAGCGCGCTGCCAAGGGCCATGAACGTCCGCCGGACGAACTGGTGGCGCTGATCCGTCTGCTGGTCGGCGACGGTCAGATCGATCCGGGCACGCTGCGCTAGCCGCGCCTCGCGGCGTTGTGCGCCGCGACCGCCAGATCGACGGCCGTGACGGCGTCGTCCGGCGACAACGGCCTCCACGGTCCCGCCTTCCGCGCCGCATGGCTGCGGTGTCGTATCGGGATGCTGTCGATATAGCTGCCGAGCGTGGTCGACAGCAGCGTGGATCGGCGGACTACCTGTATGCGCGCGTCCCGCGCGCCCGCGCACGGGACATCGGTCGTCGCCGCGTCTTCATCCGAGTCGCATCCGTCGCGAGCGACGGCGCCGGCGAGCGTGGCGACCACGGTCACCCGCCGATGATGCTCCGCGGCGATCTGTGCCACTAGCGGGCGCGCCGCGGCGACCACGTCGCCGTCGATCACGAGGCGATGCCCGACGATGACCCCGCCCGGACGCTCCACCGCCAGGACGAGTTCGGGTGTCGCGACCGTTCCGTCGCCGGCCATGACCGGCAGCAGGCACTCGACGACGGCGACCGCGACGTCGTCGACCGGTCCGGCCGCAGCGCCCGACTGCGCCTGGCGCGCCCGCATCATGGCCTTGTGCACAAGCCCGGACGATGGCGGCGCTATGCCGTCGGCGGCACACTCGGAGCGCACCTCGGCGCGCACGTCGGTGAAGCGCGCTTCCGTGCCCCGCCGCCCGATCACCCGGTCCATGATGGCCCGGGCGTCGTCCGCGACCGGGCGCGCGCCGTGCTGGTCACGCGTGTCGCCGCGGCGACCGTTGTGGCCGCTGACGAGTCGGGCGTCGCGGTGCTTCTTCCATGCCGACACGAGCCGGTAGAAGTGGGAGACGGTGACCCCCATCCGCGCCGCGGCCGCAAGCGCCTCGCTGCGGGGGTGGCGGCCGTTCGCGCACCATGCGCGCAGGATCGCGACGCGTTCGCGGGTATCGGCCCAGTGCAGCGGATCGATCCCCGTCAGATCGACCTCGGCCGAGACGGCTTCGTGCCCGGCCAACAGCGTGGCGCGCGCGTCCGCGCGCTGGGACGCGAGGCGTCCTTCTTCGATGTCGCTCATCTCGTTTTTCCCTTCAGGATGGTTTCACCGAAGCCGCTCCGGCCGTCGGATTTTGCGCCGCTGCAGCCGCCGCCGGCGGAGAGGAGGGATTGCCTGCTGCGCTAAGCGGCGTGACCGCTCGCATCCCCTTCCCTGCGCGGGTCGGTAGGTAGGGATTGCTTCACCACCGACGGGCTATCCTCCCGAGATGAGCAGGATCGCCGTCGCAGGCCCGAGGGGCGCATGAACGGGCTGCTCACGCATGCCGTCGGCCCGGTGCCGGTCGACGGACTGACTGCATTCGCCGAGCCACGGTTTGGCGGCGTCGGCGCGGTGCTGCCGTTCGCCGTATGGGGCAGGCTGGCGCACGCTGGTCCGACATGGCGTTGGGCGTGCTGACGCGCGACGTCGGGAGCGCGTCCCGCGTCGCGAGCGCGAGGGCCGATGCCTTGGACACCGTCGAGCGCTGGTGCCTCATGGCGCCGCGCCGATGCGCGTTGCCGGTCAGGGGCTACCGCTGGTCCGCTCACTCCGACTGGATCGAGGTCGGGCCGCTCTGGGCGCCATGCATCCCCGAGGACGATCGCCGACTGGGCGCTGGCGCCGCGGTGATCGCCGATCCCGCGGCCGACCATCGCGCGCCGGTGCTCATGGACGTCCGCGAGATCGGGGTCTGGCTGACCGCGCCGCTCTGGGAAGCGATGGCACTCGTCCGCGGCAGTCGGGCCGCCGCCTGACTACTGCTCGGGCGGGATCTCCCGTCGTTCTAGGCAGGTGACCGCAAGGGACGTCACGCGCCTGCGGTGGAACTCAACGGGTGGCGGGATTCCGGTCCAGCGTCACCATGCCGCCGAGTTCGGCGAGCGTCATGGTGGCGTCGATCGTATGCTCGCCGTCGCGGCCGAGCACCAGAATGGGCAACGCCACCTTCCGACCGTCCGAGAAGGTCGCGATCAGCGGATCGGGTCGGAACAGGCCGACGTCGTCGGTCCAGCCGTCGTGCGTGTCGGTGAGCTCGAACGCGTCCCAGGTGATGCTCGAATGGCTTTCCCAGTCAGGGGCGACGTCGAGTTCGCTGATCCCCTTGTCGTCAATCCATAATGCCCGCACGGTCACCTCCACCGCCGGGCCTATCGTCGGTTCGTTAAAGAACCGGCACTCGCCGGTTGGCGGCGGGAGGGCGATGGAACGTGACCATGACCACGGCCGTCGTCAGTTTCACTGCCAACGAGGTGGCGGACGGCGGGGGATGGTCGCGCCGATCGCTGACTCCGGCCGACTGCCGCGCTCCTCTGGGCGTAATGTCGGCGCGCACGGTGCCGCTGGATCGGTTCGGGTTGCTCGCGCGCGCAGGTCACCGCACAAGTGGGCTGACGCATCGTCTGCGGAGCGGTGGGATTCTCGAAGGGGTGGTGGATGGACGGAGCGGATGGATTGATGGCGGACGGCTCCTCGACCGCGGCAGGTGGAGCCCCTCACGCCGACAGCGGCTTCACCTTCGTCCGCAGCGGCGACCACGGGACGCAGCAGCTGGACTGGGACAAGGGCCCCGAGCAGGTGCGCAAGGCGCTGGGCGAGGCGCTCGGCGCGCGCAACGTCGCGTTCCTGCTGGGCGCGGGCTGCTCGTCGATGATGAAGGACGGCACCGAGCGCGGCATCGCCACGATGGCGCCGTTGGCGGCGGAGTTTTGCGGTGCGGCCGGCGCCGCCGCGGGCGGCCCCGCCTGGGCGCTGGACGCATCCGACCTGTCATGCCTGGCGGGGCACGGCCTCACCCTGGATGGCGACTACACCCGCAACCTGGAACGGCTGATGGAGACGCTGCATGCGCTCCGGTTCGTGCTGTCGCGCACCGATGACGCCGGGGACGTGGACGAGGTCGCGGCGATCGACGGCATGATCGCCAAGATCCAGGCGTTCCTGTGGGAGCGGTGCACGGCCGGGGCCTTCGCCAGCGGCGACGACGAGGTGCTCGGCCTCTACGAATCCTTCTACCGCCGCCTGGTGCTGCGCGACCGCTCGCTCCCCCGGCCGTGGATTTTCACGACGAACTACGACCTGTTCAGCGAACGGGCCATGGACCGTCTCGGGCTGCCATACGCGAACGGGTTCTCAGGCGTCGTCGAGCGTCGCTTCAATCCGGCGACCTTCAGATACGCGCTCGCCGAGCAGCTCGACATCTCGAACCGCAAGTGGTCGGCGGTCGACGGATTCGTGTACCTGTGCAAGCTGCACGGCTCGATCAGCTGGACGGAGGACGACCACGGGCTCTTCCCGATCCGCGAGACCTGGCCCCAGACCGCGCCTTCGAAGGTCATGATCTTCCCAACGCCGGCGAAGCAGAACTCGAGCCTCGGGTCGCCGTATTCCGACCTGTTCCGCGAGTTCCAGTCGCGCATCGTCCGAGAGCAGAGCGTCCTGATCACCATGGGCTACGCCTTCGGCGACGAGCACCTGAACAACATTATCTACCAGGCGCTGACGATCCCGACCTTCAGGCTCATCGTCTTCGCCGATCCGGGTTCGGGCAGCGACATCGCCAAGCTGCGTGCGCTGGCCGATCCGCGCATGTGGATCATCGGCGGGTCGGGGCCGCCCGACGGCGCACCCGCCCATTACTTCAGCACCATCGTCGAGCACCTGCTGCCGCGACGCCCGTCCGACAGGATCGACGACGCGGTGAAGCTGGTGCTCCAGACGATGGCCGCCGGCTCGGCCGCCGCCGCGGTGCCGACCGATGACGACTGACGATAGGCGCCGCGCCATCGGCTCGGTCGTCGCGGTCGCGGCCGACAGGTTCGTCATCGAGATGCATGGCGGCACGGACAGCTTCACCGTGGTCGGCTTCGACGACGTGCATTACGTCGCCCGCCTGGGATCGTTCGTCATGATCCCGGCTCAGGCCGAGTATGTGGTGGCCGAGATCGTGGGGCTTCGCGAGCGCGACGCCGGCGCCGGTGGCGAGATGGACAAGGCCGGCTCTGCCAAGTTCCTGGACGTCGTGCCCGTGGGCATGCTGCCCGTGGAGGGCGGCAGGTTCCGCTTCGGCGTCTCCGTTTTCCCCTCCCTCTACGCTGATGCCCTCTACGCCCTGGACAAGGAGCTGGACCGCATCTTCGACACGAGCCCGGCGTCGGAAAGGTCGTCGGGTCCCGACGGCGGCGACTGCGTGCCGGCCGAGGCGACCCGTCTGCGCATCCTGGAGATCGGACAGTCGGTCGTCTTCGAGGATTACCGGGTCAAGGTCCGCATCGACGAGTTCTTCGGAGGTCATGCAGCGGTGCTGGGCAACACCGGGAGCGGCAAGTCGTGCACGGTCGCGTCGATCCTGCAGGAGCTGTTCGACAAGCCAGACGAGCACCATGCCAGGGGCGCGACCTTCGTCGCGCTCGACGTCAACGGCGAATACCACCGGGCGTTCGGCAGGCTGGCCGCGGCAGGCGTGATCGGCGTGGATCGGCTGGTGCTCGACGGCACGGCCGCCGCCGACCGGTTCAGGATCCCGCACTGGTTCCTGGACCTGTCGGAATGGGAACTGCTGCTTCAGGCGAGCGAGCGCACGCAGGTGCCGATCCTGCGCATGGCGCTTGGCCTGGCGACGCTGTTCGGGGGCGCGGCCGACGGACAGCTGAACGACATCCGCAACCACATCCTCGCCAAGTGCATCACCCAGATCCTGTCCGACGAGAGCCCGCCCGGTGCCAAGGAGACGCGGATACTCGGCATCCTGCAGCGCTTCAGGACCGCCGAGATCAATTCGGGCACGATCGGGGCAATGGTGCACACGCATTACGGCAACATGGCCAATATCGAGGACGCCTTCGCGTATCTCGTCGGCGAAGATGGCGATGGCGGCTATGTCATCGACGACTTCAAGCTGCCCGACTATTCCAACAGTCCGTTCGACTTTGAGACGCTGGGTGACGCGATCGACCTGGCGCTGCTCTACGAGGAGGCGCACGGCAACCGCCAGATCCGCGACTATTGCTCGCAGATGGTCACGCGCTTCAAGGCGCTGCTGGAGCGCGAGGATTACGCCTTCCTGCGCCACCCGGCGGCGGGCGCGACGAGGGACACCGGGCCGTTCCTAGCGCGGCTGCTGGGCCTGGGCGCTCAGAACGGCTGCCATGTGAAGGCGTCGCAGGTCGTGATCATCGACATGAACGCGGTCGAGGATGAGGTCGTGGAACTCGTCAGCGCGGTGGTCGCGCGCATGGTATTCAGGCTGCTGCGGCGCGCCGACCCCCGCAGCCGCTTTCCCGTCCACCTGCTGCTGGAGGAGGCGCACCGCTACATCTCGTCCACGCCGTCCCGCTATGCGCTGGACGCCGGCCGGGTGTTCGAGCGGATCGCGAAGGAGGGCCGCAAGTATGGCCTGTTCCTGCTGGTGGCGTCGCAACGGCCGAGCGAGCTGTCGAAGACCGTGCTGTCGCAATGCTCGAACTTCGTCGTGCACCGCATCCAGAACCCCGACGACCTTTCGCAGATCAGGCAGATGTCGCCGTCGATATCGGACGGCGTGCTGCGCCGGTTGCCGACGCTGCCCAAGCAGCACGCGCTCGTGTTCGGCAACTCGGTCAACCTGCCGACCACCTTCAAGGTCCGGAGCGCCGATCCGCTGCCGGCAAGCGACGACGCGAAGATCGTCGACTTGTGGTTCCACGAGGCCGGACGCAAGGCGAGCATCACGCTCTCGCCTGCGCCTGCAGACCAGGCGGATGAAGGGGAACAACCGTTCCCGTAACGCTCCGCCTGCAGGATGTGGGTGCTCGCTTGACCCTCCGGAGGCTTGATGCCCAAGCGGTCTAGACGGCGCTGACGAGCGAGCGGAGGTTTGACACGATCACCTTCGCCAGTTCGCCCGGCACCATGCCCTTGAGGGTGGCTAGCTCCCCGACCGTGTCGATCACCGACGGCGGCCGCGCCGGCGCTCCGTCCATCTCGACGAACGGGCCGTCGGTTTCCGTCAAAAGACGGTCGAGCGGCAGGCCCGCCACTAGTTCGCGATGCTTGTCCGATCGTAGCATCTCGCGATTGATTGAGAAGTAGCAGCCCATGGCCGCGGCGCGGCGCGCCTCGGCGGGCGTTCCGGTGAACCAGTGGAGAATGACGCGCCCACGATCCTGCGGCAGCGCGGCCTCGATGTGGCCGAGCACCTTCGGCACCGAGCGCACGCTGTGAACCGTCAGGATCTTCCCGCCCTGCTCGGCGCAGGCGCGCAGGATGCGTTCGAAGACCCGCTCCTGTTCCGGGAAGCTGCGGTAGAAGCGCGGCCCCGCGTCTAGTCCGATCTCGCCGACGTAGCGCGCGTCCGGCAGCAATGCCTCGAACAGCGGCAGCTCCCCGGCGCGTTCCGCCACCAGCTGCGGATGCAGCCCGAGCGCCACGCGGACGTGCTGCGACCGGGACGCCAGCTCCCGGTTGCGCTTCCAGGCCTTGGGCGTGGTGGTGACGGCCAGCGTCGCGACCCGTTCCCGGTCGCATTCGGCGATCACCGCGGCGTGGTCCCGATACAGGTCCAGGTGGCAGTGGAAGTCGACCCAGCGCGGCGGCGGACGGGTGGTTGCGGTGGTCATGAAGGTTTGGCTTGCACACCTTGGAGTAGGCGCCCGACCTCTTGCAGGCCAGCGATATAGACCGCCTCATAGTCGGTCAGCTTGCTGGGATGATCCGTCAGCGGACCCGGACGATGGATGTCGAATGCCGCGCGTGCCGGTTTCTTGGCCAGTCGCGAGAGCGCCAACTGGAAGGAGCGCACGTGCTCGCCCTCTGCGCGCTTTGTGTCCAGCACGCGCCCATGCAGGCTCGGGATCTGATATTCGGTATCGTCGGTGCCCCAGCCTTCCTTGATCGCGGCGCGCCGTATCAGACACGGCACGCAGTGCCCGCAATGCTTGGGCTGGCGATCCGCCTCGTTGAGTGCCCAGCGCGCCTTGGCCGGCGACGAGCACGACATCGTGTTCTTGGCCTCCCGCTGGAGGAAGCCCACGTCCGCGCAGCCTTTCGCCATCTGCCCCTTCGTCTGGAACGCGTAGGGGTTGTGGAGGGTCACGTTCAGCCCCAGCCCTCGCATCAGTTCCTCGAAGCGCGCCATGTAGAACGGGTGCGTCGTCCGCGTGCTGAGGGCGCCCAGCCGCAGCGGATCGAGTGGCACGTTGAGCGAGATGAGGCCGTTCTCGGGAACATGGACAACCGCCTGTCCACCGACTGCATCCGCCGTCATCGCGGCGAGGGCGAAGAACAGGAAGGAGCGACCCCGCAGCGTGTTCTCGACCGAGAAGTCGTCGATGACGTCGTTCGGGAAGCCGACCCGCGCGCGGACGTGATGGATGGTCGCGCTCGGGAAGCGCCGCTTCAGCGCCTCGCCGCAATAGGTCTGGTGCTTGCTCGTGATGCCGTCCCAGTAGTGGCTGACGAGCAGCGGGGACTCGCCGGCCGCGAGCAGGTCGATGGCGCCGATGAAACTGTCGAGGCCACCCGAGAACAGGCAGACGCTCGACGGCGTCGCGGTGCGCAGCTTCGTTGGCGGTGCGGCCAACACGGGCACCGACGCGATCCGGGGGCGGAACCGCACACCCCAGTGGTCGCCGGTCAGGAAGTTCAGCGTCGTCACGATCAACGGCGCAAGCCCGGTCCACAGGGCGGGATCATGGACCGGGAGGTGCAGGTCGATCTCGCGCGTCCACGCGTCCTGCGCGTCGGCGTCGCGAGAGATGCGCGTGTCGGCGGCGGTGATCGCTGCGGCCAGCAGCGCCAGATCGACAGCGGCCTCGCCTGGGCAGAGCCCGACGTCGCGGAGCTGGTCCAGAGCCTGCCCGAGTCCGTATCCGACGTGTCCGAAGCCGTCGATGAACGATATCTCGGTCACGTGCGTGTCCGCCCGTGACGGCGTGACCGGGGCGGTGTCGGCGGCGCCGAGCCGCCCGACGATGCTGTGGTGCCTCATGCTGCGGCCTCGCCTGCTGCGGCGACCAGTTCGAACGCCGCCTCATATATCTGGTTCACAACGACTTCTATGTCGCGGTCCGACATGCGCTCGACGCCGTCCAGGCGCCCGGCGAGCTGCCCGCGTGTGCAGCCGGTCACGAAGTCGTGGAGCTGAGCCTGCGCGTTCTCGACGGCCGCCACACTGTCGGGCAGCGTCACGCCGCGGCCGCCGAGGTCGGCCATGACCCGGCCCTCGATCGAGCGCGCGACGAAGTCGAGGAAGAACTCGCCCATCTGATCGGGGGTAAGCGTGTCGAAGCTGCCGACGCCGGCCTCGGCCATGTCGCCGATGGTCTCCAGCATGGCTTGGCGGGCAATGGCCTCGTCGACCGCGCCGCCGGGCGGGCACACGAACTCCAGCAGACCGACGAAGACCTCGGCCGCGGGTCGACCCGCGAGCCCGGCCAGGTTGAGCTGGCGCAGGGTCTCGGCGGGGCCGATCGTCGAGAAGTTGCGAACGACGCCGAGCAGGCGCGCGCCGGCGGCGCGCGAGGAGCCCATCCGCCTCGCCGCGCGTCCGGCGCCGCCCGTGCCGTTCCGCACGTAGTTCGACAGCGCGCTGCCGAGCGCGCTCCGGCTTCCGGTCTGGGCGAAGCGCGAGAAGCTGCCGCGCGCACCGCCCAGGCCGCCCGCTCCGCTGGTGTCCGGACGCGGAGGTGTCGGGGCCTGCGGTTGCGCCGGCGCGCCCGGCTGCCCCGGACCTGCAGGCTGCCCCGGCGAGCCGGGCGCCGGCACTGCCGGCGCGGGTGCCGCGCCGGGTGCCGGATCGTCGACCCAGGAGGGGACCAGTCCGCTGGACGGGCCGCCATAGCCCTTCGAGGTGCCCATCGCTCAGCCTCTCCGCAGCTGCGACACCGCCTTGGCGGTGGTCTGGAGCGTGGCGTTCTCTGACTGCTCGGCCCACGACCGGACGAGCGTCTCGAACTCGCGCGATATGGCGACGTCGGGGAAGCACGTGCCCCAGCTGGACACCGCCCACGCGCCGATCTTCGGCACCGGGAGCTCGCGCACGAAGTCGAGCAGCCGCCGCTGCAGCGGGGGGTGCATCTCGACCAGCTTGGTCAGTCCGTCGATTCCCTTCGGTTTAGTCGCGAAGCTGTCCTCCTGCAGGATGCGTCCGCGGATGGCTTCGAACACCTCCTCGGGTTCGGGCCCGGTCAGCTTGCCCACCTGATCGGACGCGCCGCGCACCATCATCGTCGGGCCCATCAGCTTGTCGACCAGATCCTCCAGGTGGCTGGCGGCGGCGAGGCCGCCGAGCGAGCTGCGCTTGTCGCGCGTGACGAACACGTATGGGCGCAGGTCATGGTCGGCCAGCGCCGGATCGATCGAGGCCCAGGTCTTCGCCCACCCGTTCTTCATCCACTCCTCGGCCTCGGTCGGCAGCAGCGGCGGTGCGGGCCTGGCCGCCTTGCGCGAACCCCGGGTGGCAGGCTTGTCGTCCTCGTCGACCTGCCCTGTGGGCTCGCGCACCGCGGCCTCGAACCGGGCAAGCGCATCCGGCTTGCCGTCGGGGGCGTTGGCGGCAAGCCTTGCCAGCTGCTCGTAGAAGTCGGGATAGAACCGTTCCGCGAGCATGATCTTGGCCAGCACCGGCCGCTGCACGTCCGCCCCGAATCCGCGCTCTTCGGCGATCGCATGCCTCAGCATCATCGAGTTCAGGAAGCGCTTAATCTGGCGCGGATTGCCACGGGTGCCCTCGCTGAGGATCTTCGTGACGTGGGCGCTGATCACCAGCGCCTGGTCGACGTCCGGGGGAACGGTTCCGCCAAGGGCCGTCTCCACCGTTTTCCTGTCCAGGCCTCTGCTCTTCCAGGGTCGCTTCATGTCCTCGCGGGCCGCCGCGAGCAGCGCGAGGAAACCGGGGTCTGTCGACCCGAGCGCGTTCTCGGCCATCAGCAGCGTGATGTAGACGCGCGTTTCGGCGAGCCCCAACGCGGGTATGCGGAATGGCACCTGGATCAGCTTCTCGAGATAGTTTCGCGCGTAGCTGACGGGTCCCGAGCTCGGCGGCAGGTCCGGGAAGTGCTCGCGGACGGCATATTCGATCATCAGCTCGTCGGCCCCGATCACGAAGGCGGTGCGGTCGACGAAGAGGAAGAGCCGGATCGCCTCAAGCGTGGCGATCGCGGTCTTGGGCAGGCAACGGTCAAGATCGTCGACGATGACGACGAGCTGGTCGATGTCGGCGGCATCGAGCAGCTCCTCGAATTCCTTGCGGAAGGCGTGGATGTGCTCGGGCAGGTTGTCGGAGTCCTTGGGCGCTTCCTTCAGGAAGTCGCCAGCCTTGCCGGCGAGCTCCAGCACGTCAGCCTTCGAGACATGGTCTTGCGGCTTGGCGATGAACGCGGTCGCCATGTCGTAGAGCCCCTTCACCTGGTCGAGCGTGGGGATGCCGGTGGTGGCCGTGAACGCGAAGCCGCCCGCCTTGCGGGCGAGCTTCAGCCAATCGACGCGCTTCAGCACCTTCTTCGCAGCGTCGGCGACCTTGGTGGAGTTAGGACGCGCGCGTCTCAGTTCGTCGACGATGGTCTCGATGACGACGGTCTT
The DNA here is from genome assembly GCF_044881195.1 of Sphingomonas sp. MMS24-J45. Classification (GTDB taxonomy): domain Bacteria; phylum Pseudomonadota; class Alphaproteobacteria; order Sphingomonadales; family Sphingomonadaceae; genus Sphingomonas. The sequence continues at coordinate 1,893,042 of NZ_CP173255.1, read as the reverse complement.
GGCGTCCTCGAACCCTTCGAAGGTCCAGCCGTTGAACCAGAGGCACAGGACACGATGATCCTTTGCGAAGGCGCCCTCGAGCATCTTCAACACGCTGGACTTGCCCGCGCCCCAGTCGCCATGCACGCCGATGGTGACCGGCGACTCCGGCGTCTTGCGGATGAGTTTCACCACCGTCTTCGCGATGGCCTCATAGTAAAGGAGATCGGTCGCCGTCTCCTGATCGTTCAAGAACATCTCAGCTCCCCGGTGCTCCATCCCGTGAAGCTGACCCTTCGCGCAAGATGAAACATCTTTGCCACCGGGATCGCAAGGGGCAGAGTGATGGGTCACGGGCCTAATGGTCCACAACGGTGCGAACGGCGCATGGACGTCGTCGACACTCGGTTTGCCCGTGGGCGGACTTGTCACAGTCCGCCTGTCGGTCAGTTGGTAGGTTTCGCGTCGTCCTGGGTGGCCCGGGTGAAACAGGCTGGGCATCTAGTTCGACTACGCTGGGCGTGGGACGGGCGATTGCAGTAGCCGCCAAGGAGACGCTTCAGCGGAAAGCTGGACCCTCGAGCCTATCGGATCGAGAACAGGCGCCGGGTCATGAAAGCCCACGCGCAGACACCCGCAGCGACGAATTGACCTGCGGCCACGACGATCGAAAGACCTGTCATTTCGACGCCTGCTTCGACTGCGAGCCAGCCGGCGCCGCCCGCGATCGCCAGGCGCGCAGTTCCCGCGAACGTGGTCCAGCCCGGCCGTCCGCCCCCTTGGGAAACGAACGCGAGGACAAAGGCGACGGCGAGGGCGGGATACGCGAAGGCCATGGCGCGCAGGTAGATCGCCCCCGCCTCGATCGCACCGGGATCGTCGGTGAACAGCCTGAGCCAGACTCCGGGTTCGACGAAGACGACCGCGCCGATCACGCTGGCGAAGGCGGCTCCTATCAAGATGCCGGCCACCGCGACACTCCGCGCGCGGCGCACGTCTCCGGCACCTAAGCACGTGCCCACCATCATGAGCACCGCGCTGCCGAGACCGAACAGCACGGGGACGAGCAGATACTCCAGGCGGGCGCCGACCCCGTAGCCGGCGAGCGCATCGCTGCCGAACCGGCCGACGGCTCCCGTTACGAGCACCACCGCGAGGTTCAGCTGGATGACCGAGAGCGATGAGATCAGGCCAACGCCCAGGATCTGGCCGAAGAGCTCCCGGCGGAGCGGACGCCGCGACAGCGTTAGACTGCCGCGTCCCGAGCGCAGCAAACGAAGCAGGAAGAGGGCTGCACCGCTGTAGAAGACGGTCACGGCGATGCCGGCGCCAGCGATACCCAGCCCTTCATGGGGTCCAACCCCGAAGATCAGGACCGGCGACAGCGGCACCAGCACCACGATGCCCGCAAGCGAGACGCGCGCAGGCGTGCGGACGTCGCCGGCGCCGCGCAGCGCCGCCGAGCACAGGTTCACGACCCAGATCGGCACGGCGCAGAGGAACAGCCAGTCCGAGTAGCGTAGCGCCTGAGCGAGCGCGCCGCCGGTGGTGCCCAGGGCGGCATACAGGATCGGGCCGAACAGCCAGGCTAGGACGCTGAAGATGGCGCCGGCGATGACGGCCAAGATGACCGCATGCACAGCGAGATCGTCGGCGTCCGTGTCGCGGCCGCCACCGATAGCCCGCGCAACCGCCGATGACACCCCGCCGCCGATGCCGCCCGCGGACATCATCGTCATCAGCATCCAGACCGGAAACACCACCGAAACGCCGACCAGCGCGTCCTTGCCTAATCGTGACACGTAGTAGGTCTCGACCACGCCGACGGCGGTCTGCGCCACGAGCACGGCGATGGTCGGGGTCGCGAGCCGCGCGAGAGTGGCTAGGATCGGCCCCGAGAGCATCGCAGCGCGCGCCGCGGCCTTGGCGGATGCCGGCGTGGAGAGAGTCGAGGACGTCATGGACGTGCCGGGGGCCTGGGGCCAACAGGCACGTCACCGCACCGGTCCCATTCCGCGGACCAATCGCTGATCGCGTCGATGACGCCGCGCGACCCGGCGCCGCGCGGCGTGAGCCTGTATACCTGCCGGTCGGCAGGCTCAGGCAGGCGCACACGCTCGACCAGGCCCGCCTGCTCGTAGAGCCGAAGGCGCGCCGCCAGGATGTTCGCCGAAACGCCCGGAATGGCCTCGCGCAGGCCCGAGAATCGCGCGGGGCCGGCCAGCAGCGTTCGCAGGATCGCAATGCCCCATTTCGCGGTGACGAGTTCCTCGATCGAAGATCGCGCGGAGGGCACCATGTTCATGCCGGATCGCGGTCCGGCGGGGACGCGGTGGGCAACGCCGCCTCGACCTCTTGGAGGCGACGCTCCAGCGCGTCGATGCGCTGGGACGTGATCTCGTGCACGTCCGTATCCAGCGCCTTCGCCCAGAGGTCGAGCCAGCGGACCGCTCGACCCCAGATCGACATGCTACCTGGCGAAGAATTCATTCCCATGGTCCTCTCGGTGATGCGGACGCCAGGTCGCTGAGGGCAGCGGCGGCTGCGAGTTGATCCTCCGTCAGTCCGCAGCGGAGGCATTCGGCTACGACCAAGGCGCGACTTGCGTCGCTGCATCGGAGCCTCCGTCCGATGCAGAACCGCCGCAGCGCCTCCAGCTTCGGATCCGCAAGCGGGTTCGCCCGCCGGACGCCGAACAGGAGGTCTGCCAAGCGTCGCAGCGCACCCCCTGGGCAGATCGTCGCCGGCTCGTCCCGCAGCGCGAGCATCACCACCTGATGCTCGATCGGCGAGAGAAGCGGTGACGGCGGAGGCATCGGGCCCGCGGTCGTGGCTGCGGTGACCGGGCGGTGGAACATCGTGCGTCAGGCCAAGGCCGGGGCGGCGGATGCCGACGCGGGCCGCTCGCCTTCGTCCGGTGTGATCCGATACCAGAGCGCATAGAGCGCCGGCAGGAAGACCAGCGTCAGCACCGTCCCGCCCAGCGTCCCGCCGATCAGGGTCACCGCCATCGATCCCCAGAACACAGACTCGATGAGCGGGACGAAGGCCAGCACCGCAGCCAGTGCCGTCAGGATCACGGGACGCGAGCGCTGCACCGTCGCCTCCACCACCGCGTCGTGCGGGGTCATGCCGGCCTTCTCGTTGTCGTGGATCTGCCCGATCAAGATCAACGTATTGCGCATCAGGATGCCGGCGAGCGAGATCAGTCCCAGGATCGCGTTGAACCCGAACGGCTGGCCGGTGACGAGCAGCGTGGGCACTACGCCGATCAGCCCGAGCGGTGCGGTCAGTAGCACGATCGCCATCGCTGAGAGGCTGCGCACCTGCAGGATGATGACGACCATCATCAGCACGATCATGATCGGGAAGATCGGTGCCAGCGCCGCGTTGGCCTTGCCCGCTTCCTCGATCGAACCTGCCATGTCGATTCCATAACCGGCGGGCAGCGACGCGATGATCGGCTGGAGCTTCTCCATCATCGCGGTCGACACGTCGGGCGGCTGTAGCCCGTCGGCGATGTCTCCGCGCACGGTGATCGTCGGCACGCGGTCGCGGCGCTGGAGGATCGGGTCCTCCATCCGCACCTCGAACCTGCCGACCTGGCTGACCGGAACCCGCTGACCGTTCGCGCCGACCAAGGTGAAGTCACCGATCCGCGTGGGATCGAGTCGCTCGTCGCCCGAGGAGCGCGCGACGATGTCGACCGTGCGAATGTCCTCGCGCGCCTGGGCGACGGTGACGCCAGTCAGCAGGAACTGGAGCTGGTTGGCGACGTCCGCCGACGTGAGGCCGAGCGCGCGAAGCCGATCCTGATCCAGCACCAGCCTCATCGCGGGCGCTCGTTCGACCGAATCTACGTTGACGGTGCGCATCATGGGATCGTCCTGCATCACCTGCCGCACCCGCTCGGCGATGGCGCGGACCTGATCGTGATCGGGGCCGTTCACCCGGAACGCGACCGGGAAGGGCGACGGCGGACCGAACACGAGCTGGGTCGCCCGCACGCGTGCCATGGGGGCGAGGCCGTCGGCCACGGCCTGCCGCAGGTTGGCCTTCAGCGCATCCCGCGCCTCCTCATCGTCGGTCCGCACGACGATCTTTGCGAAGGACGGATCGGGAAGTTCGGAGTTGAGCGACATGAAGAAGCGCGGGGCGCCCTGGCCGATATAGCTCGTGACGATCTTCGCCTGTGGCTGTCGGCGCAGCCATGTCTCGACCTCGCGGCTCGCCAGGCTGGTCGCCTCGATCGCGCTGCCCTTGGGCATGTAGACCTCGACCAGCAGCTCGGGACGGTCTGACTGCGGGAAGAACTGCTTCTTGACCGGCCCCATGCCGACGCCGGCGATCAGGAAGGCGGCCAGCGTCGCGAACGCGACGAGCTTCTTGCGGCGCACCGCCCAGGCGATCAGACTGCGCACCTTCTGGTAGCGCGGCGTTCGGTAGATTGCGTCATGTCCGCCCTCGACCAGCGGGATGTTGGGCAGCAGCTTCACGCCTAGATACGGAGTGAAGATCACGGCGACGAACCACGAGGCGATCAGCGCGAAGCCCACGACCCAGAAGATGTTCCCGGCGTATTCGCCCGCTCCTGACTTCGCGAACCCCACCGGCATGAGCCCGATCACGGTGACGAGCGTGCCCGCAAGCATCGGCGCGGCGGTGTGGCTCCAGGCATAGGCCGACGCCCTGATGCGGTCGTAGCCTTCCTCCATCTTCACCACCATCATCTCGATCGCGATTATGGCGTCGTCGACGAGCAGGCCGAGCGCGAGGATCAGCGCGCCGAGCGTGATGCGATCGAGCACTCGGCCGGTCGCCCACATCACTACGAGGACGATCGCGAGCGTGAGCGGCACTGCCGCCGCGACGACGATGCCGACCCGCCAGCCCAGGCTGAGGAGGCTCACGATCATCACGATCGCCAGCGCCTCGAGGAAGGTCTTCATGAACTGATCGACCGCGGCCCGGATGTTGACCGCCTGATCGGTGACCGGCGTGAAGCTCATACCGACCGGAAGCTCGGACTGGATCTTCGTCACCTCGGCACCCAGGGCCTTGCCGAGTTCAAGCCCGTTCCACCCCTGGCGCATGACGACGCTCAGCAGAAGCGCCGGCTCTCCTTCGCTGCGGATCTGGAAGGCGGAGGGGTCCTGATAGCCACGCTTGACCGTGGCGATGTCGGACAGCCGCAGTGTGGCGCCGTTCGCGACGATCGGCAGGTCGCGGATCTTGGCGAGATCGTCGAACGCGCCGTCGAGGCGGACGGTGACCGTCTGCGCCTTGCTCTCGACCGAGCCAGCCGGGGTCAGCAGGTTCTGTTTGCCGAGCGCATCGAGGATCGCACGCGGCTCGACGCCAAGCGTCGCCAGCCGACCTTCTGAGAATTCGACGTAGATGCGCTCGGGCTGCTCGCCGAGGATCTTGATCTTGTTGACGCCGGGCACATGCAGCAGCCGCTGTCGCAGCTGTTCGGCTTCGCGGGCGAGCTTGCGCTGCGGCTCGCCCTTCGCCTTCAGCGCGTAGAGCGCGAAGGTCACGTCGCCATATTCGTCGTCGAGGAAGGGACCGGCGACCCCCTGCGGCAGATTGCGCTGCTCGTCCTGCAGCTTCTTGCGAGCTTGGTAGAACTGCTCCGGCACCAGTTCTGGCGGGACCGAGTCCTTCAGCCACAGCGTCATGAAGACGAAGCCGGGCCGGGTGAAGGTGTCTGTCCGATCGTAGTAGCGAAGCTCCTGCAGCCGCTTCTCGATGGGCTCCGCGACCTGGTCCTGCATCTCCTGCGCGGTGGCGCCGGGCCATGCTGCGGCGACCGTCATAACCTTGATCGTGAAGCTCGGGTCCTCGGCACGTCCGAGCTTCAGGAACGCAATGGTGCCCGCCATGATGATCGCCATCAGGAAGAACAGCGTCACCGATCGCTCGCGGACGGCCAGCGCCGACAGGTTCCAGCGGCTCGGCTGCGCGTCCGACGCGCGGTTCGCGTCGCCGCTCACTTGGCCGCGTCCTTCGCGGCGACCTGCCGGGCGATCCGCACCGGCTGGCCCTGGTGGAGCAGGTGCGCGCCGAGCGCGACGATGGCCTCTCCGGCGCGCAGGCCGGCCGACAGCGTCGCGCTCTCCTCTCCGACCGTCGCGATCCGGACAGGACGCCACGCCACGGTCGGCTGCTTGCCAGCGCGAACGACCCAGACGCCGGGGCCCTTCCCGGTGTCGGTGATCGCGGCCAGCGGCACTTCGGTCGCTGCCGCGGCGCCCGGTTGCGCAAGCGCGACGGTGACGGTCGAGCCGAGCGGCGCCTGTGCAGGGGCGCCGGCGAGGACGTAGCGTGCGGCGAAGGTCCGCGTCGCCGGGTCGGCGGCATCGGAGAGTTCGCGCAACGTCGCCGTGCCGGTTGCCCCACCATAGGTGCGCGCCTGCGCCGTCGATCCGATGCCGGGCCGCAGCGTCTCGGGAAGCTGGACGAGCGCCTCGCGCGGACCCGATCGGGCGATGCGCACGACGACCTGGCCCGCGCCGACCACCTGGCCCGGCTCGGCCAGCGTCTCGACGACCGTCCCGTCGGCGTCGGCGAGCAGGACGCTGTAGCCCGTTTCGTTGCGGGCCACGCGCGCCTGCGCGTTGGCCGAGGCAAGCTGGGCGCGCGCCGCATCGGCCGCCGCCCTCGCCTGGTCGTAGGCGGAGGCCGACACCGCGCCCGCGCCCACCAGATCGCGGAGACGCGCCTCGTCCGCGGCGGTCTGGCGTGCGCGGGCGCGGGCAGCTTCGACCGTCCCGGCCGACGCCTGGCTCGCCAGCGCGAGGTCGCTCGCGTCGATGCGCATCAGCGGCTGGCCGCGTCGGACGACCTGCCCCGCATTGACGAGGCGCTGCACGACCTTGCCGCCGACCCGGAACCCCAGGTCGCTCTGGACCCTGGCGGCCACCACGCCGGTGAACTCGCGCCCGGTCCCCGCGCCGGATGACGGGACGGTCACCCGGACCAGCGGCGGCAGCGTCCGGGGATCCGCCTCTTCCTTGCCGCAGGCGGCGAGCGCCAATGCGATGAGCGGCGCCAAGCCCGCGGTGCGGATCGGTAACCGTTGCGACACGAATCAGTCCTCCCAGGTTCGGGAGCCTAACTGTTGTCTGGTGACCGATATGTCAATAGGTCACAATGCAGAGTTACGGAGCGAGGCTTCGCAGGATAAGGCTCGCCACCTCCTGCTGCGCATCCGGAAGCAGGTCGAGGTTGCGCTCGAGGTGCAGCGGATCGACGAACGGCATCATCGCGTAATAGATCGCGCGGCAGGTCTCATCGATCGGCGTCTTGCGCTCGAACTCCCCGCTGTCGCGCCCGCTCCGGACGATCTCCAGGATCATCGCCTTCAACGTCTCGCGATAGCTCCGGGCCGAGTTCCACTGCTCGGCGGCCGAATGGGCCGCGATGTCGTAGATCTTGCGATCGTCGAAGAAGAGGTCGACGCTCTGCGTCGTTAAACTCTTGAACATACGCCGGAAACGATCGGTCGCACTTCCGCCCTCATCGATCGCCGCGCGGGTCGCGGCGACGATCCGATCCAGGCGCGAGCTACAGATCGCCTCGCCGATGGCCTGCTTGGATTCGAAGAACCGGTAGATGTAGGCCTTCGAGAAGCCGATCTCCCGGGCCAGATCGGCGACGGTGGTCTTGCCGTAGCCATAACGAGCGAAGCACTCATTCGCGGCCTCCACGATCTGGTCGCGAACGGTGTGCTCGGCCGGTCCTCGCGTGGACGTGGGCTGGGAAGCAGTGGCTGTCATGTCCGCCATATAGTCGCAAGTCCGGCACTTGACAAACAGTGACCAGAACAACCATTAGTCACACCTCATCGCTTGAGGTTTGTCCATGCGGCGCATCTTTCTCCTCGCCACCGTCCCGCTCGCTCTCGCAGCCGGCGGCTGCGCAACCGGTCCCCGCTACGTCGAGCCCGCCTCGTCGGCGCCGGCGGTCTTTCCGACGGCCGGCGCCGTCGACATGCGGATGGCCGGCATGCCGGCGGCGGACCTCGTCGACTGGTGGCGTGCCTTCAACGACCCGACGCTGACCTCGCTCGTGGAACGCGCGCTGGCGCAGAACCTCGACCTTCAGCAGGCCGCCGCGCGCGTCACGCAGGCAAGGGCCGCGCTCAAGGGTGCCAACGCGGCCTTGCTCCCTTCGGCTCAAGTGACCGGCCAGGCAGGTGAGGTCTATCAGTCGCTCGAAACCCCGGTTGGCCGGATCGGCAGCGCGTTTCCACAATTCGAGCGCTCGACCGAACTCTACCAGCTCGACCTCGGCGCCAGCTGGGAACTCGACGTATTCGGTGGCAGGGACGCCGCGCGTGATGCGGCCCGCGCAGACTGGCAGTCGTCGGCAGCCAGCGCCGTTGCCGCACGGCTCGCGGTCATCGCGCAGACCGCAGACACCTACGTCACGATCCGCGGACTGCAGGCGCGACTCGCCATCGCTCGGGCTCAGGCCGATACGCAGGCCCGGCTGACCGACATCGTCGCGCTGCAGTTCAGGAAGGGCGTCGCCGCCGAACTCCAGCTGCGACAGAGCGAGGGTGCGCTGGCGCAGGTCCGCGCGTCGGTGCCAGCGCTGCATAACGAGCTCGACAAGGCGATGAACGCCCTCGATGTCCTGCTCGGCGACCAGCCGGGCTCATCGCACATCACTCTCGCGGACGCCGCGCCGATTCCCGCGGCGCCGGCGATCTCAACCGCGGGCGGGCCGGCGGCCCTCCTCCGACGCCGGCCCGACATCATCGCCGCCGAGCGCACGCTGGCGGCGTCGAATGCGCGGATCGGTGTCGCGATCTCGGAATATTATCCCAAGTTCTCGTTGAGCGGCCTGCTCGGCACCGCGACCACCGCGGCCGGCGGATTGTTCGGCGGCAACTCGATCCAGGCGAGCGGCTTTCTCGGCCTGCGCTGGCGGCTCTTCGACTTCGGACGGATCGACGCGGAGGTGAAGGCGGCGAAGGGACGGAACGCGGAAGCGCTCGCCGCCTACCGCCAGACCGTGCTGCGCGCCGCACAGGACGTCGAAGACGCCTTTTCGACGCTCGTCCAGCAGGAAGCACGCGCAGCCGCGCTGGCCAGGGGAGAGGCGTCGCTGTCGCGCGCCCAGGCCGCGTCGCTCGCCGCCTACAAGGGCGGCGTCGTCAGCCTGGTCGAGGTGCTCGACGCCGACCGCCGACTGCTCGAGACGCGCGACGGCGAGGTGCAGGCCCGCGCCGCCGCCAGCCGGGGCGCGATCGCATCGTTCCGCGCCCTCGGCGGCGGCTGGTCCCCGGCGACAGCGGTGTCGAAGGAGAAGGTCGGTGGATGAGGCGGACGGGCCAAACGGCCTCGACCAAGTCCGCGCCCTGCTAGCAGGCGGGCAGCAGCCGCCCTACGGCCGCAAGATGGGCGTGTCGCTGGTCGAGGCCGGACCTGGGCATGCCGTCTTCGAGGGCACGCCGGACGACAGCTGTCTGAACCCGATGGGCACGGTCCATGGCGGCTACGCCGCCGCGATGCTCGACAGCGCCTGCGGCATCGCGACGCACACCGGATTGAAGGCCGGCCAGGCCTACACCACGCTGGAGTTGAAGACGTCGTTCCTCCGTCCGCTGACGCCGCACAGCGGCACGGTCCGCGCGGTCGGGCGACTGATATCGATCACCCGCCGCGCCGCCTTCGCGGAGGCATCGCTCCACGACGGCGCCGGCCGACTGTGCGCGACGGCGACGTCGACCCTGCTGGTCTTCGACGCCCATCAAACGACCAAGACACAATAGGAGAAATCACCATGACCGCCGCCTCCAACCGACCGGTCGCCCTCGTCACCGGCGCCTCGTCGGGCATCGGACTCGCCGCCGCGACGCGACTCGCGAAGAATGGCTTCGCGGTGTTCGGCACCAGCAGGGGCGACGGCGCGACGGCGCCGCGGGGCGTCACGATGGTTCGCTGCGACGTCACGGACGACGCGTCGGTCGCGGAGGCGGTGGAGACCGTCATCGCGCGGACCGGTCGCATCGACGTGCTCGTCAACAATGCCGGGCTGGGTCTCGCCGGCCCGGCCGAGGCGACGTCGATCGACCAGGCCCGGGCACTCTTCGAGGTCAACGTGTTCGGCCTGATCCGCATGACCCAAGCCGTGCTTCCAGCCATGCGCGCGCAGCGGGGCGGACGCGTCGTCAACGTCAGCTCGGTCTTCGGCCTGATGCCGGCACCGTATATGGCCGTCTACGCCGCGACGAAGCACGCCGTCGAAGGCTACACCGAGTCGCTCGATCACGAGGTCCGCGGCTTCGGCATCCGCGCCATCGCGATCGAACCCGCGAACACGCGGACCGCATTCGACGCCAACCTTGTCCGCGCGCACGGCAACGTGCCAGGCTATGAAGGGGTCGACGCACGGGTCGACGCCATGCTGCGAGGCATGATGGAGACGGGCGACGACGCGGATGTCGTCGCCGGGGTGATCCTTGAGGCTGCACGGGCCGCGAAACCGCGGCTGCGCTACGCGGCCGGGCGGGGCCGCCTGCTGAGCCGGCTGCGCCGCTTCGTGCCGGCCGCGGCGTTCGACGCGAGTCTGCGCAAGCAGCTTGGTGTGTGAGACGGTCATGGCGTTCCTTGCGAACCAGTCCGAAAGACCGGCGTCGCGCCCCGGACCCGGATGGCGACTGCGGGTACGCAACGCGACGCGAGGCGCGCGGCGACATCCGCGCGTTCCGCCACCGCGCTCTCGACCTAGGGCTGAGCCGGAACGACCGAAGCCGCATCCACCCGCCCGGACAGCCATGAGGCTGGCGGCACTGATCGCGGCGGGCACCATAGCCGGCCTGCTTTTCGAATGGCTGACGGCGACGACCGGTGAAGCCATGATATCGCTCATCCTATTGCTGCTCGTGCCGCTTCATCTGCTGCCTCTCGCGCTTCCCAAGCGGGTGATCCGTTGAAAGCCTTACAGCTGAGTCGGCCTCCGCCGGCGCACACCCGGCCGACGAACCTGGGCCGAAAGAAGGAGCCGTCATGATCGATGCCGTGATCGCCGGATATGTCCGGACCCCGTTCCACTTCGCGCGAAAGGGTCCGCTGCAGGCCGTCCGCCCCGACGATCTTGCGGCCCTGACGCTCAAAGCGCTGATCGACCGCACCGGCATCGATCCCGGGTCGATCGAGGATGTGCTGATGGGGTGCGCGTATCCGGAGGCGGCGCAGGGCAACAACATCGCGCGCATCGCCGGGTTGCTCGCCGGACTTCCGAAGGAGGTGGGCGGCGCGACGATCAACCGCTTCTGCGGATCGTCGATGTATGCGGTCCATGTCGCTGCCGGACAGATCGCGATCGGTGCGGGCGATGCCTTCGTCGCCGCCGGTGTCGAGAGCATGACGATGGTGCCGCAAGGCGGCTTCAACTTCTCGCCCAATCCGCGCTTCGCGGGTCCCGACCTGCCCGACGCCGAATTCACGACCGAAGCCTACATGCCGATGGGTCGAACGGCCGAGAACGTGGCAGGCCGCTACGGCGTGTCGCGCGAGGACCAGGACCGGTTCGCGGTCGAATCGCAGCGCAAGGCCGCGGAGGCGCGCGATGCCGGCCGGCTGGCGGACGAGATCGTTGCCGTCACGTTGGCCGATGGGAGCAGGGTGGATGTCGACGGATGCCTGCGGCCGAACACGACGATCGAGGGACTGGCAGCCCTCGAGCCCGCCTTCATCGCGGACGGCACCGTCACCGCCGGCACGTCGTCCCCGCTGACCGACGGCGCCGTCGCGACGCTCGTCACGTCGCAAGCGTTCGCCGAGCGCAACGGGCTGGAGGTGCTGGCGCGTGTCCGCGCGACCGCGATCGCGGGCGTCGAGCCCGAATATATGGGGATCGGGCCGGTGCCCGCGGTGCGCAAGGCGCTGATGCGCGCCGGGCTGACCGTCGCCGACATCGACGTCGTCGAACTGAACGAGGCGTTCGCCAGCCAGGCGATCGCCTGCATCCGGGAGCTCGGCTTCGATCCGGGAAAGGTGAACGTCGACGGCGGCGGAATCGCGATCGGCCACCCGCTGGGGGCGACCGGCGCGCGGATCACCGCCAAGGCCGCCCAGATCCTTCGCAGGCAGGGTGGCCGCTTCGCCGTATCGTCACAGTGCATCGGCGGCGGCCAAGGCATCGCCACTGTGCTCGAGGCGGTCTGACGCTCATGACGGCTGAGGTGGGAATGACGCCTATGTCCATAAGCTACGATCTGATCGTCCTGGGCTCCGGTCCGGGTGGCTACGTCGCCGCGATCCGCGCGGCGCAGCTGGGCCTCACCGTCGCGATCGTCGAGCGCGAGGCGCTGGGCGGCATTTGCCTGAACTGGGGTTGCATCCCGGCCAAGGCGCTGCTGCGCTCCGCCGAGATCCTGCACTACATGCGTAATGCCGACGCCTTCGGTCTCGCCGCGTCGGGCGTCTCGGCCGATCTCGACGCGGTCGTCTCGCGCTCGCGCCGCGTCGCCGACCAGCTCAGCCGCGGCGTCGCGTTCCTGATGAAGAAGCACAAGGTCGCTGTGCACATGGGGACCGGTCGTCTGCTCGGGGCCGGTCGGATGGCGGTCACCGCCGGCGATGGCGTGGAGACGGAACTCGTCGCCCGCGACATCATCGTCGCGACTGGGGCGCGGGCGCGCGAGTTGCCCTTCGCGCGCTTCGATGGCCAGCGGATCTGGTCCTACCGCGAGGCGATGACGCCGCCCGAGAAGCCGTCGCGGCTGCTAATCATCGGCTCGGGAGCGATCGGAGTGGAGTTCGCCAGCTTCTATGCGGACCTGGGCGTCGAGGTCGTGATTGTCGAGATGGCGGATCGGATCGTGCCGGTGGAGGACACCGACATCTCCGCGCATCTCGCCAAGGTGTTCGAGAAGCGGGGCATCTCCGTTCATACCAAGAGTTCCGTCGAGACTTTGATCACCGATGCGAATTCCGTTCGCGCGACGCTCAGGGACGGCGATGGCTCGACAACGGAGGAGGTTTTCAGCCACGCAATCTTGGCCGCCGGGGTCCTCCCGAACATCGAAGGCATCGGTCTGGAGACGTTGGGGGTTGCGATGGAGCGCGACCATATCGTGACGGACGGCCAATGTCGCACCAGCGTGGACGGCGTCTGGGCGATCGGCGACGTCACTGCGCCGCCGTGGCTAGCCCACAAGGCGATGCACGAGGCCGTCATCGCCGCCGAGGCGATCGCGGGGGAGCGCCCGCTTCCGATAGTCGTCGAAAACATCCCGGCGTGCACCTTCTGCAGACCGCAGGTCGCCAGCGTCGGGCTCACGGAAACGGCGGCCCGAGCGGCCGGTCACGACGTTCGCGTTGGCAGATTCCCCCTCATCGGCAACGGCAAGGCGATCGCGTTGGGCGAGCCGGAAGGGTTCGTAAAGACGATCTTCGACGGTGCTACTGGCCAACTGTTGGGAGCGCACATGATCGGAGCCGAGGTGACGGAGCTGATCAGCGGCTACTCGATTGGAAAGACCGGTGCTCTGGTGGCTGAAGACCTGATCGATACGGTGTTCCCACACCCGACAATCAGTGAAGCGATGCATGAAGCCGTGTTGGCGGCGTACGATCGAACTCTACACCTGTGAAAGTCTTTGCGCACATGTCGGCTCTGGTCGGCCTCGCCGACCGCAGGCGATCCCCACGACCGGCACAACGACCACGCGGGAAGCCTTAACCGCCCGACGACAACATGAAGGAACGACGCATGACTGAGAAGGTAGACAACGAACTGAACGCAATCGAGGCCACCGCGATATCCTATCTGACCGCGTTCAATCGTGCCGACGTGGCCGGAGTGCTTTCCACCTATGCCGACGACGGGGTCCTCATGGGGCCGGGACGACCGGCGTCAATCGGCAAGGATGCGCTTGCCGCAGCCTATCCCGCCGTGTTCGAGGCAATCGAGTTCGCGATGGCCTACGACATCAAGGAAGTCGCGCAGATAAGTCCCGACTGGGGCTTCGTGCGGAGCGCGACGGTTGGCAAAGAAACGAACAGGGCGACCGGTATCACAGCGGAATCGGCGTATCAGGAACTCTTCCTTATGCGCCGGACGGCCGGCATGTGGCGTATCGCCCGCTACTGCACCACGAAGATCAGTCCTGCCGCCTAAGCGGCGGAAGAGCCCACGCAAGCAACTGTGTCATGTGAAGCATGGCACAGTTTCTCATGCGCCATGCGTCTGCACTCGTTCGATGCCGGTGGTACCGTCCGCCGCGCTCGCCTCGACCCGCCGCTGGCCGAAGCGGGCGTAAAGGGTCGGCAGCACGAACAGCGTCAGCAGGGTGGCCGAGATCAGCCCGCCGATGACGACCGTCGCCAGCGGCTTCTGCACCTCGGCCCCCGCGCCATGGCCGAGCGCCATCGGCACGAAGCCGAGCGACGCGACTAGCGCCGTCATCGCGACGGGCCGCAGGCGTGCCAGCGCGCCCTCGCGTGCGGCCGCCGCGCGGTCGAGGCCCCGCGCCAGCAGGTCCTGGATCGCGGACAGCATCACCAGTCCGTTGAGCACCGCGACCCCGGACAGCGCGATGAACCCGACCGCCGCCGAGATCGAGAACGGCATGCCACGCAGAAGAAGTGCGAGAATGCCCCCGACAAGGGCGAGCGGCACGCCTGTGAAGACGATCAGCGCGTCGCGGACCGAGCCGAGCGCCCCGTAGAGCAGCAGCATGATGACCGCGAAGCAGATCGGCACCACGACCATCAGCCGGTCGCGCGCCGACGCCAGGTTCTCGAACTGGCCGCCCCATTCGAGGTAGGTCCCGGGCGGCATCTTCACCCGGGCGCCGATCGCCGCCTGCGCGTCCGCCACGACGCCTGCGACGTCCCGGCCGCGCACGTTCGCCTGCACGACGACCCGCCGCTTTCCGTTCTCGCGGCTGATCTGGTTCGGGCCGTCCACGATCTCGATGTTGGCCACGGTGGAGAGCGGCACGAACCCGCCCTCGGCCGTGGGCACGGGCACCTGCGCGATGGCGGTGAGATCGGAGCGTGCCGACTCTGGCAGGCGGATCACGACCGGGAACCGCCGGTCCCCCTCGAAGATCATGCCGGCCTCGCGACCGCCGATCGCGGCGGCGACCGTGTCCTGCACGTCGCCCGCGGTCACCCCGACCCGCGACATCGCGGTGCGGTTCGGCCGGATGTCGAGCATCGGCAGGCCCTCGGTCTGCTCGACGCGCACGTCCGTCGCGCCCTGCGTCCGGCGCAGCACGCCGGCGATCGCCTCGGCGGTCGCGTTCATCTGCGCGAAGTCGTCGCCGAACACCTTGACCGCGACGTCGCCGCGCACGCCCGCGATGAGCTCGTTGAAGCGCATCTGGATGGGCTGGGTGATCTCGTAGTTGTTGCCCGGTAGGGTCGAGAGGCGCTTCTCGAGCCGCTCGACGAACTCGGCCTTGCCGAGGTTCGGGTCGGGCCACTGCTCCCTCGGCTTCAGGATCACGAAGGTGTCGGTGATGTTCGCCGGCATCGGGTCCGAGGCGATCTCGGACGTGCCGGTCCGCGAGAACGCGAACTGGACCTCCGGCTCCTTGGCGATCGCCTTCTCGACCTGCGCCTGCATCGCCTGGCTCTGGTCGACTGACGTGCCGGGGATGCGGATCGCCTGGACCAGCACGTTGCCCTCGTCGAGCTGCGGCAGGAACTCCTGTCCGAGCGTCGTGAAGGCGACGGCCGACAGTGCGAGCGCACCGACCGCGATGCCGAGCGTGGCGTTCGGGCGGCGCAGCGCGGTGTCGAGCCCCGGCTCGTAGCGTCGGCGGAGTGCGGATATGATCCGCCCCTCCTTCTCCTCCACCCGCTTGCTGAGCCAGATCGCTATCGCGGCCGGCACGAACGTCAGCGACAGGACGAACGCGAAGACCAGCGCGATGATCACCGTTAGCGCCATGGGTTCGAACATCTTGCCTTCGACGCCCGTGAAGGTGAGCAGCGGCGCGTAGACGAGGATGATGATCGCCTGCCCGTAGACCGACGGGCGGATCATCTCGCGGGCGGACGCCGCGACGATGGCGAGCCGCTCGTTCAGCGGCAGTGGCTCGTCGCGCCCGTGCTGCGCCTCGGCCAGTCGCCGCAGCGAGTTCTCGACGATGATCACGGCGCCATCGACGATCAGGCCGAAGTCGAGCGCCCCCAGGCTCATCAGGTTGGCGGACACGCCGGCCTGAAGCATGCCTATGCTGGTCAGCAGCATGGTGATGGGGATCACCATCGCGGCGATCAGGGCCGCGCGGAAGTTGCCGAGCAGCGCGAACAGCACGACGATGACGAGCAGCGCGCCCTCGGCGAGGTTGCGCGCCACGGTGGCGATGGTCGAATTGACCAGGTCGGTGCGGTTCAGCACCGGCTTGACCACGACGTCGACCGGCAGCGACGGCCCGATCTCCTCCAGGCGCTGCGACACGCCGGTGGAGACCGTGCGGCTGTTCTCGCCGATCCGCATGACCGCGGTGCCCACGACGACCTCGCGCCCGTTCTCGGACGCCGAGCCCATCCGCAGGCCCTGTCCGGTCCTGACCTCCGCCAACTGGCTCAGCACGATCGCCACGCCTTCGCGCGTGGCGATCACCGTCCGGGCGAGCTCGTCGGCCGTGCGCACGCGACCGTCGGCGCGCACCGACAGACCCTCGCCGTTGCGGTTGACGACGCCCGCGCCGGCGCTGGTGTTGTTGCGCTCGAGCGCCGTGGCGAGGTCCTGCAGCGTGATCTTCATCGCCGCCATGCGCTGGACGTCGGGGACGACCAGGTATTCCTTGGTGTAACCGCCCAGCGAGTCGATGCCGGCGAGGCCGGCGGTGCCCTTCAGCTGCGGCGCGACGATCCAGTCCTGCACGGTGCGCAGGTAGGTCGCCTTGTCCGCCTCGCTGACGAGATGGTCGCCTTCGGGGCTGATGTAGCTGCCGTCGGGCTGCAGCCCGGGCTCGCCGCTCTTGTGGTTGACCTTGTCGAGTTCGCGGTATTCGACCGTCCACATGAAGATGTCGCCGAGCCCGGTGGCGATCGGACCCATCTCGGGGTTCACGCCTTCCGGCAGGTCCTCCTCGGCGGTGCGCAGGCGTTCGGACACCTGCTGGCGCGCGAAGTAGATGTCGGTGCCCTCGTCGAAGACGGCGGTGATCTGGGCGAAGCCGTTGCGGCTGAGCGAGCGGGTATACTCGAGGCCGGGGATGCCGGCGAGCGCGGTCTCGACGGTGAAGGCGACCTGCTTCTCCACCTGGTCGGGCGAGAGCGCGGGTGCGACGACGTTGATCTGGACCTGGTTGTTGGTGATGTCGGGGACGGCGTCGATCGGCAGCCGCTGGAGGGCGAGCATGCCGGCGATGGCGGCGATGGCGGTGAGCAGCAGGACGAACCAGCGCCGCTCCACCGAGAAGGTGACGATGCGGGCGATCATGGGTCAGTCCTCGTGCTCGGCTTCGCCCTTTCCGAGCTCGGCCTTGAGGGTGAAGGAGTTGGTGGACGCGATGCGCTCGCCGCCGGTCAGGCCGCCCGTGACCACGACCTGCCCGCCGTTGCGGCGGCCGAGGATCACCGGCGCCGCCTTGAAGCCGGTCGCGGTGCGCACGAACACGTGCGGCTTGTCCTCGATCATCTGGACAGCGGCCGACGGCACCGCGACGGTGCGGTCGCCGCCTGCAGGCACTATGACGGACGCATTGACGGTCTCGCCAACGCGCCAAGTGCTGCCGCCGTTGTCGAGCGTCGCGATGACCGGCACCAGCCGGGTCGTCTCGTCGAGCACCGGCGACACGAACGTGACCCTTGCAGCCTGCCGGCGTCCGGGACCCGTGACCTCGACCTGGGCGCCGGGCTGCACGCGTCCGGCATCGGCCGGAAGCAGCGACATGGCGACCGAGACCTTCGAGAGGTTGGCGATGCGGAACAGCTCCGCGTCGGCGGCGACCGTCTGGCCGAGGGTGGCCGACCGGGCAATGACCTGCCCCGAGATGGGCGAGCGCACGGTGACGCGGTTGAGGGCCCCGCCGCCGCCGCCCGTCGCGGCGAGCTGCTGCTGCGCGAGGCGAAGCGCGATGTTGGCCTCGGTCGCGGCGGTGCGGGCGGCGATCAGGTCCTGCTCGGGCGAGACGCGCTCGGCGAACAGGCGCTGCTCGCGGCGGAGGTTGGACTGCGCCAACGCCGCGCGGGCGCGCGCCGCCTCGATCTCGCCCTTCAACGATGCGGCCTCGCGGCTTTCGATAACGGCGAGCACGTCGCCGCGCCCGACCGGCTGACCGAGATTGCGGGTCAGCGATACGAGCCGCCCGCTGATCGCGGCGGACGCGACCTGCACGCCCTGCGGATCGCCCTCGATGGTGGCGCTCACCTCGATGGCGCCGGCGACGCCGCCGACCGTCGGCCGGACGACCTCGATGCCGGCCTCGGTGATCTGCTGCTGGGTGAGCGTGACCACGCCTTCCTCGGCATGGCCTTCACCGGCCGCGTGCTCGCCGGCGGCGTTCTCCGCCGGCGCTTCGGCGCCGCCGCCACAGCCGACGAGCGTCAGGGCGAGGGTCGCGGGGACGAGCGCCCGCAGGATGGTCTTCTTCATGGCTGGACTTCCGTGTTGGCTGGCGCGCGGGCGTTGAGCCGCTCCAGGCGCGCCCCGGCGTCGTGATAGGCGGCGAGCGCGTCGATGGCGGCCGAGCGGGTCTGGGCGAGCGTGCGCTCCGCCTCGAGCAGGTCGAGCTGGCCGAACTTGCCCTCGCGGTAGCCGATGCGGGCGATGCGCGCGGCCTCCTGGGCCGCCGCGAGCGCCGGGCCGTTCGCCGCCCGCGCGTTCGCCTCCGCGTTGGCGAGGTCGGCCTCCGCCGCGACGATCGCCCGCTGCGCGTCCAGCAGCACGACCCGCCGCAGCGCCTCCGCCTGCTCCCGCTGGGCGCGCGCGGCGTCGATGCCGGCGCGACCGTTGTTGAACAGCGGGATCGGCAGGCTGACGCCGAACACCGCCGCCACGTCGTTGGTGGCTTCCAGTCGGCGGGCACCGGCGCTCACCGTCAGGTCCGGGACCCGCTGGCTTCGCGCCAGCCCCACCTGGGCGTTGGCAGTCGCGACCTCGGCCTCCGCTGCGGCTAGGGCGAGCGTCCCTTCCGGACTGGCCGGAAGCCTCGGGCCGACGGCGGCGGCGACCCTGTCGAACCAGCCGAGGTCGAGCGTGCCGGATTCGCGCCCGACGAGGCGGGCCAGGTTGGCGCGCGCGAGCGTCACCGCCCGCTCGGCCTGGGTGAGCGCCGTGTCCGCGTTGATGCGCGCGACGTCGGCGCGCTGCTCCTCGAGCGGCGAGGCCCGGCCCGCGCGGACGCGCACGTTCGCTGCCCTCAATCCCTCGGTGGCGATGCGCTGCTGGTCGCGCGCGATCAGCAGCCAGCGCTCGGACGCCACCGCCTCGTTGTAGGCCTGGATGACGCGGAGCCTGAGATCGGCACGGGCCGTCACCACCGCCAGTCGGGCGCGGGCGGTCTGCGTATCCGCCACGGCGATCCGCGCGGAACGCTTGCCGCCGAGCTCCAGCGGCAGCGACATGCCGACGGTGGTCTCGGCGCCCCGGATGCCGCTGTAGGCGCCCGTGCCGACGACGTTCTCGACCTCGACGTTGACCGAGGGGTTGGGCTGCTGCCCGGCGACGCGGCGCTGGGCCTCGGCAGCCCTGACCCCGGCGTCCGCCGCACCGATCCCCGGCGCATTGACGCCGGCGAGGTCGAGCGCCTGTTCAAGCGTGAGCCCGTCCTGCGCGGTCGACGGTGGACTGGTCTGCGCCTGCGCGGACGATGCGCAGACGGATGCGGCCAGCGCGGCCGCGATAATGCGATGCATGTGTTGCTCCTGACGTGGGATGACGGCCGCCGGGGATCCGGCGGCGCGGCGCACGTCAGGCGATCGGCGGTCTCAGCGTGGAGTCGGCCTGCGCCATGGCGAGTTCGGCGCTGTCGTCGGCCATGTGCTCGCCGGTGCTCGTCGGCGGGACGGCCTGGGTGATCCTGTCGAGCGGAGCGGCGACGTGATGGCCGTGGCAGCCACCGTGGTGATGGGGATAGCCCTTCTCGGAATCGGCGGGCACCTGGTCGGCATCGCCGTCGACGTGGCCGGCGACTGCCGACGCTTCGACGCCGGGGATGCACATCTGCTCGTTCGCGTGCGCGGCCACGCCCAGCCCCATGGAGGCTAGGAGCGCGAGGCCCATCAGGAAGCGCAGCATGCGTGACACGAGGGACCGCATAGCACCGTCTAACGAGCGTGTCAGCGACGGAGCGGTCACGGCCTAGTCTCCGCATCGATCACGGCGCGCAGGTCGGCCGGGATCGCCATGGGCTCGAAGGCGCTGACGTTGGAGCGGCCCGTGTTGCCGACCGGTATCCGACCCGTCAGCGAGCCGATCGGCGCCAGGGCCAGCCGCAGCATCTGGCCCGCGACTTCGCGCAGATCGCCCATTCGAACGGCGTAGCCGAGCATGGTCCAGTGGACCCGCAGGTGCAGCGGAAGATCGGGCTGCGAGATGATGTGGGCGCGCTCGAGCGCCCACCACGCGGCACCGGTGTCCCCGATGGCGGCCGATGCGCCGTGACGCTCCAGTTCCAGCCCGACGAGTTCGCGCAACCGCACGCTGTCATCGTCCGTCATCATGCTGCTCCGCTCTGCAGGACGTGGAGGCGACGGCCGCCGTTCAGTTCGGCGCGCGCCTGCCGGATGATCTGGACGCCGCCCGAGATGCCCAGGGCGGCCATGGTCCCGGCGACGATGAGGTCGGGCCAGGCCGAGCCGGTGCCGAACACGCCGGCGGCGGCGAGCACCACTGCGACGTTGCCGATGGCGTCGTTGCGCGAGCAGATCCATACCGAGCGCATGTTCGCGTCGCCGGTGCGGAAGCGGTAGAGCATCAGTGCGACGCCGGCATTCGCGACGAGCGCCGCGATCCCCACGATCCCCATGACCTCGGCAGCGGGCGTGCCGCCGTGCCAGACCGCCCAGGCCGTCGTAGCGAACACGTACATGCCGAGCAGCGCCAGCGTGCCGCCCTTCAGCAGCGCCGCTCGGGCCCGCCACGCCAGCGCCATGCCCGCGACGCCGAGGCTGATCGCGTAGTTGGCGGCGTCGCCCAAGAAGTCGAGCGCGTCCGCCTGCAGCGCCTTCGAGCCGCCGGCGACGCCCGCCGCCATCTCGGCGACGAACATGGTCGCGTTCACGGCGAGCGCGATCCACAGCGCGCGGCGCCACGACGGGCTGTTGTTGGGGTCGGGCTTCCCCGACGCACAGCTGCTGCAGGCCATTTCCACCTCGTGCGACTCGACGTGGATGGGTATATGGACCCTGTAGCAACTAGAGACTCAAGGGGTTTCGTGACCGACCTGACGATCGGACGACTGGCGGCCGCGACCGGCGTGAAGGTGGAGACGATCCGCTATTACGAGCGGGCGGGCCTGATCGCGCCGCCAGCCAGGACGGGCGGCAACTACCGATCCTATTCGACAGGCGATCTCGACAGGCTGCGCTTCATCCGGAAGACGCGCGACCTGGGCTTCACGCTCGAGGAGATCAGGGCGATGCTGGACCTCGCCCGTCAGCGCGATCGGTCGTGCGACACGATCGACGCGATCGCATCGAAGCACCTCGCCGACGTCGATCGCAAGATCGCCGACCTGCGCGGTCTGCGCCGCGAGCTCTCCGCCATCATCTCGAACTGCGCGGGCGGAACGGTGGGCGACTGCCGCATCCTGGAGGCGTTCGGCGACGAGAGACTTCGCGACAACGCGGGCTAGCTCATCGTCCGTCGGATCAGATGCACCGGCACGACATCCTTGCCGGGTGCGCGACGCCGCCGCTATGCCGTGTCGATGGGGTTTCACCGCGACATTCTGGCGCTCGACGACGAGGACTTGGAACGATTCGTTCGCGACTGGATCGCGCGGAAGACGTCGGACTATGTCGAGGTCCAGCGATTCTCCGGCGCGGGCGACCTGGGCCGCGACATCGTCGGCTTCCTGACCGATCGACGTCACGAGGGGCC
Organism: Sphingomonas sp. MMS24-J45; assembly: GCF_044881195.1. Taxonomy (GTDB): domain Bacteria; phylum Pseudomonadota; class Alphaproteobacteria; order Sphingomonadales; family Sphingomonadaceae; genus Sphingomonas. The sequence goes on along the minus strand of NZ_CP173255.1, from coordinate 1,871,034 downwards.
ATGGCACAACTATCAGTGCAAGCAGTATGGGCGGACCTTGGCGACGTCGTCAGCGCTGCTCGAGCTGGGCAAGATCCTGTATCACAGCGATAGCGGCGAGTTCACGCCGCCGACGGCCTACTTCTTCGTCGCCCCACGCGGGATGGGCCGGGATCTGGAGAAACTGGTCTTCAATCCATCCGAGTTGCGCACGGCGCTGATCGACCGCTGGAACGCGGTGTGCGCCAGGAAGATCGTGACCGGGCAGACCATCGCGCTGGAGGGGTCGCTGCTGGCGCTCGTCAACGCGTTCGACTTCGGCCAGGTCAAGCGGCTGACGGTCGACGACATCCTGGGCGACGAGACTGCGGCGCCCGTGCTGGCGAAGTGGTTCGGCGCAGATCCCGGGCCCGCGCCGCGTGGCATCGTGCCCTTGGACGTGGACGTCCGCGAACAGCTGTATCTCGGCCAGCTCATCGACGCGTATGGCGAGCGCGCCGGATCGCCGTTCGACGATCACGTCGCCGTGGGGGATCATCCCGAATTCGGCGAGCACCTGCAGGATCAGCGCAAGCGGTTCTTCGAAGCCGACGCCTTCAACCGGTTCTACAGGGACAACACGCTGGAGGAGGATCTCGAGGCCCTTCACGACGATGTCTATCACGGCGTCAGCGGCCATTATCGCGGCAATCATGGCGATACGCTCGGGCGGATCGACGCCGTGATGTCGCAGGCCGCCGCCGTGACGCCCGGCGGTCTGCTCGCGCGGCACGCGCGGGTCCCGGTGAAGCAGGGCTTCTGCCATCACTTCGCCAACGACGGGAAGTTCGTGTGGAAGAGGTGATCGATCGGTCCGAGGGGATCGGGCTTTTCAACAGCAAGCTCGAGACGGGCACCCGTGCGGTCATCGTGCTGGATGCGGCCTATCCGCGGACGCTCGACCTCGCCCGGCTGACCTGGTTCGACCACCTGGTCGTTCACACGGGAGACGCGGGCGGGCCGCCGAGCCTGCACCCCCCGTTGCCTGAGCGGACCGGGGAGCTGCTCGTCCGTCGAAGGCTTGTCGAGGACAGTCTCACGCTCATGCGGCGCGTCCACCTTGTCGACGCCGTCGCAGACGAACATGGCGTCTCGTTCCGCGCGAGCGACGAGGCGGCGCCGTTCGTCAGCCTGATGCGCACCGAATACGCCCAAGCCTTGAAGGCTTGCGCGAAGTGGCTCGTCGACCATTTCGCCGATCTGTCCGCCGAGGAGTTGGCGCGGCGGGTGGAGCATCGGCTGGACAGGTGGTCGGTCGAATTCAGCTCGGACGGCGCCCAACCTGGCGGTGGATCCTGATGACGATCGTGATCCGCAAGATCGCCTTCTCGGGTCCGGGCACCGTGTCCGAACTCGACTTCGCCGATGGGCTCAACCTCGTCTACGGCGCTTCGAACACGGGCAAGTCCTTCGCCACCAAGGCGATCGACTACATGCTGGGCGGCTCGCGGCTGCTGCCGGACATCAGCGAACGACGCCCGTATGAGCGGGTCTGGCTAGGCCTGTCGACACCAGACGGCGACGAGATGCTGTCGCGCGCACTGGCTGGCGGGAACTTCGCCGTCCGCCCAGGCCTGGCCGGTCCGCAGGATGGTGCGGACGATGTCCGCGTCCTCGGCGCCAAGCACGACCACACTGACGACGCGAACCTGTCGCAGTTTCTGTTGGGTCAGGTCGGTCTGCGCGGGAAGCGGATCGCGGTCGATGCGAATGGCAAGAAGCGGTCGCTCAGCTTCCGCGACATATCGCGCTTCTGCATCGTCGACGAGACGACGATCCAAAGCGAGGGTTCGCCCATACAGACCGGAAGCCCCCTGACCCAGACGGCGGAGCGCAGCGCCTTCAAGCTGCTGCTGACCGGGATCGACGACAGCGCGATCGTCGAGGTGGTGGACAGCCGCACGTTCAAGTCATCCACCTCGGCACAGATCGAGATGCTGGACGACATGCTCGCGGCCGTCGATGCGGAGATCGAGAACGGGTTCGCCGACGCTGACGAACTGAAGGATCAGAACGACCGTCTTGAGGCGTCCTTTGCCGCTGCCCAGGCCGATCTCGACGCGGCGCAGGGCTCGATCCGTGACTTGCTCGAACGCAAGCGGCGTCTGGGACTGGAGGTCTCTATGGCCACGGCCCGCCTCGACGACATCGACCTGAGCCTTGAGCGGTTCGCGCAGCTTGATTCGGTCTATGTGTCCGACATCCAGCGCCTCGAGGCGCTGGACGAGGCGGGATTCCTACTGACGCTTGGCGGCGGGCGGGACTGTCCCCTGTGCGGGGCTGCGCCCGACAGCCAGCATCATCATGAGGAGGTCGGCGACGTCGAGCGAGTGCGCGCCGCGGCAGCTGCCGAAGCCGCGAAGATCGTCAGGCAGCGCGCCGATCTGGCAAGCACCATGGCTCAACTGATCTCGGATCGACGAAGGCTGGTTGACCATCTGCCTACCGTTCAGGGAAGCCTCCACGAAACTGAGGCGCAGCTGGAGCGTCTGACGCCGGGCGCCACCGAGGCGCGCCGCGCCATCTCCGAGATCATGGAGGTCCGGGATCAAGTCAGGCGCGGCCTAGCACTGATCGATCAGCGGACGTCGCTTCTGGAACGTCGCGCCGAGATCGCGGCACGCAGGCCCGCTGCCAAGGCGGATCGTCCGCGGATCGGCGTCGATGGTCCCACGGCGCACGAGTTCGCCCAGGTGGTGAGCCAGGTCCTCACCGCGTGGAACTTCCCAGGCGAGCACCATGTGTCGTTCGATGAGCCCAGCTACGATCTGCGTATCGACGGGAAGCTGCGGGGTCATAACGGCAAGGGCGTCCGTGCCATCACGCATGCCGCGTTCAAGGTCGCGTTGCTGATATTCTGCAAGGACCGCGGACTGCCGCATCCCGGCTTCCTTGTGCTCGATACGCCCCTGCTCACCTACCGCGATCCGATCGGCGACGACGCGTTGACGGAGGACGAGCGTGCGCTGGTCGCCTCGTCGCTGAAGCAGCACTTCTTTAGCCATCTCGCGTCGTTGAAGGACGTGGGTCAGTTCATCGTCGTCGAGAACGTGGATCCGCCGGCTGGCCTTGAAGCGGACGCTAACGTCATCGTGTTCCGAGGTGGGTCGAGCGGACGCGCGGGCCTGCTCTAGCAGTGCCTGCTACAAGACCGCCCGGGGTTCGGCGGCGATCGCCACCGCCGAGTGATCCTCGGCCTCGAGGCGCCGGCCCGCCGACTTCCGCTCCGAATATCGGTCGACGAGCTGGGCCGAATGGGGCCGCATGAGCACGGTGAAGCGCACCAGCTCCTCCATCACGTCGACGATGCGGTCGTAATAGCTGGAGGGACGCATCCGGCCGGTCTCGTCGAACTCCTTGTAGGCCATCGCGACCGACGACTGGTTGGGAATGGTGAACATCCGCATCCAGCGGCCGAGCAGACGCAACGTGTTGACCGCGTTGAACGACTGCGACCCGCCGGAGACCTGCATGACCGCGAGCGTGCGTCCCTGCGTCGGCCGCATCCCTTTCATCTCGAGCGGCAGGTGGTCGATCTGCGCCTTCATGATGCCGGTGATCTGGCCATGCCGCTCCGGGCTGCACCAGACCATCCCTTCCGACCACAGCGCGTGCTCGCGAAGTTCGTGGACGGCGGGATGGTCGTCGCCCGCAATCTGATCCGGCAGCGGCAGGTCGGACGGGTCGAAGATACGCGTCTCGGCACCGAACAGCTCGAGGAGGCGCGCCGCCTCCTCGGTCGCCAGGCGGGAGAAGGACCGCTGGCGCAGCGATCCGTATAGCAGCAGGATGCGCGGCGGCGGTTGGTCGTCGCCGAGGCCGACTGCGGGCCGCGGCAGGACAAACGATGGGTCCAGCGCCGGCAGCACGTCGACGTCTTGGACCTGGCGCAGGCGGCTCATGCGATTTCCTTGACGAGGTAGGCGGCGCTGCCGGGGCACAGGGATGAGAACTGGGCGGTGGCGGCGATCGGGGCGGGCGCGTCGGCACGGTCCGCCGGCCGGTATCCCCGCGCGCGGAAGAAGTCCGCGACGGTGTTAGTCAACAGATGCAGCCGCTCCGCCCCATCGCGGCGGGCGAGCGCCTCGACATGCGCCACGAGCAGACCGCCGTGGCCCTGCCGCTTGCGGCTCGGCAGCACGACGAGCGAGCGCAGCAGCCGGTCGGCACCGTCGCCCTCCAGCCCGACGAAGCCGATCGGCCCCTTTTCGTCGGACAGCCCGAAGAACGCGCGGCCGGACCGGTCGAGGTCGTCGGTGGGCAGTCCGGCGGCGTCGAGCGCCAGTCGGAGCACGTCGTGGGCTCCGCTAGCCAGCGGAGCGAAGGTCGTGCGGCTCATGCAGGCACGCCCTCATACCAGCGCCGCGTGCGCTTCACGATCGCGACCACGCTCAGCATGACCGGCACCTCGACCAGCACACCGACGACCGTCGCCAGCGCTGCGCCGCTCTTCAGGCCGAACAGCGAGATCGCCGCCGCCACCGCCAGTTCGAAGAAGTTGGACGCGCCGATCAGCGCGGCCGGCGCCGCGACGCACCACGCCACGCCGAGCCGGCGGGATAGCCAGTATGCGATGCCGGCGTTGAGGTAGACCTGGATGAGGATCGGAACCGCGATCAGCGCGATGACGAGGGGCTGCGCCACGATCTGCTCGCCCTGGAAGCCGAAGAGCAGGACCAGGGTGGCGAGCAGCGCGACGAGCGAGGCCGGGCCGAGCGTGCCGAGCAGCCGGTCCAGTGCGGCCTGACCTCCGCGTCCGAGTAGCGCCCGGCGGATGACCTGCGCGACGATCACCGGCACCACGATGTAGAGCACGACGGAGAGCAGCAGCGTGTCCCAGGGGACGGTCACCGAGGCGACACCGAGCAGCAGCGCGACGAGCGGCGCGAACAGGAACACCATCAGCAGGTCGTTCAGCGCCACCTGGCTGAGCGTGTAGGTCGGCTCGCCCCCGCACAGGTTCGACCAGACGAACACCATGGCCGTGCAGGGCGCCGCGGCCAGCAGGATCAGGCCCGCTATGTAGGACTGGATCTCCCCCGCCGGCAGCAGCGGCGCGAACAGCCAGCCGAGGAACACGGTGCCGAGCGCCGCCATCGAGAACGGCTTCACCGCCCAGTTCACGAACAGCGTGACGCCCACGCCCTTCCAGTGCTGGCGGACCGACCCGAGCGCACCGAAGTCGATCTTGAGCAGCATCGGGACGATCATCAGCCAGATCAGCGCGGCGACGACGAGGTTCACGCGCGCGACCTCGGCCGAGGCGATCGCGGCGAAGACGCCGGGCGCCGCCTGGCCGAGCGCTATCCCCGCGACGATGCACAGCGCGACCCAGACCGACAGGTATCGTTCGAAGGTGCCCATCAGCCCAGCCGGCGGCCGTCGGCGTCGACGACCCGCTCACCGTCCTCCTTGGCAAAGGCGCCGCGCTGCTGTTCGGGCAGGATGTCGAGCACCGCTTCGGACGGACGGCACAGGCGCACCCCGATCGGCGTCACGACCAGTGGCCGGTTGATCAGGACCGGGTGTGCCATCATCGCGTCGACGAGCGCGTCGTCGCTCAGCGTCCCGTCGTCGAGGCCGAGCTCGGCGTAGGGGGTGCCCTTCTCGCGCAGCAGCTGACGCGGGGTTAGACGCGCGCGCTCGATGAGCTGGACGAGCATCGCGCGCGAGGGCGGCGTCTTCAGGTACTCGATCACATGCGGCTCGATGCCAGCGTTCCGGATCATGGCCAGCGCATTGCGGGACGTGCCGCATTCGGGGTTGTGGTAGATGATTGCGTCGGTGGTCATGGGTGAGCTCCGGGTGAGCAGCAGGCGAGTTCGGCGAGCAGCGGCTCGCACAGTTCCGGCCGACTCTGGCAGCAGTCCTTGGCCAGGAAGAGCATGAGCGCACGGAGTGCGGTGATGTCCGCTCGCTGCACGAAGTTGCGGCCGCGGCGTTCGGTCGACACGAGCCCCGCCTTCGCCAGCACGGCCAGATGCGTGGAGAAGGTGCTCTGCGACAGGGCCGCGCGCCCGACCAGCTGGCCCGTCGTCAGGCCTTCCGGCTCATGCGCTACGAGCGCGCGGAAGGTGTCCAGGCGTGTCGGGTGTGCGAGGGCCGCAAGTGCGGCGAGGGCTTCGCTGTCGGTCATTCATCGGCGATAACCGATGTATCAGGCTGGATCAAGAAGGATCGGTTTTTCCCGATACGACCTTTGCCGTTCCCGCCTTTCGCCCCTCCTGTCCGCGCTGGCACTCGTTCAGATCGTCCTGCAGGTGGCCGCAGACCTCGGCGCAGCCGTCGCAGCAGTCCTTGATCAGGAAGACCGTCAGCTGGCGGATGGCGTCGGGCACGGCGCGATAGAAGATGTTGCGGCCGACCCGGCGCGAGGTGGCGAGCCCTGCCTGACTGAGGATCGTAAGGTGGCTGCTCATCGTGTTCGCAGGCGTGCCGGTCTTCTCGGCCAGTTCGCCGGCGGTCATTCCCTCGTCGCCCGCGCGCGCGAGGAGTGAGAAGACGGCCAGCCGGGTCGGCTGGGCCAGCGCGCTCATGATCGTGATCGCCTTCATCTTTTCCATTCCTCCAGAATAACCGAAGCGACAGCCTCCGCAAGCTGCCTGTCTGGTGATCGATTCAGAACGGGACACATCAATTACATTTCGACATATCCAGAAGGGTTGAACTATTGGAACCCTGTAGCTACTTCAGGGTTGCATGCCGTCTCACCGCCGGGCGGGTGCACATGAAGGGATCGGCGGATGGAGACGACGCATGAACATGATGACGATGTTCGATGTGCCCGCCGCGGCAGCCATGCCGCTGGTGCGATACGAAGACCCGCTGGACGACGACGCCCCGACCGACGCCGCCGTCACGACCACGCGTCGCGGGCTGGTCCGCCTGGCGCTCGTCGCCGCCGAGACCGGCGCGCGGTTCCAACGCGAGGCTGCTGAGCACGACCCGATGAGCTGGCTGCTCGCGCCGCGCGCCTTGTTCGGGGGAGCCAGCGCGATCGACGCGTGCCTCGCCCGGCAGGAGTGCATGCGCGGCATCCTGCTTCACGGTCTGTCGCTCGGGCTGGACGCCGACGCTGCCGACATCGACGCGCTGGTTGCGGATAGCGACGGCGGCGACGTCGGCGACGGGACGGTTACCGCCGCGCCCCAGTCGAAGCGGCCGCGCCGGGCCGACGGTCCGCACCACGACAACGTGCTCCCGTTCCGTCAGGCCGGCGGGACGCAGCCGCGGCTCTTCACGGCCACCATCGTGCATGACGACGGCTTCGAGACCGTGCACGCCTTCCACGCGTCGTTCGCGACGGACGAGGCGGAGATCGCGGGGCGCCTCTTCATGCGGATGGGACCGGCGGCGGCGGACGCCGCCATCGTTACCGGGTTCGACCACACGTCGCCGATCGTCGAGGCTCTCGTGTCGCAGGCGATCTGCGACACGCTGATGATGATCGACGCCGAGCCGACGTCGCCGCTGGCGGCGGGCCTCGACCTCAACATCGAGCAGCGCTTCCTCGCCTGATCCATTTCTGGGCGGTCGGACCCGCCGCTTGTCCGGTCCGACCTGCCCGAGGTGACGGGCTACCAAAACCGGAGACGACCATGCGGGACGGGATTCCTGCGCCGGACGCGCTGTGCGCGGTCAACGGCGAAGACGACGTGCGTCTGCTGCGCCGCCTCGACGTGCGCGAGGGCGAGACCGGCGTCGGCGGGCGTATCGATACAATCATCGGCGTGGTGGTCGATGTCGAGACCAGCGGCCTCGGCGGCGACGACAAGGTCATCGAGCTCGCGCTGCGCCGTTTCCGCGCGGATCCGGACGGCGTGATCGTCAAGATCGACCGTGGCTACTCCTGGCTGGAGGATCCGGGCCGCGATTTGCCCGAGGACATCGTCAGGTTGACCGGCCTGACGGACGCCGACGTGGCAGGCCAGGTGATCGACGAGGACGCGGCGGTGCGGCTGCTGAAGTCCGCCGATTTCGTCTGTGCGCATAACGCCATTTTCGACCGGGCGCACGTCGAGCGCCGCCTGCCGGGTGCGGCTGGCCTTGCCTGGTGCTGCAGTTGCAAGGACATCGACTGGCGGGCCGGCGGCTACGACGGACGGTCCCTCGGCTGGCTGCTCGCGCAGGCTGGCTACTTCCACGGTGCCCATCGCGCCGGCGACGACGTCGACGCGGTGATCCAGATCCTGCGGCAGCACCTGCCGAACGGCGGCACCGCGCTCGCCGAGATGCTGGCGACCGCCCGTGCGCCCAGCTGGCGCTTCCGCGCGGTCGGTGCGGCCTTCGAGCTCAAGGACGAGTTGCGCGCGAGGGGCTACCGCTGGGACGCCGCCGGCGATCCCAAGTGCTGGTGGCGGGAGGTGCCCGACTCGCGCCGCTGCGAGGAGGAATGGTGGCTGGCCGGCCACATTTACTCGATCGGCGCGAACCCCAGGGCGCTTGGGCCGATCGTCGAGCGCGTGACGTGGCACGAACGCTACGCCCCCGCGGAGCGGCAGTCGTGAGCCGCGGCCGCTGCGCGTCCGTCCGCACCTATCGGCTCACGGATCCCGCGACGGCGTCCGACCGGCAGCGGTTCAGGGAGGCCAGGGGGGCCGCGCGCGTCGCGGTCAGGGAAGCGGATCTTGAGGACCCGGGCGCGCGGCGCGCGGCCTTCCGGCAGGAGGTCGGGACGAACGTGCGCTCCGCGTCGCCCTTCCTGCTGTCGCTCGTGGTTTCGGCGGGGGAGGAGATCGATCGGCTGCTCCACCGGCTCGACCCGGGACTGCACTGGCCGCGCTACCCGGCACTGTCGTCCAACCCCGCGTCGCGCTTCCAGCGGCTGCGCGAACCGCCCCGTCGGTTCGTGATCGCCACGCGCAATGGCGACAGGGAGGCCGTGCGCCGCCGCGGCTTCGGCCACACGGTGCCGTTCATCTTCTCGCGGAGCGACTGGGCCTGTCTCGAGGTCGTCGAGCATTCGCTCGAGGTCGAGGCGCGGATCGGTCCGGCGAGGCTGGAGACGCTCTTCGGCGTGCTGCGGGTCGAGCTCGACGCGCCGCTGCCGGACACGATCGCCCTGGCGATCCTCGGACGGCGGATCGGCGAGGTGATCGACCACCGATCGCTCCGCGGGCATTCGTGGCCGATCGTCGCTGTCGAGGAGCCGCCGTCGCCGTCCTCCGGCCAGACGCTGGTCGTCGAGACCGGTTCGGTGGCCTTCCGCATGCCGTGGGTGCGCTGATGTGGACGCCCCCCTGCCGCGACCCACCGATCCGGCAGCCCCGGCCAGCCGCCTCGGCCAGCCCGGCATCCCGCCCGACCCAGACACCGCAGCCTGCCCCGATGAAGGAGATTTCCACATGTCTAAGAAGCCGACCAAGTCCACGGCGCTCGTTCCCGCCGGCCAGCGCAAGCCGCCCGCCAAGCGCAAGCCGGCGGTGCCCGCCGTCATGCCCGCCACCGCCGACACGCTGCTGCCGGCCCTCCGCTCCGAGCTCGCCGTCGCCAAGCTGGTCGGAACCGGGGGCGACGTCGCGCGCGACGAAGGCGTCGTCCTCGTAACCGGCCGTGCCTACGCCACCCGCGAGTGCATCGTCCCCGCCGCCGAGGTCTACTACGACCGTGAGTCCCATCCCGATGGCGCGGGACAGTGGCTCGGCGAGGCCGACAAGGTCAGCTGGCGCGACGAGGCCAGCGGCTACGAGTGCATCATGCTGCGTGACACCCGCGGCGGCTTCCTCTGTGGTTACGTCGGCGTTCCGTCCGACCACCCGCTGTGGGGTTGGGACAAGGGGGCGGTGCCCGCCGACATCGGGATCGAGATCCACGGCGGCATCACCTATGCGCGGCTGTGCCAGGCCGGACCGACCCCGGCCCGCCGCCTGGCGGTCGAGGCGCGCCGCATCTGCCACGTCGAGCTGAGCCCGGCGGTATACCACGAGGTCGCGCACGCGACGGATCACCGCGTCCAGGACCCCCACGCGTGGTGGCTCGGGTTCAGCTGCAACCACGCTTACGATCTCATCCCCGGCGACGGGCGCCCCGCCATGCCCACGTCGTCGTCGGAACTCGCCCGGATCTATCGCGACGACGCCTATGTCGTCCGCGAGACGATCGCGCTGGCGGCGCAGCTGCGCGCCATCGCCGACGGGACCGAGGCGCCGCCGCGCGACGGACCGCCGCCGATCGGTCTCGACACCAGGCGCGGGGGTGGCCGTGGCTGAGTTCGAGCGCCATCTCGGCGAACTCCCGTGGGGCTGGTGGCTGCGCGCCGGTCCCCGTGGCCTCGAGGATGCTGATGGCCGGACGTGGCGGAGCGTGAGGGACGCCTTCTGGCAGGGTGAACTCGGCTTCCCGCCCGTCCACTTCGCGCCCGAGCAGCACGAGCTGATGCTGCGCGTCATGACCGCGATCCACGCGGGGTGGCACGGCCCCGAGGGCCGGCACGACCTGTTCGACGGCGACATGCTGGCGTGGAGGTTCCACCAGTGCTGGCTCGCGTCGATCGGCATGATCAAGGCGTCGCCGTGGGGAAATCCGCTGGAGGGGGGACTCACCGACTTGGGCAGGTCGGTGTTGATGATGCTGCAGGCGACACGCGAGCCGGATTTCGAGCACTTGCCCATGGCGGGGGTCATGGCGGCCGTCACGACCGCCAGGGGCCTCGACAGCGAGGCCCGCGAGCGGGCGCTGCTGACGTTCGAGCGCGAGGTGGGGTTCCGTCGCCACCTCTTCGCGCGTGAGCGCATCGGCACGCGCCACCTCGTGACGCTCACCGGCATCACGGTCGGCGCGCGGATGCCGACGAGGAACGTCGCCTGGTCGCAGACGTTCGCCGACGCGGCGTCGCGCGACGACATGTTCGCCTGGCTTGCCGAGCGGGTCCACGCTTGGGACGCCTGGGGCGAGCTGGCCTATGGCAAGGGTGCCGACGCGCTCACCCGCCACCTGTTGGCGGTGATCGTCGGGACGGGCGGATTGGCAAAGTGACGGCGCGTGCCGCCGTCGCGGTGCCCGGTGCGCCGGACGCGCCAACCGAAGGCGATCGTCGGCGTTTTCGAAACGCCCGGCGGAAAGTTCGGGCGCGCCTGCACGAAATCGAGGCGGCGCGGGATGCGGCGGTCGTCGAGGCATTCCGGATCGAGCTCGGCGCCGTCGTTAGGTCGGCATCTCCACTGCTCGCCCCGATGCTCGCCGCTGATGGATTGACACTTGATGACGTCGCCGTGCGGATCGAGCCGGAGCTGGGCTGGCCTCGCCGCCCCCGCCTCGGCGGGTCCAAGGGTGCCCCCACCCCCACCATGACAGCACACACGCTCCGCCACTACATCGCCGGACTGAACGCGAGCCTGACCTCGCAACCCTCCAGCGGCTGCGAGGTCAGGCGCCGCGATGGAGACTATCTCGCGATCCGGGTTGTAGACCACTCCGTGGAGCTCTTTGCGCTGATCGGCGGGGTCCGGATCGACACCCGCTTCGGGGAGCTGCGCGTCAGGACGGCGGACGCGGTGCCCGACACTATCCTCGGCGCCAGCGTCGGCCGCCTGATCGAGGAGATCATCGACCACCCGGCCTGGCGCGGCCGGGGTTGGCGGATCGCAGCGGTCGATGAGGATGGTGGCCGCATAGGACCTGCGCTGGTCGTGATGACCGGATCGGTCGGATATCGAATGCCATGGGCGCGCTGACGGTCGGGCCTGCGGCGAGCTGGGACCGTAGTCAGCTTACCCATGCCCTTCCTAGGCAGCGGTGGGTGGGGGTTGCGAAAAGTCGAGATGCCGCGCTGCCAGCCGGAGCAGTAGGTCGATGCCGCAGAGGATGTAGCTCGCGCCCCGCAGGTCGCCGTAGCTTCGTAGCGCGTGAGTCTCGGCATGCCGGTTCGGCACCGCACCCCGCGCCGCGGCGTCGGTGGCGTCGCGGCACGACGCGAACAGCTGATCCTCGATGAACTCGAACATGGACATCGACTCGATCGGGTCCTCCCTGATCATCGGCACGTCCTGCAGGACGCCGAGCAGTCCATCGACCGCGGCCTTCGGGCTGCGCTTGTTGACGAGCGCGCGTGCCACCGCTTCGAACTCGGGCAACAGGATGCGGACAACCGTCAGGTATTTGCCGACTACGTATGCCGCGCATGCCTCGCTGACCGCCGTCGAGACGGAGCTGGACAGCCGCTCGACACCGTATCCACTGATGCGTCGCTCGATCTCGTTCGCGACGGCCAGCCGGTGCTCCTCGAACCATGCCTGCGCCATCGCCCCGACGTCGGCGCCCTCGTTAAGCAACGCCATCTGGAAGTCATCTTCCATCAGCGACATCCCCGGCCACTCTGCCTTCCGGAGTTCCCGGGCCGCCTCCTGGGATACCGCGACCGGATCGATCAGGATTCCAAAGCCCGGCTCCGGGGTCATGTCCCACGGGCGGGGATAGACCATCGGCCACATTCCAGTGCCTTTGCGGGGGCGGCGGCGGAAGGGATAGAACATACTAGGCCTCGCTGAACCATCGCCTCTGATCCAGCAGTTTCAGAGCGGCGAAATTATTGGTCTATCTATCCGATCCGGCGCCGATCGCACGAGACGCGGCCCCGTTATGTCACCATAGGTTGGCCCAATGTCACTGTCAGCTTGTGCCAGTGGATCCGTGGAGATGGTGGGCCCGTCGGGACTCGAACCCGAGACCTACAGATTAAAAGTCCGTTGCTCTACCAACTGAGCTACGGGCCCACACCGGGGACCCGTTAGGGTCGCCTTCCCACTTGGTCAAGGCGAGGCAGTGTACGCAATAGCCGCGCGTGCAGCTGCCGCACGCGCAGTCCGGTCAACGGATCGCGCCAATCGGGGGCAACGCGCAGCAACGGGCCGAGCACGAAATCGCGCTCCCGAAACGCCGCATGGGGTATCGTCAGGCCGCGCGACCACCACGCCCCGCCCGACCACAGCACAATATCGAGATCGATCACCCGCGCGCTCCAACGCTGTCCGCGCCGCCGACCGAACGCCCGCTCGATGCTCTTTAGCCGCGCCAGCACCGCAGGCGGCTCCTCCACCGTTTCGACCAAGGCGACCGCATTGGCGTAGCGGCGAATCGAGGGACCGACGGGATCGCTTGCGATGATCGGCGAAACCGCCACCATGCCGGGCAGCACGGCGATCGCCGCCCTGACCTCGGCCATCGGACTGCCGTGCCGCCCGCAGCGGTTCGATCCGATCGCGATCGCGTAACAAAAAGCATGGGTTGAGGTCGGCACGACATCACGCCTATCGCAAAGTGATGAACTTCGCACCCAGCCCGATTCCCGAAACCGAACCGCCGCGTGATTGCCCGCGCTGCCCGCGCCTCGTCGCGCTGCGCGAAAGCCTGCGGGCCGAACATCCCGATTGGTGGAACGGCCCCATCACCGCCTTTGGCGATCCCGCCGCCTGGCTCGGCATCATCGGCCTCGCCCCGGCGCAATATGGCGCGAATCGGACTGGCCGCCCGTTCACCGGGGATCGCTCCGCCCCGTTATTGTTCGACACGCTCGCCAAATATGGCCTCGCCACCGGGGAGTATGAAGGCAAGCCCGATGATACGCTCGCGCTGACCGGCGCGATGATCCTCGACGCCGTCAAATGCCTGCCACCGCAGAACAAGCCGACGCCGGAGGAAATCCGCAACTGCCGTCCCTTCCTGGAGGGGCAGGCAAGCGCGCTGCCCAACGCCCGCATCTTCGTGGCCCTTGGCCAGACCGCGCATCAGTCGGCGGTCAAGATGCTCGGCGGCAAGCTGCCCAAATGCCGCTTCGGCCACCTTGCCGAGCATCGCATGCCCGATGGCCGTATCCTGATCGATAGCTACCATTGCTCCAGCTACAATCAGAACACCGGGCGGCTGACGACGGAAATGTTCGAGGCGGTGTTCGCACGGGCGCACGACTTGCGCGACGCCTGATCTTCGCGCGGATTACCAAAAGCTGGCGCTCCATCCCGAGCCCGTGGTACGAGCCGAAGAGTGTTATCGTTCTATAACAATATATTAGGTGTATGGCATAGATAATGCACCTCTCGTCATAGCCGATTTTCCGGTGCCATGATGGAGACTGCCATGAGCCTGACCTTTGCCCTGATCCTGACCGCCAGCGCAACCGCCGCACCGCCGCCCGAAGGCGGACGCTGGGAGCGGATCGTGAGCGCAGCGCATGAGATGGACGTGCCGACGCCGCGCCTGTTCGACGCACTCGCCGCGACCGCACCACGCCGCGAAGCGGGGCCACGTTATTGCTTCGACGACCGTCTCACCAACCCCGACGCGCCGACCAAAGTCTGCCGTACCCGCGCGGAGTGGCTGGCGTTCGGGCTGGAGCCGATCGCGGAGGAGAGCGGCGCTGGCTGAGGCTGGGACGGCCTAAGAAGGATTCACGCGAAGAGCCCGAAGGGTAACGTTGGCTGCCGCGCAAGCTTCGTGGCCTTCGCGTGAACCAAATCGCGGCACGCCCCGCGCGCTCAGCCCAGAAACGTGCTCAGCACGTCGGGGTGGAACGCCCACCCGGCAAAACCGCACAGCCCCATGAACAGGCCGAACGCGCTGAACACCCACCCCGCGACGAGCAAGGGAAAGCTCTCCGCCAGCGCCGCCACCGCGGCCACCGAAATCGCGGTCGACAGCGCGGCATCGCTCGCATCGAACTGATCGTCATGGACGTTGAGCGCGTCGTAGCGGTCGGCAAAGCCTTGCGCCTGCTTCGCGAGCGCCGGAGCCTCGACTCGGTATTTGGCGATCTCGTCGTCGAGCCGCACGATCGCGACGCTGGCAGCAGCCTTCGCGCCGGGGGTGGCGGCCAGCACGGTCATCTCACCGCGCGCCGTCTCGGCGATATGCGTTTTGGTCTTGGTCGCCTGATACTCACTCCATCGATCGACCGAATCGGCCTTCGCCTGCGCCATGTTCTGGACGATGTTGCCGTCCTTGATGTTACCCAGCCCCATGAACACCGACAGGATCACCACGGTAACCGCGACACGGCGGTTGAGCCGCTTGTCCTTTGCTTCGGCGCTGACTTCGATCTCCATGGCGATGGAATCACCACGCCATTCACCGCATCGCCAGTGAATTCGACGTCATCGATTCTTCATCCGCCGCTAGACCCGTGATAGTCTTCGCGTATCAACAGGAGAGAGCCATGCTGATCGCGTCCCTCGTCGCACTGTCGGCCGCCGCCGTCACGCCGCCTGCCAAGTCCGCGACGCTCAAGCCGATCTGCCGCAATCCGGGCATTGTCCTTGCCGGTGCCCCGGACAGCGTCGCGATTCGCCCCTTGGCCGACGCCGCCCCGGCCCGCCATATCAAGGCGGTGGTGCGCTCAATCGAAGGGTGCAACGCGCCGGTCGTCATCAACGCCGAGGTCGGAACGCCGCGCCGCTAGCGCCCTCAGATGTCCTGCACCAGGCGCCCGTAAAGCTCCGGCCGACGATCGCGGAAGAAGCCGAACGCCGCGCGGTGGCGCTTGACGCGGTCGAGATCGAAGGTCGCGACCAGCACGCCTTCCTCCTCGCGACCCAGCTCCGCGACGATATCGCCGCGTTCATCCGCAATGAAGCTGGTGCCGTAAAAGGTCTGGCCGTGCTCCACGCCGATGCGGTTGGCGGCGACCACCGGCACCACGTTGGACACGGAATGGCCCACCATCGCGCGCCGCCACAACCGAGCCGTGTCGAGAGACGTATCGTGCGGTTCGCTGCCGATCGCGGTCGGGAAGAACAGGACGTCCGATCCCATCAGCATCAGCGCGCGCGCGGTTTCGGGATACCATTGGTCCCAGCAGATCCCGACGCCGAGCGTGGTCGCGTCCGGCCCCGGCCATACCTTGAAACCGGTATTGCCGGGCCGGAAATAGAATTTCTCCTCATAGCCCGGCCCATCGGGAATGTGGCTCTTGCGATAGACGCCCTGAACCTTCCCATCCGGCCCGATCATCGCCAGCGAATTGTAATGATGCGGCCCGTCCGCCTCGAAGAAGCTGGTCGGGATCGTTACCTGCAATTCGGCGGCAAGCTGCTGCATCGCCAGCACCGCCTTGTGCTGCCCCACGGGTTTCGCATTGGCGAACAGGCCCTCATCCTCCACCCGGCAGAAATATTCGCCTTCGAACAATTCGGGCGGCAGGATGACACTCGCACCCTTCCCCGCCGCCTCGCGCACCAGAGCGGAGACGTTGGCGATGTTCGCGTCGATATCCGACGAGAAGGCGAGTTGCAGCGCGGCGACGGTGATCTGTGTCATGCCGCCCCATATCGTCGTTCGTGCGGCGGATTCAAACCCGCATCCGATCGAATCGCCTAGGATGGACGGCAAAGTGCAGGCGGCTTGACCGAAGCCGCGCGATCACCTATTAACATTGTTGTCAGTAAGGATCGACTCGGATGGCGAAGCTTCCTCCTTTTCCGGCACCAGCGGTCGTCGCGACTGGCGTACTGCGTTCGACGCGATCCGCCGCCTGCTCGCCAATGGCGACGACACGACGCAGGTGTTCCGCATCATGCGCGCGCTGAACGTGGGCAATGCGCCGATGAATTACGCGCGGCTGATCGCGAGCGAACAAGGCGGACGCCTGGCCTGCGCGCAGGTCGAGCTTGCCGAGCGTTTCTCCGACCCTGCCTTCGTCGCGCAATTTGCGCCCGGCACGGTCGGTGCGGCCTATCGGCATTTCCTGGAGACGACCGGCTATTCCGCCGACGGCCTGGTCGCGGTGAGCAAGGTCATCAGCGAGGATCAGGTCCAGCATCCCTACGCCTGGTTCGGACGGCGCGTGCGCGACACGCACGACATCTGGCACGTCATGACCGGCTACAAGGCCGACGAATCGCTGGGCGAGGCCTGCCTCGTCGCGTTCAGTTATGCGCAGGTCGGCGGGCTCGGCTGGGCCTTCATCGCCGCCGCCGCCGCGCTCAAGAGCCTCGGCGTCACGCGCAACACGCTGTTCGCGCGCGCCGTGTGGGAGGGCTATCGCAACGGCCGCAAGGCGAAGTGGCTGTCGGGCGAGGATTACGAAACGCTGCTCGCCGAACCGATCGACGCCGCGCGCGCGCGGCTCGGCATCGCGACGCCGGTCGCGTATCTGAAGGCGCAGCGCGAATTGGGGCCGGAAATGGCCTCCTATCTCAGCAACCGCGCCGAGCCGGTCGCCGCCTAAACACCGGCATAAATTGCGAAAGCTGCGCGACCCGGTAGAGCGGGCGTGATGCTGTCGCGCCTGGTCCTGACCGATTTTCGCAATCACGCCGCGTTGACGATCGCGCCGGGCGCGGGCTTCGTCGTGCTGACCGGCGAGAATGGCGCGGGCAAGACCAATGTGCTGGAGGCGGTGTCGCTGCTCGCACCCGGTCGCGGATTGCGCCGCGCCAGCCTCAGCGAGATCGCGCGACAGGGTGGGCCGGGCGGGTTCGGCGTCGCGGCCGATTTGACCGGAGACGTGGCGATTGCCACCGGCGCACAGGCCAGCGCGCCCGAGCGCCGCATCGTGCGGGTGCAGGGATCATCGGTCGCCGCAACTGCGCTCGCCGAATGGCTCACCGTGCTGTGGCTGACCCCGGCGATGGACCGATTGTTCGTCGAGCCCGCGGGGGAACGCCGCCGCTTCCTCGATCGGCTGACGCTTGCGCTGGCACCGGCGCATGCGGTCCATTCCAATCGCTACGAAGCAGCGATGCGCGCGCGCAACCGCCTGCTCGCCGAGGAGACGCCCCCCGACCGCGAGTGGGTGTCGGCGCTGGAGGCGCAAATGGCCGAGCATGGCGCGGCGATCGACGCGGCGCGGCGGGAGACGGTGGCGGCACTCGCCGAGCGGCTGGCCGGCCAGCCCGAAGGCCCTTTTGCGCGTGCCGGTCTCGCGCTCGATGGCTGGACCGGCGGCGGCGATACGCTGGCGCGCGATCTCGCCGACAGCAGGCGGCGCGATGCGGCGGCGGGGCGCGCGTTGGTTGGCCCGCACCGCAGCGACCTTTCCGTCACGCACCTCGGCAAGAATCAGGCGGCGGCGCTGTGCTCGACCGGCGAGCAGAAGGCGCTACTGCTCGGCCTGATCCTCGCGCATGCCGATCTCGTCGCCGAACGCACCGGCGCGCCGCCGGTGCTGCTGCTCGACGAAGTCGCGGCGCATCTCGACCCGCTGCGCCGCGCCGCGCTGTTCGATCGGCTGGCGGGCAAGGGGCAGGTGTGGATGACCGGCACCGAGGACGCGCTGTTCGCCGAGATCGGCAACGACGCGGTGCGCCTGGCGCTCGGCGCACGCTGAACCGCGCCTTTCCAGGGAACTCACGCCGCGTTCAAGCGCTCGGGCGCACGGCTGCCCCACGGAGCGGGGGCCATGGAGAAGTGTGATGCGTACCCTTATCAAGATCGTTCTCGCGGCAACGGCCGCCGCGGCAGGATTGAGCGCGACCGCCGCCACGGCGCAGGACCGTTATGACTGGCGCGCGGGCGAATATCGGCTGGAGGGCCGGGGCGTGCCGATCCTCTACCCCGAACTGCGCCGCTCGCCGCGCGGGCGCGCCTTCGTGATGCGCAATTTCGATTTCAACCGCGACGGCTTCATCAGCCCGCGCGAGGCCAGCGCCGCCAACCGCGCCTTTGCCGCGGTCGCGGGGCCGCGCCGCGACCGCTTCGACTGGGCATCGCGCGACACGGTGGTGGTGGTCGAGGACCGCGGCCCCGCGGTCGGTGCATGGGATCGCGGCGCGATGCGCGGCTATGGCTTCCGCCAGACGGCGCGCGGCGCAACGATGCGGCTGGACGAGGACGTGCTATTCGCGACCGACAGCGCGGTGCTGCGCCCCGGAGCGATCGACAAGCTGCGTACGCTCGCCGACTATCTGCGCTCCGAACCCGGCGTGCGCGTCGCGATCAACGGCTATACCGATTCGCGCGGGACCGATGCGCACAATCAGGCGCTGTCCGAACGCCGCGCCGATGCGGTGCGCAGCGCTTTCGACCAGATGGGCGTCACGCGCGCGCGGTTCTCGGTCGTCGGGCATGGCGAGGCCGATCCGGTCGCCTCCAACGCGACGCCGGGAGGAATGCGCCAGAACCGGCGGGTCGAGGTGACGCTGCTCGGCCAGCGTGCCGATCGCTTCATGCGCCTGAACTGACACAGGGGACGCGCGCCGGCCACGGTCGGCGCGCTAACCCTTTCGGCCTATTGAATCTGCTGACGCGATGACAGACAGAGCGGCATGATCGCGACACACGTCATACGGGTCTATCCTCAGAAACAGCTCGTCGACATCACGGTGGGCGGAGTCTTTGATGTACCCAGAGTCATTCAGGTCGCGCTTGACGTGAAGGCGGCGATCGACAGTCTGGGGCTGGGCCCAGGCGAACATCTCACCTTGTTCGACGTGTCCGGTTTCAGCCTGCAATCGCAGGATGTCGTCGCGGCATTACAAAGCGTGCTTGGCGACCCGCGCTACACCTCGCGGCGGTTGGCGGTCGTGGCCGACGCAACCTTGTCCCCGATGCAAATGCAGCGCGTCCTGAAACGCGACACCGCCCAATGGTTCAACAACCGTCGCGTGGCGGAGGCGTGGCTGTGCGAAGGTTTGCCGGAGCAAGGCGCCTAATCCCCCGTACGACCGGCAAAACGACACCGCGCTGCCGCGCGCCTGGCGTCCATTTCGCTTCCGTTTTGCCCTCGCCGATCCTATATGCTTGGCATGGCAGAAGACCCCAACACAAACGATTACGGCGCAGATTCCATCAAGGTACTGAAAGGCCTGGACGCGGTGCGCAAGCGCCCGGGCATGTACATTGGCGATACGGACGATGGTTCGGGCCTGCACCACATGGTGTTCGAAGTGTCCGACAATGCGATCGACGAGGCGCTTGCCGGGCATTGCGACCGGATCGACATCACGCTCAATGCCGACGGATCGGTCTCGGTCGAGGACAATGGCCGCGGGATTCCGACCGGCATCCATAGCGAGGAAGGCGTGTCGGCCGCCGAGGTCATCATGACCCAGCTCCACGCCGGCGGTAAGTTCGAGAACACCTCCGACGACAACGCGTACAAGGTTTCCGGCGGGCTGCACGGCGTCGGCGTGTCGGTGGTCAACGCTCTTTCCGAATGGCTCGATCTGACGATCTTCCGCGACGGCCAGGAACATTACATGCGCTTCGCGTTCGGCGATGCGGTCGCACCGCTGAAGGTCGTCGGCCCGGCGCCGGGCAAGAAGGGGACGCGCGTCACCTTTCTGCCGAGCCCAGCCACTTTCAAGATCACCGAGTTCGATTTCGACAAGCTCGAACATCGCTATCGCGAACTCGCCTTCCTCAATTCCGGCGTGCGGCTGTTCCTCAACGATGCGCGCCATGCCGACGCCAAGACGGTCGAACTCTATTACGAGGGCGGGATCGCGGCGTTCGTGAAGTATCTCGATCGCAACAAGGTGCCGCTCATGCCCGAGCCGGTGGCAATTGCGGGCACGCGCGACGATGTGACGATCGACGTCGCGCTGGAGTGGAACGACAGCTATTACGAAAACGTCCTGTGCTTCACCAACAACATCCCGCAGCGTGACGGCGGCACGCATCTGGCGGCGTTCCGCGCGGCGCTGACGCGGACGCTCAACAATTATGCCGATAAATCGGGCCTCCTGAAAAAGGAGAAGGTGACGCTGACCGGCGACGACATGCGCGAAGGGCTGACCGCAATCGTCTCGGTCAAGCTGCCCGACCCGAAGTTCAGCAGCCAGACCAAGGACAAGCTCGTCTCGTCCGAGGTGCGTCAACCACTCGAAAGCCTGATGGCCGACAAGCTCGCCGAATGGCTCGAGGAAAACCCTGCGCACGGCAAGGCGATCGTCGCCAAGATCATCGACGCAGCCGCCGCGCGCGAAGCCGCCAAGAAGGCGCGCGAGCTGACCCGGCGCAAGGGCGTGATGGATATCGCGTCGCTGCCCGGCAAGCTCGCCGATTGCCAGGAGCGCGATCCGGCCAAGTCCGAACTGTTCCTGGTCGAGGGCGACTCGGCCGGTGGTTCGGCCAAGCAGGGCCGCGACCGGCACTTCCAGGCGATCCTGCCGCTTCGAGGCAAGATCCTGAACGTCGAGCGCGCGCGCTTCGACCGGATGCTGTCGTCGAAGGAAATCGGGACGCTGATTCAGGCGATGGGCACCGGCATCGGCCGTGACGATTTCAACGTCGAGAAGCTGCGCTACCACAAGATCGTCATCATGACCGACGCAGACGTGGACGGCGCGCATATTCGTACGCTGCTGCTGACCTTCTTCTACCGCCAGATGCCCGAGATCATCGCGAACGGGCACCTCTACATCGCGCAGCCGCCGCTCTACAAAGCAACGCGCGGGCGATCGGAAGTGTATCTGAAGGACGATGCCGCGCTCGAGGAATATCTGGTCGAGGCAGGCGTCGCAGGCACAGTGCTGGAAGGGACGCAGGGCGGTTCGCGCTCGGGTGCCGATCTGCGGACATTGGTCGATCATGCGCGGCGGATGCGCACGTTGATGCGCTACGTGCCGCGGCGTTACGATCCGACGATCGTCGAGGCGCTGGCGATGGGCGGCGCGCTCGATCCGGCGCTCGACCTGGAAGCGCGCCGCGAGGTCGTCGTGCAGGTCGTGCGCGGGCTCGATGCCGGCGACCCCGAGGCGCGCTGGTCGGCGCGGCTCGCCGAGGATGGCGGCTTCCATGTCGAGCGCGTGTGGCGCGGCGTGACCGATCACCACATCATCGAAGGCGCATTCCTCGGGTCCGCCGAAGCGCGCAAGCTGCACGGCCTCGCGGTCGAACAGGGCGAGGCGTATGAGCACACCGCGCGCATCGTCTCGTCCAAAGCAGCAGCCGCCGCACAGGCAGAAACCGATGCCGCCGAAGATGACGCCGCAGCGACAGAGGCACCGGCGCAGGCACCAGTGGCTACGCCCGCGAAGGGATCGACGATGGTCGCCCGCCCCTCGCAATTGCTCGAAGCGGTTCTTGCTGCGGGCCGCAAGGGTCTGGCCATCCAGCGCTACAAGGGTCTCGGTGAAATGAATGCCGAGCAATTGTGGGAGACGACGCTCGACCCGCAGGTGCGGTCGATGCTGCGCGTCGAGATCGACCAGGCCGATGTGGCCGACGAGATCTTCACCCGGCTGATGGGCGATGTGGTCGAGCCGCGGCGCGAATTCATCCAGGAGAATGCGCTGAGCGTCGCCAATCTCGACGTCTGAGGCGCGAGCAAAGGGGAGTGCGGGACATGCGTGGCTTTCTTTCCGGTATAGCGGCGGTGGCATTGCTGGCCAGTGCGGCGGTGGCGGCGGGCGTGCCCGCATCGAAGCACAGCGCGAAGGAGACCGCGCGCGCGGTGGCGGCGGGCCTCGCCAACCCCGAACGGGCCGATCAGGCGGGTGACGATACGCGGCGCAAGGCGGCAGAGGTCCTCGCCTTCTCCGGCGTCGGGCCGGGCGACGAGGTGCTCGATTTCTTGCCCGGCGCGGGCTATTGGACGCGGATATTCTCGGGCGTGGTCGGCAAGACCGGCCATGTCTATGCGATCTGGCCGGCCGCCGGCGCGAAATATGCCGCCAAGACGCTTTCCGCGCTCGAAGCGCGGCACATGTCCAACGTCACGCTGAAGGTGCTCGACGCCGGAATCGTCGGCGCCTCCGAACCGGTCGATCTGGTCTGGACCGTGCAGAATTATCACGACATCAACAACAATGGCGGCGAAGCCGCGATCGACGCGATGAACGCCGCCGTGCTGAAGGCGCTGAAGCCCGGCGGCACCTATATCGTGATCGATCATGCCGACCCCGGCAGCGGCCTGGCCAGCACCAACACGACGCACCGGATCGACCCCGCCACCGTCAAGACGCAAGTCGTCCGCGCCGGGTTCGAATTCGTCGGCGAAAGCACCGCGCTCGCCAATCCGGCGGACGATCACAAGGCGAACGTGTTCGACCCCGCCATCCGCGGCCACACCGACCAGTTCGTCTACAAGTTCCGCAAGCCGCGCTAATACGCCGGGGTTAGTGCAGCGCGGCGCGTAGCGTCGCGCGCACGCCCGATCGCGTGCTCGTGCCATATTCCACGCTCGACTGCAGGCTTTGCGCCATCGCGCGGATCAGCTTGGTGCCGACCCCCGTCCCGCGCGGGGCGGCATCGGCGACCATGCCGACGCCGTCATCCTCCACCGCGAGACGAAAGTGCGCGTCGCCATCGTCGGTCAGCGACACCCGCACCTCGCCGCCGTCGCTGGGATACGCATATTTGCACGCGTTGCTGACCAGTTCGGTGACGATCACGCCAAGCGACACGGCGCGATCGGTCGATAGCCGGATCGGATCGGCCGCCAGCGACAGCGTGCGCGGCGCGGTCGGGCTCGACCAGGTCTCGCCCAATTCCTCGACCAACGCCCCCAAATATTCGCGCATGTCGACCTGCTCGACATTGTTGCTGGTGTAGAGCCGCCGATGGACTTGCGCGATCGCGGCGATGCGGCGCTGCGTATCCTCCAGCGCGAGCCGCGCATCTTCATTGTCGAGTGCCGCCGCCTGCATCCGGACCATCGCCGAGACGATCTGCAGGCTGTTGGCGACGCGGTGGTTGACCTCGCTCAATAACGCCTCAAGGCGCGCGTTGCTGGCGCGCAGCTCATCCTCGGCCGCGGCCTTGTCGCGTTCGAGCGCGCTGCGTTCGAGCACCTGTTCGAACGCGCTGGCCAGCAAATCGAAGAAATCGCCGCCGACCGATTTTACGACATAGTCGGCCGCCCCGGCCTTGAGCGCCGCAACCGCGATCCGACCTTCCTCGGAACCGGTGACATAGACGACCGGCGGCACATCGGGCAGCGTGCGGAGCTGCTCCAGCGTCTCCAGCCCGTCCATCCCCGGCATATAATGGTCGACCGCGATCAGATCGAACGGTTCGGCCTGCGCCAGCGCGACGCCCTCCGCGCCACCCTCCGCCACCGTCACCGCAAAGCCGTGCCGAACGAGGGTGCGGGACGCCAGACGCCGCAGCCCGGCATCGTCATCGATATAGAGAACCCTCGTCACAGCGGCCCTTATGCCTCGGGCTGCGTTTCGGGCACCTGAATGACCGAGAGGAACAGGCCGAGCTGGCGGATGGCCTGCGCGAAACTTTCGTAATTCACCGGCTTGGTGATGTAGACGTTGCAGCCGAGATCGTAGCAGCGCTGGATTTCGACCTTGTCGTCGGTCGTCGTCAACACGACGACGGGCGTGCGGCGCAACGGCCCTTCGGCGGCCTTGATCTTGGTCAGGATGTCGGTCCCGCTCATATCGGGCAGATTGAGATCGAGCAGCACCAAGGCAGGCCCGTTACGCTGCGGCCCTTCCTCCGCGTTGAACAGATAGTCGAGCGCGGTCGTGCCGTCGGTGAAATGGGTGATGCTGTTGCTGATTCCGGCGCGGCGGATATTCTTTTCGATCAGACGGGCATGGCCCTCATCGTCCTCGATCATGATGATGCTGACGGATTGATGTGCGCTCATGATGCTTTCCCCGGAATGTCTGCGGCGGCTTTTTCGGTCAGCGTGACGGGTAAGGTCAGGCGGAAGGTGGCACCCTGGCCGAGTTCGGACGCCACGTCGATAACCCCGCCGAGGCGGTAGGCCAAGGTGCGGACATGCGCGAGCCCGATCCCCTCGCCCGGCTGATCCTGGTTGCCCGATCGGCGAAACAGGTCGAAAACCCGCTGGTGATCGTGCGGGGCGATGCCGCGACCATTATCGGCGATCTCGAACGTCACCCGCGCGCCCTCGCGTTTTCCCCGCACCTCGATCCGCCCGGCGCGCTTGGGATCGAGATATTTTACCGCGTTCTCGATCAGGTTCGAGAAGATCTGCTCGATCGCCAACCGGTCGCTGACGATGCCGGGCAGGGGCTGCTGGACGATGATCTCCGCGCCGCGCTGATGAAGCTGCTGCGTCAGGCTGTCGGCGATACCGTCGATCATCGCGGTCAGGTCGAGCGGTTCCGGCGCGATCACGCGCCGCCCTTCGCGCGACAGTTTCAGGATCGCGTTGATCAGCCGATCCATCTTCTGCGTCGAGCTGCGGATGAAGCCGATCGCCTCGGGCAGATCCTCGCGCGCGGCGAGCCTGGCTTCCTCGCTCACGATATCGGGGGCCCGTTCCTCCGCCCGCGCGACCAGTTCGCCAAGCGGCGCGATCGCGCCTTCCAGCTCGGCGGTAAAGCCCATCACGTTCACCAACGGGCTGCGCAGGTCGTGGCTGACGATGTAGGCGAAGCGCTGGATCTCCTCGTTCGCGCGCGTCAGGTCGGCGGTGCGTTCGGCGACCTGCTCCTCCAGCGTATCGGCAAAATCGCGCAAACTGTCGCGCGACGTCGCCAGGTCGCGCGTGTAGCGCAAAATCGTCGCGAGCGTGACCGCCGCGACCAGCACCAGCAACAGCCCGGCGACCGCCAGCGTCGCATAGAACACCTGGACGCTCGCCTGCTGCTCGGCATTGCGGATCGCGAGCAACCGCTCCTCCTCCGCCGCCAGCGCGCGCGCGACGGCGCGAACGGCGCGCATCCGGTGACCGCTGGTTTCGGTGCGGAACAGCGCAATCGCGCCGTCGCGATCGCCCTGCTCGACCAGGGCAATGGTCTTTTCGCGTTGTGCGGCAATGTCGTCGACCAGCCGCCGCAGGAGCGCCACGCGCCGTTGCTGCGCCGGATTGTCGCGCGTCAACGTCGCGATCCGCCCTATCAGGCTGGGTACGCTCGCCATACCCTCGCGATAGGATTCGATGAAGATCGGCTGCCCGGTCATCACATAGCCGCGCCGGGTCGTCTCGCTCTGCTCGATCGCAATGCGCGCGCGGTCGATCGCCAGTTCCACCTCATAGGTGTGGTTGACCGCCTGGGTATGCGCCTCGTTCCGCGCGGTGGACCAGCCGGCGGCGATGCCAGCGGCGACCAGCGCGGCAAAGCCCAGCGCGACGGCCACCACCAGGAAGCGCCCGATGCGCCCTTCACTGACGCCCAAATCCAAAACCATCCGTCGCGCCATTGGCACTATCCTTACGCAGCGCAAACGAACGAAGCCAGTGGCTTAATGTTGCGTCAGATCAAGTCGGCGGATGCGTTCAGGGGCGCGTTCAGCCGATGCCGCCGCCCCGCCGCGCGCGTTCGGTTTCCGCCGTAAAGCGGACGTCCTCGTCGCGGTCGCCGAGCATGATGGCGAGCGAGTCGTCGCTGATCTCATGCCATTCCTTGCCGCGATCCAGGCCCGGGCGGATCACCCGCGGCAACAGCCCCGGCAGGCGCGACCAGGCCAGGAGCTGCTCCAGCCCGACCGCGTTGAGCATGTCGCGCAAATGGAAGGCGGTGACATAGGCGTCCGGGAACGCCCGATGCGCCGGAAGCCCACGTTCATGCTCCAGCCCCTCGGGCTTGCGCCAATAGCGCAGCAGCTGGTTCGAAAAGGCTGGCGTATCGGGCCACAGCCGGAGAGCGCACTTCCATGTGCAGATCCACGGCGCATCGCGCGTCAGCGCGGGCGTGCAGAATTTCTCTTCATACAGCGATCGATGCGCCGCGAGCGCGACGCGCTTCGGGTACGGATCGAGCACGCTGCGGGCGACATCGTGCCACAGCGGCGCATCGGCGACCTGTTCGTCGAGAATATGATGGATCGCCTGTGTCAGCGGCGGGATCGGCCGCCCCGGATTGACCAGCCGCGCACCGCCCTCGCCGTAAATCTCCCAGCGCCCGTCCGCGCCCATCGCGACATCCTGCCAGCCGATTTCACACACGCCGTGCAGCGGCGGGGCTTCGCCAGTGGTTTCAAGGTCGATGACGCGAATGATCTGGGGGGCGGGTGGGGGCATCGTGCTTTAAGTGGCGTTTTCCCGCGCCGATTGCGAGCGGAGAAAGAGGTTTGTTCGCGCAGAGGCGCGGAGGACACGGAGAACAAGAAAGGTAGAGGCGATCACACCAAGGCGCGAAGGCGCAAAGAATTTGGTGCCCAGCGACGACTGCCGGGCACCAGTGTCATACCGCTTCGCGGGAGATCACTCTTCGTGGCTTCGCGCCTTCGCGTGGAAAACCGTCTTCTCCGCGCGACCAGCCTTGCTCAATGCGCCGCCTGCTCGCCCCGCGCCAGGCCGCTCTGCGCCAGCTGATCGTCGATCATCGCCAGCAACCGGTCGAGCCCGGCCTGATCCCGCGCCTCGGCGCGCGCGACCAGCACGTCCTGCGTGTTCGACGCGCGCAACAGCCACCAGCCATCGGGCGTGTTCACCCGCGCGCCATCGGTGCGGTTGACGTCCGCCCCCGCCGCTTCCAGCCGGTCGAGCACTTCCTCGACCACCGCGAACTTGCGGCTTTCATCGACCTGGAAGCGCATCTCGGGCGTGTTGACGAGGGCAGGCATCGCGCCACGCAGCTCGGTCATCGACTGGCCGATCATGTGCACCGCGCGGATCAGGCGGACGGCGGCATATTGCGCATCGTCGAAGCCGTAGAATTCGTGCGCGAAGAAGATGTGGCCGCTCATTTCCCCGGCAAGCGGGCTGGCGGTTTCCTTCATCTTCATCTTGATCAGGCTGTGCCCGGTCTTCCACATCAACGGCTCGCCACCGAGTTCCTTCACGCGGTCGAACAGCATCTGGCTCGCCTTCACGTCGGCGATGATCGTCGCGCCGGGCAGTTCCTTCAGCACAGGCTGCGCCAGAATGGACAGAATCTGATCGCCCCAGATCACGCGGCCCTGCCCGTCGATCGCGCCGATCCGGTCGCCATCACCATCGAAAGCCAGTCCGAAATCGAGCTGCTTCTCGGCGACCAGCGCCTTCAGATCGGCAAGGTTCTTTTCCTCGGTCGGATCGGGATGATGGTTGGGAAAATTGCCGTCGACATCGGTGAAGAGCAGATGATGCTCACCCGGCAGGAGCTTGACCAGCTTCTCGATGATCGGGCCCGATACGCCATTGCCCGCGTCCCAGCCGATCTTGTAGCTGCCCCCGGCATAGCCCGCGACCAGCCGGTTGACGTAATCGTCCTCGATATCGGCGCTCGAGACGGTGCCCTCGCCCGTCTCCCAATCGCCCTCCGCCGCCATGCGGCCAAGGTCCTGAATGTCCTTTCCGAAAAACGGCTTGTGCTGCAGCACCATCTTGAAGCCATTGTAATCGGAGGGATTATGACTGCCGGTTATCTCGATGCCGCCATCCACTTCTAGCGTCGCCTCGGCATAATAGAGCATCGGCGTCGGGCCCATGCCGATCCGCACGACATCGACGCCCGCCGCGGTCAGGCCGCCGACCAGCGCCGCTTCCAGTTCGGGCGAGGACAGCCGACCGTCATAGCCAACCGCTACGCGCGTGCCGCCCGCCCGGCGCACGCGGGTACCGAACCCGCGGCCGATCGCATCGGCATCGGCTGGCCCCAATGTCTTCCCGACGATCCCACGAATGTCATATTCGCGCAGCGACGTGGGGTGGAAAATGTGGGTCATCGGGTCGGCTCCTGGCTATTCGTGCATGCCCAATCGGCGAGCGATGCGAAAGTTCAATGACGGTGTCGCGCGTTAGCGGCCAAGCAGCAGGTCGCGCGCAGCGTTGATCCGGCGGGTCAGCTCGGCCGAGCCACCTTTGTCGGGGTGCACCGCAGATACCAGCCGCCGGTGCGCGGCGCGGATCGCATCGGCATCGGCCCCGGCATCGACCCCCAGCACCGCGCGCGCCTCGACCTCGTCCAGCCGCGCCGCAGGCTTCGGGCGCGGGTGCGGGCGCAGCAGCAGCCACAGCCCGAAGAGCACCGCCGCCACGATCAGCACCTTGGCCATCAGGCAAACAGCGGGAGGACAGGTTCGGGCAGGGCGAGCGCCCCCATCATCTCGCGCAACTCCTGCCGCGCGGCGACATGGGCCAGCCCCATCGAGCCGAATTCGCCTGAATCGAGCATGGTCAGCCCGGCCGGGAACAGCTCCCGGTAAATGACGCGCTCGCCCAGCCCCGGCACGATGCGGAAGCCGACGCGCTTGGCGAGTTGATCGAGCGCTTCGGACACGCGGCGCATGTTGCGCGCCTCGATATGCTGCACGCGGTTGCGCAGGACCACCCAGTCGATCGTCGATCCATCCGCCTTGGCGCGGACCTTGCGCGCTTCCCAAATCAGCTCGGCGTAGAAGCTGGGGCGTGTGACCTTGTACGTTTCCGGATCGACCTGCCCGATCAGGTCGAAGTCGACGAAGCTGTCGTTCATCGGTGTCACCAGCGTGTCGGCCCGGCTGGCCGCCATCCGTGCGAAGCGGTCGTCGCGGCCGGGGGTGTCGATCACCAGGAAATCGGCCTCGGCCGACAGGCTGTCCATCGCATCGGTAAAGCGCGCCAGGCTCTCGCCGTCATGCGTAGCGTGGTTCGGGATCGGCAGCTCGCGTCCGGTACGCTTCACGGTCGCCGCGCGATTGTCGAAATAGCGCCCCATCGTGCGCTGGCGATGATCGAGATCGAGCGCCGACACCCGTGCACCGCGTGCGGCGAGCGCAATCGCGACATGCACCGCCGTCGTCGATTTGCCCGTGCCGCCCTTTTCATTGGCAAAGACAATTATATGTGGCTTTCGCGCAGCAGTCGCCAACGTGGTCGCTTCCCGTCTTGTTCGCTTAGGCTCCGCCTCATAGAAGGCCCGCCCCGTCCCTGTCGTTTCGTCCTTATCGAAGGCCCCACGCCTGTGCAAACCATCCGTACCCTTGAAGCGCTCCGTTCTGGGATTGCCGATTTTCGCGCCGGCGGCGCATCGATCGCGCTGGTCCCGACGATGGGGGCGCTGCACGCCGGGCACATCGCGCTGATCGAGGCGGCGAAGCGGCCGGGCCGCAAGGTCGTCGCGTCGATCTTCGTCAATCCCAAGCAATTCGGGCCGAACGAGGACCTGTCCCGCTATCCGCGCAAGGAAACCGCCGATCTGGCGATGCTGAAGGCAGCCGGCTGCGATCTCGTGTGGCTGCCGCCGGTCGAGGTGATGTACCCGAACGGTTTCGCCACCAATATTTCGGTATCGGGCGTCAGCGACGGGCTCGACGGGGCGGCGCGACCGGGGCATTTCGACGGGGTCGCAACCGTGGTCTCGAAACTCTTTAACCAGGTGCAGCCCGATCTCGCGCTGTTCGGCGAAAAGGATTTCCAGCAGCTCGCCGTCATCCGCCGGATGGTTTCCGATCTCGATTTCGCGATCGAGATTCAGGGCGTGCCCACACAGCGCGACGATGACGGCCTCGCGCTGTCCTCACGCAACGTCTATCTCGATGCGGAGCAGCGCGCCGCCGCCGTCGCTTTACCCCGCGCGCTGGGCGTGGCGGCCAAGGCCATCGCACGCGGCGACGATCCCGACGCCGCGCTCGCCACCGCGCGCGACACGCTCACCGCCGCAGGTTTCGCGGTCGATTATGTCGAGCTGGTCGATGCCGAAACGCTGACACCGGGCAACGACGCCAAGCGCGACCGGCGTCTGCTCGCAGCGGCAAAATTGGGCAACACCCGGCTGATCGACAATCTCGCGGTCCCGCCTGCGGAAGATGCCTAATCGCCCGTTAACCTTTCGTTGATCCTTCCTTGGCAGGGTGCAGCCAAGAGGAATGGTTAACGAGGGTTGAGAGCATGGGCACGAGCCTGAAAAACGCGCAATTCCTGATCGACAGCCGGATCGCCGATGCGGCGCGCGGCGATCCCGATGCCTGTTACGATCTCGGCATGGTCTATTCGAGCGGATCGACCGGGGTCGGGATCGATCTGATCGAGGCGCACAAATGGTTCAACCTCGCCGCCGTCGCCGGCAGCGAAGCCGCCAAGGATTGCCGCCGCGACATCGCAGAGGACATGACCGCGCGAGAGATCGCAACCGCCCAGGCCGCGGCGCGCGCGTTCCTCATGCGGAACCAGCGCCGCGCGGCCTGATCCTTTCGCCTCGACACGTCCCGCTACCTTTCGGGCTAAGTCTGTCGAAGCCTCTTCTCGCGCGCGCGATCGCGCCCATGCGGCACGCTGCCCTTCGACACGCCCAGGGCGAACGGAACTGGTTATGCCTCCGCCGTAACCTTCTTGGCAGGGGCCTTCTTCGCTGCAGGCTTCTTCGCTGCCGCCTTTTTGGCCGGCGCCTTCTTGGCCGCCGCTTTCTTCTTGCCCTTGGTCGGTGGTGCCGCCGCTGCGCGCGCGTCGATCAATTGCGCCGCTTCCTCAAGCGTCAGCGCATCCTTCTCGATCGATTTGGGCAGCGTCGCATTGGTCGTCCCGTCGGTGACGTACGCTCCGTAGCGCCCCTCCATCAGCTTGATTTCGGCCTCGGTCCGCGGATGCGGTCCCAGCACCTTGAGCGGGGCCTGCGCGCCGCGCTGTTGACGCCCGCCGCCGGCCGCCGCCTCGGCCAGCTTGACCACCGCGGCGTTCATGCCGGTTTCAAACACTTCGGCGGTCGATGACAGCCGCGCATATTTGCCGGCATGCTTCAGATAGGGGCCGTAGCGCCCGATCGCCGCCGTGATCGGCTCGCCGGTTTCGGGATGCGTGCCGATCGTGCGCGGCAGACTCAGAAGCTTCAGCGCCCATTCCAGATCGAGGTCGCCGATGTCGCGCGGGATCGACGCCATCTTGCGCGTCTCGCCCTCACCGATCTGAATATACGGCCCGAACCGCCCGGATTTGCGCTCGACCGGTAGCCCCGTCTCGGGATCGTTGCCGAGCGTCTCCGGCCCGGTATCGGCGCCCTCGCCATCCGCGCCTGGCTGACCGAAGCGGCGGGTGTATTTGCAATCGGGATAGTTGGAGCACGCCACGAACGCGCCGAACTTGCCGCCACGCAGCGCAAGCTGCCCCTTGCCGCAATTCGGGCACAGCCGCGGATCGCTGCCGTCCGCTTTCTCCGGGAAGAGATAGGGTTCGAGGAATTTGTCGAGCTCGGCGGTCACTTCGGACGGCTTCTGCTCCATCACCTGCGCGGTGCGCGGCTTGAAATCGCGCCAGAAGGCGTCGAGCACAGCCTGCCACTGCGCCCGCCCGCCCGACACATCGTCGAGTTCGTCCTCCAGCCCGGCGGTAAAGTCGTAGCCGACATATTTCTCGAAGAAGCGCTCCAGGAACGCCGTCACCAGCCGCCCCGATTCCTCGGCGAAGAAGCGGTTCTTCTCGACGCGGACATAGGCGCGGTCCTTCAGCGTCTTGATGATCGAGGCGTAAGTGGAAGGACGCCCGATGCCGAGTTCTTCCAGCCGCTTGACCAGCGACGCTTCGGAAAAACGCGGCGGCGGCTGCGTGAAATGCTGTTCGGCGGTGACGCCCTTCTTGGCGGGCGCGTCGCCCTCGCGCAGGCGCGGCAGGCGGCGTGCGTCCTCATCCTGCGTGTCGTCCGAACCTTCCTCGTACAGCGCGAGATAGCCGGGGAAGAGCACGACTTGCCCGGTCGCGCGCAGGCCGGTCTGGCCGCTGCCGTCGAGCATCTCGACCGTGGTACGTTCCATCCGCGCCGAGGCCATCTGGCTGGCAAGCGCACGCTTCCAGATCAGATCGTACAAGCGCGCATGATCGCCACCGCCAGCCTTATCCTTGCTGAAATCGGTCGGGCGGATCGCTTCATGCGCTTCCTGCGCGTTCTTCGCCTTGGTCTGATAGACGCGTGGCTTGTCGGGGACGTAGCTCGCGTCATAGCGGTTCGCGACGGCCAGCCGCGCGGCGGAAATCGCGCTCGAATCCATCTGCACGCCATCGGTACGCATGTAGGTGATCGCGCCGTCCTCATAGAGCGCTTGTGCGATCCGCATCGTGTGATCGGCCGAGAAACCGAGCTTGCGCGAGGCTTCCTGCTGCAATGTCGAGGTGGTGAAGGGCGGCGGCGGGTTGCGCGTGGCGGGCTTCACCTCAACCGAGGATACGCTGAAGCGCCCGTCCTCGACTGCCTTCTTGGCGCGCTGTGCGGTGCCTTCCTCGCCGATCGACAGGCGGTCGAGCTTCTTGCCCTCGAAGGTTACGAGCCGCGCCTGGAACGGCGTACCGTCCTGCTCCATGTCGGCGGTGATCGACCAATATTCCTGCGGGCGGAACGCCTCGATCTCGCGTTCGCGGGCAACGATCAGGCGCAGCGCGACCGATTGCACGCGCCCCGCCGATTTCGCCCCCGGCAGCTTGCGCCACAGCACCGGCGACAGCGTGAAGCCGACCAGATAATCGAGCGCCCGGCGTGCGCGATACGCGTCGATCAGATCGGTATCGAGCTCGCGCGGATGCTGCATCGCTTCCGTAACGGTCGCCTTGGTAATCGCGTTGAAAGTGACGCGCTGCACGTCCTTGGGCAGCGCCTTGCGGTTCCGCAGCACCTCCTGGACGTGCCACGAAATCGCCTCGCCTTCGCGATCCGGATCGGTCGCGAGGATCAGGCGATCGGCCTTCTTCGCCTCGTCGGTGATTGCCTTCAATTGCTTGGTCTTGTCGGCGTAATTTTCCCATTCCATCGCGAAACCGTCTTCCGGATTCACCGATCCATCCTTCGGCGGCAAATCACGGACATGGCCGTAGGAGGCGAGCACGCGGTAATCGCTGCCGAGATATTTCTCGATGGTTTTGGCCTTGGCGGGCAATTCGACGATGACAAGCTGCATGGGGAAGTTGCGTCCTTACGTGTACGCGCGAGGGTGGCGGGGTCCGGGGCGGCTCGTCAAGTCGGCGTGCGCTGTCATCGATGCAAGTGCTCCTGACCGCTAGGAGAGGCTCACCCGCCCCCCAGCGTGCCGCTCCAGCCGCCCGGCCAGTTCGAGTTCCAGCAATACGGTCTGCACGATCGCGGGGGCATGACCCGACTGCCGGATCAGTTCATCGATCGCCACCGGCACCGGGCCGAGCAGATCGGTCACGTCACGGCGTTCGGCGTCGCTGGCATCCTCGGGCGGGGCGGGGCGGAAGCCGTCACGCGCATTGCGCACCATCCGGCCGTCGATCGGGCGCACCGTTTCCAGCACGTCGGCGGCCGACTGGATCAGCGTCGCCCCGTCGCGGATCAGGCCGTTGCAGCCTTGTGCGCGCGGGTCGAGCGGGCTGCCGGGCACCGCCATCACCTCACGCCCCATCTCCCCGGCCAGCCGCGCGGTGATCAGCGAGCCGGATTTCGGTGCCGCCTCGACCACGACCGTGCCGAGCGACAGTCCGGCGATGATGCGGTTGCGATACGGGAAATGCCGCGCGCGCGGTTCGGTGCCGGGGGGTTGCTCGGCGATCAGCAAGCCTTCCTGCGCGATCCGCTCCTGCAGCGCGGCGTTTTCCGGCGGATAGACCACATCGATCCCACCCGCGATCACGCCGATCGTGCCGCCCTCCAAAGACCCGACATGCGCGGCGGTATCCACCCCGCGCGCCAGCCCGGAAACGACCGTCACCCCGTCGCGCCCCAATTCCGCCGCCAATTGCCGGGCGAAGCGGCACGCCGCCGCCGAGGCGTTGCGCGCGCCGACCATCGCGATCGTCGTGCGCGCCATCAGGGCGACATTGCCGCGCAGCATCACGACCGGGGGCGCATCGTCGAGTTCGGCCAGAAGCACCGGATACTCGGGATCGCCCAGGAACAGGTGCCGCGCACCGAGTCGCGCGACCTGCGCCAGTTCGCGTTCGGCGAGCGCCACCGGCGCGACCACCGGGGGCTTACCACCGCCGCGTGCGGCAAGCTGCGGCAGTGCTTCGATTGCCGCCGCCGCATCGCCAAAGCGCGCGATCAACTGCGCATAGGTGACAGGTCCGATCTGCGCCGTGCGGATCAACCGCAGCCGTGCGACGGCGGCCGGATCAGGCATTGGCGCGCGGACTCGCCCCGCCGCTACGCCCGACGCGCGGCTCGGTCCCGTTCAGCAGACGCGCGATATTCTCGCGATGCTTCCACAACACGAGCAGACTCAGGCCGAGCAAAGGCGCGAGAAGATCGACCCTGCCGAAAACGCCGGCGCTGATCGGGGCGCTGATCGCCGCGATCATCCCTGCGAGCGACGAGATTCGGAAAATGGCCAACAGCGCGATCCAAACCACCGCATAGACCAGCCCGATCGGCGGGTGCAGCGCCAGCACGATACCGAGCAGCGTCGCCACGCCCTTGCCGCCGAGATAGCGTAGCCAGACCGGATAAAGATGCCCCAGAAACGCCGCGACGCCTGCCGCGACGCCCGTGCCGCCGAGATAGCGCTCGGCGATCCACACCGCCGCGAACCCCTTCAACGCATCGAGGATCAGCGTCGCCGCCGCCAGCCCCTTGCGGCCGGTGCGCAGCACATTGGTCGCGCCGATATTGCCCGATCCGATCTGCCGAAGATCGCCCGCGCCCGCCGCGCGCGTCAGCAGCACGCCGAACGGGATCGACCCCAGCAAATAGCCCAGTACCAGCGCAGCCGTCGGATTTTGCCACAGATATTCGGTCGGCACGGTGATGCGGTCCCCCCAAAGAGCCACAACCTAGCATGGCGCGCCGCCCACCCGCCACAGGCTTGATAATGCCCCGCTGGCCCCGCCCGCCCCGCCTTTGTCAAACGTCGCCACCGCGCTATGCCCGGCGGCATGGATAATCGACCCGTTCTGTTCTTTGATTCCGGGGTGGGCGGGCTGTCGGTGCTCGCCGCCGCGCGCGCGCTGCTGCCACAGATGCCGGTCGTCTATGTCGCGGATTCGGCGGGCTTCCCCTATGGCACGAAGAGCGAGGCCGAGATCGCCGCGCGCGTGCCCGCCTTGCTCGGGCGGCTGGCCGAGCGCTACCGCCCGCGCCTGATCGTCATCGCGTGCAACACCGCCTCCACCATCGCGCTGGCTGCAGTGCGCGGTGCGCTCGACGTGCCGGTGGTCGGCACGGTCCCTGCGATCAAGCCCGCCGCACTGGTCAGCAAGACTCGCGTGATCGGCGTGCTCGGCACACCGGCAACCGTCCGCCAGCCTTATGTCGATGATCTCGCCCAGCGCTTCGCCGGGGACTGCATCGTACTGCGCCACGGATCGGCCGAGCTGGTCGAATTGGCGGAGGCGAAGTTGCACGGGATCGCGACCGATCCGGCGCGCTACGCCGCAATCCTGGACGACCTGTTCGGGCAGGAGGGCGGCGCGCAGATCGACACGATCGTCAATGCCTGCACGCATTTCCCGCTGGTCGCCGAAGAACTCGCCGCAGCGGCCCCACATCCCATCACTTTTGTCGATGGCAGCGCCGGCATCGCGCGCCGCATCGCTTTCCTGACCGATGGGCAGGACTGGCCCGATCAACCAGCGCAGGGCCGTGCCGTCTTCACCGGATCGGCCGATGCAAACCCCGCATTGGCGGCAACCCTCGCGGGGTTCGGCCTCAGCGAAATCGAAACGCTGTAAGTGCAAAAACCGATCAGTGAGATGCACGGAAAGTCGCTGGAACTCGGCCCCCATCGGCGCTACAGCGCGGCCATGCACGCAGACTCACCCGGCACCCGCGGAGTCGATTATTCGCGGATCTTTGCGCAAGCGATCGATCGCTTGCATGTCGAGGGCCGCTACCGCGTGTTCATCGACATCCTCCGCAACAAGGGTGCGTTCCCCAACGCGCGCTGTTTCGCCGGGCATAACGGGCCCAAACCGATCACGGTGTGGTGCTCGAACGATTATCTCGCAATGGGTCAACACCCGAGCGTGATCGCGGCGATGGAGGAGGCGCTGCACGATGTCGGCGCAGGCTCGGGCGGCACGCGCAACATCGGCGGCAACACGCATTACCATGTCGATCTGGAGGCCGAACTGGCCGATCTGCACGGCAAGGAAGCGGCGCTGCTGTTCACCAGCGGCTATGTCTCGAACGAGGCGACGCTCGCCACGCTCGCGAAGATCTTGCCCGGCTGCATCATCTTTTCCGACGAGCTGAACCACGCCTCGATGATCGCGGGCATCCGCAATTCGGGGTGCGAACGGCACGTCTTCCGCCACAATGACGTGGCGCATCTCGAGGAACTGCTCGCTTCGGTCGATCCCACCGCGCCCAAGCTGATCGCCTTCGAAAGCGTCTATTCGATGGACGGCGACATCGCGCCGATCGCCGAAATCTGCGACCTGGCGGACAAATATAGCGCGCTGACCTATCTCGACGAAGTCCATGCCGTCGGCATGTACGGCGCGCGCGGCGGCGGTATTTCGGATCGCGACGGCGTGGCCGACCGGCTGACCATTATCGAAGGCACGCTGGGCAAGGCATTCGGCGTGATGGGCGGCTACATCACCGCCGATCAGACGATCGTCGACGTGATCCGCTCCTATGCGCCGGGCTTCATCTTCACCACCTCGCTGTCGCCGGTTCTGGTC
Organism: Sphingomonas sp. MMS24-J45; assembly: GCF_044881195.1. Taxonomy (GTDB): domain Bacteria; phylum Pseudomonadota; class Alphaproteobacteria; order Sphingomonadales; family Sphingomonadaceae; genus Sphingomonas. The sequence goes on along the minus strand of NZ_CP173255.1, from coordinate 1,833,752 downwards.
GCCGGTGCGCTGGCCAGCGTACGGCACCTTAAGGCGTCCTCGGTCGAGCGCGAGGGCCAGCATGCCGCCGCCGCGACGCTGAAGGCGCTGTTCGCCGAAGCCGGTCTGCCGGTGATGGATTCGACCACGCACATCGTGCCACTTATGGTCGGCGACCCGGTCAAGGCCAAGAAGATCAGCGACGTGCTGCTCGCCGAGTATGGCGTGTACGTGCAGCCGATCAATTATCCGACCGTGCCGCGCGGCACCGAGCGCCTGCGCTTCACCCCCGGCCCGGCGCATGACGAAGCGATGATGCGCGAACTGACCAGCGCCTTGGTCGAAATCTGGAGCCGTCTGGAACTGCGCAAGGCCGCCTGACCGTCCGGCCGGGGAACCGCCCCCGGTCCCTCTCGTTACCGTTCTTCACGTTAGGGAGACGAACGATGGGCAAGGGCTGTATTTTGTGGATGCTCGGCGTGCCACTTCCAGTGATTCTGGTGCTGTGGCTGATCTTCGGCCGCTAAACTCAGACGAACGCGAGCGCTAGCGTCAGCCCGCCCAGCCCGAACGACAAGGGCAGCCGCAAACTCATCCACCACGGCGGCACCATGCCGCGCCGCGCCAGCATGAGATCGACGCCCAGCGCAGCGATCAGCGCCCCCCCAGTATCACCAGCGACGGACCCGGCCACGGCTGCCCCGTCGCCCAAGGCACCGCCGTCCCAAGCGCGATCAGCGATGGCGCTATCGCCGCAACCCACAGCCACTCCGGCGGATTTTGCTGGCTGGCCGCGATGCCCCACCACAGCCCACCCAGAAAACTTAGGATCAGCGCAGCATAGGCATAACCCATCGACAGCGCGGTGAAATGCAGTGGGGTATCGCCGCTGAATACCACCGCCACCGCGGCAAGCTGCGGCAACAGCCCGGCGAGCCCCAGCCAGCGCGGCACCGAGGGCGGGTTCATGCCTGCGGTCCCCGCGCGATGAGGCCGGACCAGGCATAGCCGCGATAGAGCGGCGCAAAGCGCGCGGTGCCACCGACCTCGCACGCCGCCTCGATCAACGCGGGCTGAAGGGTCGCGCGCGGGGCCACGTCGAACTTGGCGAGCCAGGCGAACAGCCCGGCACGAAACGCGCGCGGCAAACGCTCCTGCTGCCCGAAATCGACCACGTCGAGCCGCCCGCCCGGCGCCAGCTTCCCTGCCGCCTCGCGGATCGCCCCGCGCCAGTCTGGGATCATCGACAGCGTATAGCTTTGGAACACCCGGTCGAACTCGCTCACGTCGAACAGCGCCTGCGCATTGAACGCCGTCGCATCGCCCTGCGCCAGGACGATCCGATCCGCCAGCCCGGCCTTTGCAACCTTGGCCCTCGCGGTTTCCAGCATCGCTTCCGAAATATCGATCCCGAAGAAGCGCGCGTCCGGCCACGCCCGCGCCGCCGCGATCAGATTGCGCCCGGTGCCACACCCGATCTCCAGCACGGTACCCCCGGCCGGCGGCGCGATCCCGGCGATCAGCGCGTCGCGACCGAGCAGATAATATTTGCGGGTGAGGTCATAGAAATGGCGCTGCGTCCGATAGATCGCATCCATATGCCCCGCGTGGGCGCTATCCATCACGGTACTGCTCACCGCAGAACGTAGAGATGCACGCCGCCGTAGATCGAGGAGCGATCGCGCCGGGTATAATCGAGCGATTCCGCCGCGCGATAGTCCCATTGCCCCAGGATCGCATCGGGCACGCGGCCGGGCAGGATCGTCGGAGCGCCTGCGGTGCGGAACAGAACGCGCGCGCCGGGCTTGGCGGTGCGGGTGATTTCGCGCCACAGATCGGTCAATTGTTCGTCTGTCATCCAATCCTGCGCATCGAGCAGGATGTAGCGGTCGCGCGAGGCATCGGCGCAGGTGCGCAGATAATCGGTGAAATTGGTGTGCCGCACCTCGATCCGCTCGGCCCGCGCGACGATCTCGTCATAATGCGCGCGCTGCAGATAGGGCGGCAGCGGCGCCGACGGACCCTGGCCATAGCCGCGTCCGAATGCCTGCCAGGCGAAATAATTGTCCTTGATGTCGAAATCGCAGGCAAGCTTCTCAAGCCGTTCGCGCAGCACGACCGCCATCTTCTCGTCGCCTGCCAGCGCTTCATATTGCGCGGGCGGGATGCCCAGGCCGAACAGCGAGGCCGGCTGATCGGTGATCCATTTGATGAAGCCCTTGTCGAAGAAGGGCGCGAAGTCGCGGTCGAAAATCGCGCGCTGTTCCTCGACCGATTGCGCGCTCAGCAACACCTTGGGGTTCACCCCGTTCAGCCGCGCGAGCAAATGCGCGACTCCAATGAAATTCCCGAGCAGCCCGCGCTTGTAGACGTTGCGCGCAAACCCGCCGATCCGCCGCCGCCCGATCATGTCGCGGCCTTCCCAATACGCCAGCGTCGCTTCATCCAGGTGCGGGCGAATATAGGTGCGATAGGCGGCGACGTTCTGGCGGCTGTTGGCCTGCGCGAAGAAGCGGTGGAAGGCGGCATAATCGGGCAAATGCCGCGCCGCGACCAGCTTCAACTTGTTAAGCGCGATATGCGCGGTGTTGAGATCGACCGCGGTGATCGCGCGCGGGTTCGCGGTCAGGTACGACATCATGTTGCACCCGCCCGAGGCGATCGTGACGACATGGCTGTCGGGCGTGATCGCCAGCGCCTCCATGTCGACCGCCGGATCTTCCCAGATCTGCGCGTAAACGAGGCCGCGAAACGCGAAGGTGAAGGCGCGCTCCAAGATGCCCTGCTTCGACAGATGCTTGTGCTGATGCACTGCGCTACGCACCGCATCGTTCTTGGCGTCGCGGCCGTCCTGGCCGATGCGGTTCTTCAACGATCGAATGGCGTTGGCCATGGCGTGTCTCTCCAGCCGGATGTCCCGTCGGGCGTCGGGACAGGCCGACGCGCTACGACGATCCGGTGACGCTTCCATGACGAGATCGTTGCGAAAGAAAAGGACCTGCCGGCAAAAGGGGGCGCCGACAGGTCCGTTTACGCCACCATTCGCCGCAAAGGAGGGGATCCGGCGAATGGGTACAGGCCCCTGCTTGGGACAGGGACACTTCTTTATACGCGACCGCGCACCCAAAGGATGCGAAGGTCGCAAAAAATTACGGCATCATCACCGTATCGATGACGTGAATCACGCCGTTCGACTGGCGCACATCGGCGATCGTGATCTTGCCGGTGTTGCCCTTGGCATCGGTAATGGTCCAGCCCTTCATGCCCTTCTTGAAGGTCAGCGTGCCGCCCTGGACGGTGGTGTAGCTGGCAACCCCGCCATGCGCCTTGGCGGATGCCGCGATCTGGGCAGCCGAGATGTTGCCGGGGACGACGTGATAGGTCAGGATCGTGGTAAGCGTCGCCTTGTTCTCGGGCTTCACCAGCGTCTCGACCGTGCCGGCCGGCAGCTTGGCGAAGGCGGCATTGGTCGGCGCGAACACGGTGAACGGCCCCGGGCCCGACAGCGTCTCCACCAGGCCAGCGGCCTTGACCGCGGCGACGAGCGTGGTGTGGTCCTTAGAATTGACGGCATTTTCGACGATGGTCTTGGTCGGATACATCGCGGCACCGCCCACCATCGGGTTGCTGGTCTTGGCATAGGCCACCGACGCGCCGCTGGCGACGAGCGCGGCGGCAAGAAGCGAAGCACGGAAAGTGCGGATCATGACGGTAAGTCTCCTGCTGATACGTCCGAACCGGACGCAGCGGCAGGTACGGAGAGTGCAGCGCGGCGGATGCACCTCCGCCGAAACAAAGTTCGACGGGGCGCTTAAACCGGCGCGAGCGCACCCTTGGCGACGACCGGCCCGGTCGGCAGGCCCGTCGGCGATCCGCCGATCGGCTCGACCGTCACCGCCAGCACCGCGCCCGCAGCGATCCGCGCGCGATTTTCCGGCGACAGTGTCAGCGCGGTGCTGCCGCGTTCGCGCAACACGCCAAGCGAATGCGGCGTGCCGTCAGCGGGAATCACCCACAGTTCGGCACTGCGATCGGCGGCGACCAGCTTCGCCTGGGTCACGCGGATGGCGCCTGCCTGCGCATCGAACACCGCGGTCGCGGGCGCGCTCCCCGCCTCGGTCGGATCGATCGAGGCCACCAGCGTAGGAGCGGGGGCGGTAACCACCGGCGCGCTTTGGCGTGGTTGCGGGGCGGGTGGCACGGGCACCGGACGCGCGATCAGAACGACCAGCAGCACCGCCGCAACAAGGCTCGATACGCCCGCCAGCGCGGGCCATAGCTTGCTTGGCGGTCGCGGCGTCGGCGTCAGCACGGCGACCGGCGCGTCCGGCGCGCGATCTAGCGAACGCTCGATCCGGTCGAACAGATCGGGTGCCTCAACCGCAGGCCACAGATCGAACAATTGCGCGAGATGATCGCGCCAGCGCTCCACCGAACGCGCAAAGCCCGGCTCGGCAAGCACGCGCCGGATCGCGGCCGCGCGCTCCTCCCCTTCGAGGAGACCGAGCGCAAGCTCCGCCGCCGCCATGTCCGGGGTTTCTTCGCCGTGCGGCGGATCGACGGGCGGCAGGTCGCTCACGCGTCCAGACACTCCTTCAATTTGGCGAGGCCGCGCCGCACCCAGCTTTTCATCGTACCCAGCGGCACCGCCTGGCGCTCGGCCAGATCGGCATAGGTCACCCCGTCGAAAAACGCCGTGCGGATCGCGCTGCGCTGCCGCTCCTCGAGCGTATCGAGACACCCGTGCAGGCGGTGCGCCGCTTCGTCCTCAAGCATCGTCTCACTGGCCAGCGGTGCGGCATCGACGATTTCGGGCGCATCCTCGATCGGCGCGGTCCGGCGGACTTTTTGCGCGCGCTGCCAATCGATCGCGCGGTTGCGCGCGATCGTGGCGAGCCAGGTGATCGGGCTCGCCCGCGAGGGTTCATAGGCCCCCGCGCGTTTCCAGATCGTCAGATACACGTCGTGCAACACGTCTTCCGCTGCCTGCCTTTCGCCGCAGATACGGTAGCAAATGCCAAAAAGCTTCGCCGACGTCAGCGTATAGAGATCGCGGAACGCCGCACGGTCTTCTTCGCCGGTGCGCACCAGCGCTTCCACCAGGCGCGCGCGGGCGGCGTCGGGTGCTGCCGCGCTGTCGAGGGAAGAAGACGTCACGGAATCGGTCTTACGGCGGCGCAGGCGCGACGGCAATCGCCTGCTTCGCATCGGCACCGCAACGACACGACGCTTGGGTGTGGCATTCCCGTCGGGACGCCGCTAAAGGCTGCGCATCCGCTTCACCGATTTGGGACCGCGCCGACCTTGCGCATCGCCATCGCCTCCGATCATGCCGCGTTCGCGCTGAAGGCGACGCTTGCCGCCTGGCTGACCGAGCAAGGGCATGACGTGCTAGACCTCGGCCCCGACAACGACGCGCGCGTCGATTATCCCGATTTCGGGTTCAAGCTGGCCGAGGCCGTCGCAGACGGTGAGGCCGAGCGCGGCATCGCTCTTTGCGGATCGGGCATCGGCATTTCGATTGCGGTCAACCGTAACCCGGCGGTGCGCTGCGCGCTCGTGTCGGAGCCGCTCTCGGCGGCGCTCGCGCGCGAACATAATGACGCCAATGTCGTGGCGCTCGGCGCACGCCTGACCGGCGAGGACATGGCCAAGGCCTGCATCACCGCTTTCCTGACCACCGCCTTCGCCGGCGGCCGTCACCAATCCCGTGTCGAAAAGCTCGGCACGCCCCCTCTCCCGCTTGCGAAGGAACCGGCATGAGCACCAATCCGACCACGCTGCACGATCTGCAGCCCGACGGTTTCTTCACGCGCGGCCTGGCCGAGGCGGACCCCGCCGTGTTCGGCGGCGTGACGCAGGAATTGCAGCGCGAACAGACGCAGATCGAGCTGATCGCGTCGGAAAACATCGTGTCGAAGGCGGTGCTGGAGGCGCAGGGTTCGGTCTTCACCAACAAATATGCCGAGGGCTATCCCGGCAAGCGCTACTATCAGGGGTGCCACCCCTCCGACGTGGTCGAGCAGTTGGCGATCGACCGCGCCAAGGAACTGTTCGGCTGCGCCTATGCCAATGTTCAGCCGCATTCGGGCGCGCAGGCGAACGGCGCGGTGATGCTGGCGCTGGTCAAACCGGGCGAGACGATCCTGGGCATGAGCCTCGACGCCGGTGGCCACCTGACGCACGGCGCCCGCGCGGCCATGTCGGGCAAATGGTTCAACGCAGTGCAATATGGCGTCGATCCGGTCACCCACCTGATTGATTTCGAGGAAGTCGCGTCGCTGGCGCGCGAGCATAAGCCCAAGCTAATCATCGCGGGTGGCTCGGCCTATCCCCGCCAGATCGATTTCGCCAAGTTCCGCGCGATCGCGGATGAGGTCGGCGCCTATTTCCTGGTCGACATGGCGCACTTCGCCGGGCTGGTCGCGGCCAAGCTCCACCCCTCGCCCTTCCCGCACGCGCACATCGCGACGACCACGACGCACAAGACGCTGCGCGGGCCGCGCGGCGGCATGATCCTCAGCGACGACGAAGCGCTCGGCAAGAAGCTCAATTCGGCGGTGTTCCCGGGCCTGCAGGGCGGCCCGCTGATGCACGTCATCGCGGCCAAGGCAGTCGCCTTCGGTGAGGCGCTCCAGCCGGGCTACAAGAGCTACATCGCCGCGGTCATGGAAAACGCCAAGGTACTGGCGGCAACGCTGAAAGAGCGCGGCTGCAACATCGTCTCGGGCGGCACCGACACGCACCTCGCGCTGGTCGACCTGACGCCGCTGGGCGTGACCGGCAAGGATGCCGACGAAGCGCTGGAACGCGCCGGGATCACCTGCAACAAGAACGGCATCCCGGGCGATCCGCTGCCGCCGACCAAGACCAGCGGCATCCGCGTTGGCACGCCCGCCGGGACGACCCGCGGCTTCGGCCCTGCCGAGTTCCGCGAAATCGGCCATATGGTCGCCGACGTGCTCGACGGCCTGCGCGCCAAGGGCGAGCAGGGCGACCCCGAGGTCGAAGCCGCTGTACGTGAGCGTGTTAGTCTGCTATGTCACCGTTTCCCCATCTATCCGGAGGCATGACATGACCGACCAAGGTAGCGACAAACCGAAGATCGATTTCGAAGCAACCGTCCGCGCGGTTGGCGAAGACGTGGTCGAGGCGCTCGATAGCGCGGTCGATTATACGTCGAAGGCGATCGGCGGCGAAAATGGCAACAAGCTCGTCGGCGGGGCCGCGGTCGGCGCACTCGCGGCGATCGTGCTGCCTTTCTCGATCCTGACCGGCGCGCTGGTCGGCGCAGGCTATGCCGCTTTTCGAAAGATGAACAAGTAACCGATGCGGTGTCCCTTTTGCGGCCATGAAGACAGTCAGGTAAAGGATTCGCGGCCGACCGAAGACGCCGGGGCAATCCGGCGGCGACGGCAGTGCGAGGGCTGCGGCGCGCGCTTCACCACGTTCGAACGCATCCAGCTGCGCGAACTGACCGTGTTGAAAAGCGAAGACAAAAGGGAACCGTTCGACCGCGAAAAGCTGCTCCGCTCGGTCTCGATCGCGGCGCGCAAGCGCCCGATCGATGCGGTGCGGCTGGAAAAGCTCGTCTCGGGCATCCAGCGCCAATTGGAAACACAAGGCGAAAGCGAAGTCCGCTCGGGCAAGATCGGCGAAATGGTGATGGAGGGCCTCAAGGGCCTCGATTCGGTCGCCTACATCCGCTTCGCCAGCGTGTACAAGGACTTCACCGAAGCCAAGGATTTTGAGGAATTCGCCGGGTCCGTCAGTGAAGTCGCGCACAACGAGGTCGGCGGCGGGTAAACGCGGCGCGCACATCAACGCTGCCTCTATCCTCCGTTCGTCCTGAGTAGCGACTGAGCGAAGTCGAAGGCGCGTATCGAAGGACAGGGGTTTGAGCTTTTACGCCTATATGCTGCGCTGCGCCGACGGCAGCTATTATGTCGGCCATACCGAAGCGCTGGAGCAGCGTATCGGGCAGCATGATCGCGGCGAGATTCCCGGCTACACGCAGCGGCGGCGACCAGTCGAGCTTGTCTGGTCGCAGGACTTTCTATCGCGTCTCGAAGCGCTGGAGGCAGAGCACCAGATCAAGGGCTGGTCGCGCGCCAAAAAGGAAGCGTTGATCTCCTCGAATTGGGCGGAAATCCAGCGCTTGGCGCGAAAATCCTTCGATACGGGTCTTCGACAAGCTCAGCCCCTACTCAGGACGAACGGGGAAGGCAGTGAGAATGCCACCCAGCCCCCCGTCATCGTCCTGGTCCGCCCGCAACTGGGCGAGAATATCGGCAAGGCGGCGCGGGCGATGCTCAATTTCGGGCTGGTCGAGCTGCGCCTTGTCGCGCCGCGTGACGGCTGGCCCAACCCTAGCGCCGGGCCCGCCGCTTCGGGTGCGGACGTGGTGCTCGAACGCGCGCAAGTCTTTGAAACCGTCGCCGAGGCAGTCGCCGATTGTGCGCATGTCTATGCGACCACGGTACGCAAGCGCGGCGTGACCAAGCCCGTCGTGACGCCCGAGGCTGCCGCCACCGCGATCCACACCGGGCCGGGCCGCTCCGCGATCCTGTTCGGCCCCGAGCGCTCGGGTCTTGAAACCGATGATGTTGCGCTGGCCCGCGCGATCATCACCGTGCCGATCAACCCGGAATTCGGCTCGCTCAACCTCGCGCAGGCCGTTATCCTCGTCGCCTATGAATGGTCGAAGGGCGTCGCGCTGGCGCAGCCGCCCGAGACCGAACTCCCCCCGCCCGCCAGCCAGGAAGAGCTCGACGGGATGATCGCACAGCTCGATGCGATGCTGGTCGCGACCGATTTCTTCTACCCGCCTGCGCGCACCCCCGTCACGCGCCGGACGCTCCGCACCCTGCTGACCAAGCCGGGCTGGTCATCGCAGGAAGTCCGCACAATGCGCGGCGTGTTGAGCGCGCTCTCGGGGAAGACGCCGCGGCGGCCCTAGCCTCGCCCCGTCACCGCCGGTCGAACGCCGCCAGTTCATAAGCGATCGAGGCCTCGACCAGCCGCTCCCACAGATCGGCGACCGCCTCCTCGGGCACGCCCGCCGTACGGGCAGCGGCGCAGGCGTTGGCGATGACCTGCGCCTTGCGCGCTTCGTCGCGCACCGCGCCGCGTTCGGGTTTGATCCGCGCGGCGGCGTCCATATACTGGAAGCGCCGGGCGAGCAGCGCGATAAGGTCGCGGTCGACCTGATCGACGCCGGCGCGGACCTCCGTCATGGTCGTGCAATCGGGGCCGGTGAGAATATCGCTCATGGCGACGGTCTTGGCGAGGCAAGGCCTGCCTGTCCAGCTAGAGCCCGCTCGTATCTGACACCGTCCGCGCAATCTTGACTCACACCGGCTTGCCCGCGCAGGCGCTTTCCGCAGGGGGATTTTGCGTGAGCGATACCGCAGCACCAGCGCGCACCGCATTTCGCGCCGACATCGCCGGGCTGCGCGCGATCGCCGTGACCGCGGTGATCGGCGGGCATTTTTTCCCGACCTCGGTGCCCGGCGGCTTCGTCGGAGTCGATATCTTCTTCGTCGTGTCGGGATTTCTGATGACGCAGATCATCGTCACCGGGCTCGACCAGGATCGCTTCTCGCTGCGGCGCTTTTACGCGATGCGCGCCACGCGGATCGTGCCGGTATTGCTGGCGGTGTGCGCGGCGTTGCTGGTGCTCGGCTGGTGCGTACTGCTGCCCAGCGAATATGCGACGCTGGCGCGCGAGATCCTGGCAAGCCTCGGCTTCGTCTCGAACCTGCTCTATTGGCGGCATCGCATCGGCTATTTCAGCCCGAACGCGCACGACGAGTGGCTGCTCCACACCTGGAGCCTGGCGGTCGAATGGCAATTCTATCTGCTCTTCCCGCTCTTCCTGCTCGGCGTGTGGCGGTGGTTGCCGAAGCATCGCCACGGCATCGTGCTGGGAAGCTGCGTCGCGGGCTTCATCGTCTCGCTCTATTTCTCCTATCTGCGCCCCGACATCGCCTTCTTCCTGTTACCGGCGCGCTTGTGGGAGTTGCTGCTGGGCGCGCTGGCGTGGCTCTTCCCCTTAACGCTGTCGCGTCGCGCTTCCCTTGCGGCGACGATCCTTGGGCACGGGCTGATCGCGGCGAGCATCATGCTGATCCAGCCCGAGGCGCTCTGGCCTGGCTGGCTGGCCTTGCTCCCCACGTTCGGCACGCTTGCGGTTCTTTACGCCGCGCGGCCGCTGCCGATCCTGCGCGGGCGCGCGGTGCAGGGCGTCGGCGCAATCTCCTATTCTCTGTACATGTGGCATTGGCCGGCGCTCACCTGGCTGTATTTCGTGGCGCAGACCGACACCATATTACCAAGCGTGGTGACGCTCGTTGCGCTCGTGCCGGTCTCTATCGTGTCGTACCACCTGCTGGAAATTCGCCTGCGCAGCGCGCTGAACCGGCCGGGTGTCGCATCGGCAGCAGTCGGCATCGCGGTGGTTGCGATCCTCGGTCTGGCCGGTGCGGTCCTGGCCTTGCAGGGAAAGGTGCCGGGGCGCAGCGCGGATCTGGTGCCGCGTGACGATCTCGTCGCACGCAATGCCAACGTCTTCCTTGATCCGGATGTGACCTATTGGCGCGTGTGCGACCGGCTTGAGACGCTGCGCCGTACCGGCCGCGAGGACATACCGGAGTCGTGTACCGCGGGGCCGCCGGGTGGCGTCTTCCTGTGGGGCGATTCCCACGCGGGAGCGCTCTATCCTGCGCTGCGCAAATATATTCCGGCGGCAATTCCGCTCTATCGGGCGACGTCGGCAGGATGCAAGCCCGGGGCCGATCAGGCCTCTTCGACCCCGCTGTGCGGTCGCGCGAACGCCTATGCCCTGGCGGCGATCGCGCGGCTGCGGCCGCAGCTTGTGCTGATCGTAATGCGCAAGGACCAGGACGAGCATGACCTGCCGACGCTGACCCGGCGACTCCATCGCATGGGGGTCGCGCGGGTCGCCATCCTCGGCCCGGCCATCATGTGGACCAGCGCGCCGTCGCGGGTAATCGTACGCCGGCACTGGACCGGCGCGACGGCCGGGCCGGTGTGGATTGCCGACGGATCGATCGACTGGACCTTCAGGACGCAGGACGCCGCGTTCCAGCGCCAGATGCGCGGCGCCGATGCGACGGTCATCTCGCTCGCCGATGCGCTGTGCCGCGGCGAGCAATGCCTCGCGCGGCTGAAGGGCGGGGCGATGTTGCAGGACGACACCCAGCATCCGACGCGGGAAGGGTCCGACTTCATCATTCGCACGGTCGTGATGCCGCGCCTGCGCCCGCTGCTGCCCACCTCCAAGCTTGCCGCCCCGAAGCTTGACTCAGACCGTCCACCCCGCTAACTGGCCGCCTTCGCAATTGGCCCCGCACCCCGGTGAAGCGGTGGCCCTGCCCGGATCTCATCGACAGATCAGGATAGAGCGATACCGGGTATCGATCGCAGGCTTTCAGCCGGTGGTCTTGTCACGAAGCATTTGCCTTAGGAATTTCTGATGTCGAAGCGTTCTTCCGCAAAGTACAAGCTCGATCGCCGTATGGGCGAGAACATTTGGGGCCGCCCCAAGTCGCCCGTCAACAAGCGTGAATATGGCCCCGGTCAGCACGGCCAGCGCCGCAAGGGCAAGGTCAGCGATTTCGGCATTCAGCTGCGCGCCAAGCAGAAGCTGAAGGGCTATTATGGCGACGTGACCGAGAAGCAGTTCCGCGCCTGCTACACCGAAGCCGCTCGCATGAAGGGCGACACCGGTCAGAACCTGATCGGCCTGCTCGAACAGCGCCTCGACATGATCGTGTACCGCGCCAAGTTCGCGCCGACCGTCTGGGCCGCACGGCAGCTCGTCAGCCACGGCCACGTCCGCGTCAACGGCGTGAAGTGCAACATCGCCTCGCGTCGCTGCTTCGTGGGTGACGAAATCACGCTGGGTGCCAAGGCCAAGGAAATGGCGCTGGTGATGGAAGCGCAGAGCCTCGCCGAGCGCGAAATCCCGGACTATGTCGCACCCGACGGTGCCGCAAAGGTAACCCTGGTCCGCATCCCGACCCTCGACGAAGTACCCTATCCGGTGAAGATGGAGCCGAATCTGGTGGTCGAATTCTATTCGCGTTGATGACGCGGATTAGCGAAAGCTAATCCGGACATCCAACGCGAGCGGCCGGCGGGGCCAAAGCCCCGACCGACGACGCGGCTTCGCCGCGGCGCTTCAAGCCAAGAAACACAAAAGGGCGGCCCCGCAAGGAGCCGCCCTTTTTGTGCCGCCCTACCCGCGCCCTATCACGGCAGCGGCGGCATCCCCATCTTCTCCCGCAGGAAGCTGTCGCTGCGATCGAGCATCGCGGTCCGCGCCTCGCTATCGTCGAGCTGATGCGCCAGCCCCTTGAACTCGACCAGCTCGACCGATTTACCCGCGCTGCGCAACCGGTTCGCCATCATTCGCGATTCCCCGATGCCGACATTCTGATCGATGTCGCCGTGAAACATCAGCACCGGCGCGGTGATGCGCGCGACGTTCTGCGCGGGCGACCCTTGGACGACATGCGGTCCCTTCCCGATAAAGGCGTCGACCAGCGCGAAATCGCTATAACCGTCATGTTCGTGCCGCAGCGTGTTCAGATCGGTCACCGGCGCGATCGCGACGATCACCTTGAACAGGGTTGGATCGAGCACCGCCGATTGCAGCGCGGCATATCCCCCATAGGACCAGCCGACGATCGCGAGCGTGTTCGGCGCGGCGACGCCCTGCTTCACCAGCCAGCGCCCGCCATCGTTCACGTCGCCGATCGCGGTGCGCCACGATTTGAAGCCGTTCTGTTTGAACCAGCCTTCGCCATAGCCGGTCGAGCCGCGATAATTGGGCTGCAGCACCGCGTAACCGCGCGCCGCGAAGAATTGCGCGAGCCAGTCGAACCCCCATTCGTCGCGATCCCCCGGGCCACCGTGCGGCATCACGATGGCGGGCAGGTTGGTGGCAGGCTTGCCGACCGGCAGCGTGAGATAGGCTGGGATCGGCGTACCATCGGCCGCCGGAAAAGTGATCGATTTCACCGGCGCGAGCGTCATATCATCGAGCGGCGGCCGCGCGCGCAGCACGCTGGCAAGCTGCCGCGTCTTCTTGTCGAACAGCATATATTCGCCCGGATCGATGTCGCTGCCGGTCCACAGCAACAGCCGCGATTCATCGGCGCTCGAATCGATGAACTGGATCAGCGGTCGCTGCGGAATCGCCTTGGCCAAAGCGACGCGCAGCTTTTTCAGTTCGGGATCGAAGAAATTGGTTTCGCGGCGATCGGTTACATAGCTGACGCCGACCACGCGCCGTTGCCGCCCGATCCGGATCAGCCCCGCGACATCGACATCAGGGCGCGCAAAGACCAGTTCGCGCTTCAGACTCCCGTCCAGCGCGATCTTGAACAGCGCGGTGCGCCCGTCCTGCGAATCCAGTCCGTACGCGACGTTAAGCGTCGGATCGACCGCGTAGGGATCAAAGCCCGAAGAGGTCTGCGAATTGCCGCTGACCACGCTGAGCGGCAACCAGTCGTTCGAGTCCGCCGTGCGATACATATAATTGACCTTGGCTCCGCTGTAACCGTCGCCATCGGTGGGGCGCAGGCCCATGATGCGAACCTTGCCGCGGCCATCGGTGATATATTCCCGTGCTGTGTCGCGCGGTCGTTCGACCCTGACGCGCCGCAAGGTCGCGGGATCGACACGCTCGACCCCCAGCCCCTTGTCCGAAACGTTGACGTGGGTTCCGGTCGATACCTCCGGCACGAACTGGCGCGTCATCAACACCGCACTCCCGCTCGCATCACCCTGCCAGTCGATGATGCGGCCGCCATCTTGCATGATATCAAGCGCGTTGGACGACGGGGCGGCGCTCAGCACCTTCAGATTGGTCCCGTCTGCGCCAACGGTCAGAAGCCGGTCGAACGCGATCATCTCGCGCACCCGACCCTTGGTGAAGCTGGCCCCGCAGATCAGGCGGTCGTTGCTGCTCCATTGGCAATAATCGATTTGCTCCTTGTCACCCGCCGACGCGAGCACCGTCACGGGCGGCTTGGTATCGTCGTCGAGCGTATAGACGATCGCGCGCGTCCCACGCTTGGCATCCGGGGCCATGACGACGATACGCTTGCCATCGGGCGACAGGCTGATCTGCTGGACCGCCTCGCGCGCGCCGAACCGGATCGCCGCGTCGCTCGCAGCATGGACCGGCATCGCCGTAACGAGTAGCGCCGTCAGCGAAATATACCGCACGATCATATCGAAAACTCCCCCTGTCTCCGCACGATAAGCCAGTCGGAGCGGATCGCAAGCGCCGGTGCGGCGGTTGCGCCCTACGCCCGCCAATGCCACTACAGCGGGATCGATTCAGGGGAGCAGTGCGCCGATGACCACGTTCAGAATGATCGCCCTCGCGACCGTCGTCGCGGCGACGCCGGCCTTGGCCGAACCAGCCCCGGGCACCCCGCCGATCAGTGTCCAGACCCTGAAGGACGTGACCCAGACGCTCTCCTCCGATGCCTATGAAGGCCGCAAGCCGACCAGCGCGGGGGAGGAGAAGACCACTGCCTATCTCGTGAAACGCTTCAAGGCAGCGGGCCTGAAGCCCGGCAACCCCGGCGGCCCCGGCGACGGCTGGTTTCAGGACGTCCCGCTGGTCGAGATGACCGCCGAGAATGTCTCCCCGATGACGATCGCGGGCGGCAAGACCCCGCTCACCCTCGCCTTCAGGGACGATGTCGTGGTCAAAAGCTACAAGGTCGCGCCCAGCATCGCGGTGAAGGACAGCCCGGTCGTCTTCGTCGGCTATGGCATCAACGCGCCCGAACGCGGCTGGAACGATTATGCCGGCGTCGACGTGAAGGGAAAGACCGTCCTCATCCTGGTCAACGATCCCGACTGGCAATCGAGCGCGCGCACCGGGCTCTTCGAAGGCAAGGCGATGACCTATTACGGCCGCTGGACCTACAAGTACGAAGAGGCCGCGCGCCAGGGCGCCGCCGCCGCGATCATCGTCCACGATACCGAACCCGCCGCTTATGGTTGGGGCGTCGTCCAGTCGAGCAACACCGGGCCGCAGCTCGAACTCGACGAGAAGGGCGACCATGCCGATCAAAGCGATGCGATCGGCTGGATGCAGCTCGCCCGCGCCAAGGAACTGTTCGCCAGCGCGGGCCAGGATTTCGACGCGCTCAGCGCCGCCGCCAAGGTCAAGGGCTTCAAGGCAGTGCCGCTCGGGCTGACCGCGTCGGTCAGCTTCACCAACACGATCAAGCGCCAGGCGTCGAAGAACGTCATCGGCATCCTGCCGGGCAAGACCCGCCCGAAGGAATATGTCTTCTATACCGCGCATTGGGACCATCTCGGTCACTGCACGCCCGTGAAGGGCGACGGCATCTGCAACGGCGCGCTCGACAATGCGAGCGGCACCGCCGGGCTGGTGGCTCTTGCCGAGGCGAGCGTGAAGGCCGGCCCGACGCGACGCAGCCAGGTGTTCATGTCGGTCACGTGCGAGGAATGCGGCCTGCTCGGATCGCGCTTCTATGCCGAACATCCGATCTATCCGATGGCGACCACCGTCGGCGGCGTGAACATGGACGGGCTCAACACGGTCGGCCGCGCGCGCGATTTCGTCGTGACCGGCGCGGGCAAGTCCGAGTTAGAGGACATGATGGCCAAGCTCGTGGCCGCGCAGGGCCGCGTGGTGAAGCCCGAACCCAACCCCGAACGCGGCAGCTATTTCCGCTCCGACCATTTCATGTTCGCCAAGCTCGGCGTGCCAATGTTCTACGGCGAATCGGGCGAGAATTTGCGCGTCGGCGGGGAAGCCGCAGGCCATGCAGCGACGCTCGACTACATCGAAAACCGCTACCACAAGCCGCAGGACGAATATAATGCGGCGTGGGATTGGTCCGGCGCGGTCGAGGATCTGCAGCTCTATTACGGCCTCGGCCGCGCGCTGGCTGAGGGGTCTGACTGGCCGAACTGGTACAAGACCGCCGAATTCCGCGCCATTCGCGACCGCGACCATCCCGAAGCCAGGAAGTAAGCATGAACCGCCCCCTCCCCCGCCGAATGGGCACCGCACAAGGCGGTGTGGATCGGTTTTCCGAGCCATCCCGAACTGTGGGAAGACGATCTCGAACCGGCGCGCGAGGAGGTCACCGCCTTCGCGCGCGCGGTCTATGCCGATGGGCGCGGCGAGCGCGTCATCCTTGTCGCGGCGGATGACGAAGCGGCGCGCGCGGCGAAGCAGATGGCGGGCGATGCCGCGGATGTCGTGGTCGAGCCGTTCGGCGACATCTGGCTGCGCGACACCGGGCCGATCCTGTTGTCGGACGGCACCGCGCGCGATTTCGGCTTCAACGGTTGGGGCGGGAAATACGATTTGCCCGGTGACGACGACATCGGCCTGCGCCTTGCGCAGCGCAAACGACTGCACGTCCAAAGCTGCGGCTGGATCCTCGAGGGCGGCGCGCTCGATGGCGACGGCACCGGCCTCGTCGTCACGACCGAGCAATGCCTGCTCAACCCCAATCGCAATCCCGCGCTATCCAAGGCGGAGATCGAGCGGCGGCTGCACGACGATCTTGGCTTCGTGCAGGTGGTGTGGCTCGGCGACGGGCTGATGCATGATCATACCGATGGCCATGTCGACAATCTCGCCCGCTTCGTCGCGCCCGGCGTGCTGGCTATCCCCGAGGCGGCGGAGAACGACCCCAACTGGCTGGTCTACCAACGCGCCGCGCAAGCCGCCGCTGCGGTCGAGGGGCTGGAGGTGGTGCGCATCCCCTCCCCCGGCCGCGTATTGCGTGACGAGGAGATCGTGCCGGCCAGCTACATGAACTTCTACATCGGCAATGCCGCCGTCGTCGTGCCGCTTTACGGCGCCCCCAATGACGATGCGGCGGTCGCGGCGGTACAGGCGCTGTTCCCGGACCGAACGGCAGTCGGCCTCCGCGCCGACGCGATCCTCACCGGCGGCGGCAGCTTCCACTGCATCTCGCAGCAGATTCCGGCGTAAGGAGTCGGGGCGGGCTGTCCGTTCGCCCTGAGCTTTTCGAAGGGCTGCCTTCCGCCAGCGCTAGTGGCAGAAGGGCAGGACTTCCACAGGCTCAGCCTGAACGGACGTGGTACAACGCCCCAATCAAACCCGCATCGGCATCAGCACGTACAGCGCCGCCGACTTGTCATTCTCGCGGATCAGCGTCGGCGCAGCGGCGTCGGCAAGGTGCACTTCGACCGTGTCGCCGTGCAGCTGCCCGAGAATATCGAGCAGATAGCGGCTGTTGAAGCCGATCTCGAAACCGAGCGCAGTGTAATCGCCCGGCACTTCTTCAGCCGCGGTGCCGTTTTCAGGGCTGGTCACCGACAGGATGATCTTGTCGCGATCGAGCGCCATCTTCACCGCGCGGGTCTTCTCGGTCGCGATGGTCGAGACGCGATCGACGCCTTCCTCGAAGCTGCGCGGGTCAATCTTCAGGATCTTGTCGTTGCCGGTCGGGATGACGCGGCTGTAATCGGGGAAGGTGCCGTCGATCAGCTTGGACGTGAGCAGCGCCTGGCCCAGGTCGAAACGGATCTTGGTCGCCGACAGCGATACACCGACTGACCCGTCGATCTCGTCGAGCAACTTGCGCAGTTCGGCAATGCATTTGCGCGGGATGATCACGTCGGGCATCCCTTCCGCGCCATCGGGCCGCGGCAGCGTGATCCGCGCGAGGCGGTGGCCGTCGGTCGCGGCGGCCTTCAGCACCGGCTGCGGGTCGTCGGACACGTGCCAGAAGATGCCGTTCAGATAGTAGCGCGTCTCTTCCGTCGAGATCGCAAAGCGTGTCTTGTCGATGATCTGCTTCAGCGTTTCCGCCGGAAGCTCGAACGAAATCGGCAGCTCGCCCTCGGCGATCACCGGGAAATCGTCGCGCGGCAGCGTGCCGAGCTGGAACTTCGCGCGACCTGCCATGATCGTCATCTTGCCATCCGCAGCGGCAAGGCTGACCTGGCTCCCCTCGGGCAGCTTGCGGCAGATGTCGAACAAGGTGTGCGCAGAAACGGTGGTCGCGCCGGGCTGATCCACGGCTGCTGCTATCGTCTCGTTGATCTGCAAATCGAGGTCGGTCGCCATCAGCTTCAGGCCACCCTCCGCGGTCGCCTCGATCAGCACGTTCGACAGAATCGGGATCGTGTTGCGCCGCTCGACCACCGACTGGACGTGGCTCAAGCCCTTCAACAGAGTCGCGCGTTCGATCGTCGCTTTCATCATGTTCCCCCGGGCCGCCGCCCTCAAGTATCTCCGTGTGACGCAGTGCGCACCGGAGGCAATTCGCCGTGTCCCATTCCTTAAACATAAAAGGGGCCGGAGCAAGCGCTCCGACCCCTGATTTACGCCCGCGAACGGGACAGTTGGCTTAGAATCGGACGCCTACGCCAGCGACGATCTGATGCCGGTCGGTATCGACGCTGAAATTGTTCGTGTTCGACCCGTTGGCGTACTCAAGGCGCGCATTGCCGTAGTTCGAATAGCGATATTCGAGCTTGGCATAGGTGGTGCGGCCGATCTTCTGCTCAACGCCTGCGCCGACGCGGTAACCGTCCAGATTATAGTGGCGGCCGGTCGTCGTGGTGCCGTCGTTCGCGGTCAGATCGAGCCGGGCGTTGGTGTAACCACCCTTGGCATAGATCATCGTCGAAGGGGCGACGATGTAACCGATGCGCGCACCGGCATAGAGGTCACGGCCCTGCTTGACCGAGCCATAGCCGAGCGCCGCAGCGTTGACCGGGTTGTTGCTGACGTCGCCGGTCGAGCCGGTGATCTCACCTTCGGCGCCGATCACGAAATTGTTCATCGCAACGTCGTAACCGAAATCGCCGCCATAGGTCAGGCCGTCGGCCTTGCGGTCGCTGCTGATGTCGGAATTCGGGCCACGGCCGGGCTGCAGCTTGTCATAGCCGAGGATGACGCCGACGCGCGGCCCGGAGAAGGCGCGGTCATCGGCCGACGGCGGGGGGCCGTCCTGGGCGAAAGCGGGGGCGGCAAGCGCGAGGCCAAAGGTGGCCGCAGCGGCGGTGAGGGTAAGCTTACGCATTGGGATAACTCCATTGTACAACCCACCGATCCCTGGTGGGACTGCTCAAATAGGTGAGCGGGCGCGGAGTTTCATGAACCTCAGACAACAAGGAAAATCGTTGCTTTTGCGCCACACGGGGTTGAAAGGCGGGCCATGGAAACCAACGCCGCATTGCCGCCCAGAAGTGGCCGCGATTTCATCGCGCGGCACGGCGAAACGGTCTTCAATGCCGCAGGACGGCTGCAAGGCGACCATATTCACACCCCCCTCACCCGCGCCGGTTTCGCGCAAGCCGACGAAATGGGCCGGGCCTTACGCGAAAAATTGGGGGCGAAACCGGCGCTGACGCTCTGGGCCTCCCCCACCGGCCGCGCCTTGCAGACGCTCGGAATCATCGCCGAGCACCTCGAACTCGACTGGCACGCCGCCCGCACCGATTCGCGACTGGTCGAAATCGGGATGGGCCGTTGGGGCGGGGCCTATTACGCCGCGCTGGCTGAGGCAGGCGAGAAAGTGGTCGATCGCGAACGCGGCCTGCTGTTCCCCGCGCCCGATGGCGAAACCTATCCGCAGATCGCCGCGCGCGTGTCGGGCTGGCTTGCCGATACCGCCGACGATCCGGGCGACCGGTTGGTCATCATGCACGGCATTTCCAGCCGCGTGCTGCGCGGGGTGATGACCGGCACGGAGAACGTGCCCGGCTATGGCGCGCCCGCAGCGCCCGGCCTGCCGCAGGGGTCAGTCGTGCTGATAGAGCGCGGCGTGGAAACGATCGTCCACCGCGGCACCGGCCACGCCCCGGCATGAAGCGCTGGGCGGCGGCATTATTGCTGATCGCAAGCCCCGCCGCCGCGCGCGAATCGCTTGGCGTGTTCGACAGCTGGGGCGCCTTCGCCGACGCATCGCCCGCGCGCTGCTACGCGATAGCCGAGCCGGTCCGCTCCGGCGGCGCATCGAGCTGGCGACCCTTCGCCAGCGTCGCCACCTGGCCCGGCAAGGGCGCGCGCAACCAGCTCCACATCCGCCTGAGCCGCGAACGCGACCCGCAATCGCGTGTCACGCTATCGATCGGCGAGCGCCGCTTCGAACTGGTCGCCGGGCGGGCCGATGCCTGGGCACCCGATTCCAGAGCCGACGCCGCGATCGTGGCCGCGATCCGCTCCAGCCGCAGCATGAGTGTCGAAACGCTCGCCAAATCGGGCACGCCCTTTGCCGACGTCTATGCTCTGCGCGGCGCGGCCACCGCGATCGACGCGGCGACGTTGGGGTGCGTGCGGCGCTAGCGCGCGCGGCTGGAAAGTTGCGCCGTTTTCGACTACATCGACCCCATGCCCAATTCCGCGACGACCCTCATGGCCATTCCCGGCCATATCGATCCCGTTCCCGTGCCCCGCGCGCTGACCCCGCGCAGCGACGGCCGGATCGATCTGCTCGGCCTGACCAAGGCCGATCTGCGCATGGCGCTCGAAACCTCGCAGCTCGACCCCAAGCAGGCGAAGCTGCGCGCGAAACAGCTGTGGCATTGGATCTACAATCGCGGCGTCACCGATTTCGCGCTGATGACCGACATTTCGAAGACGATGCAGCCCTGGCTCGCCCAGCGCTTCACGATCAGCCGCCCGCAAGTGGTCGAGGCGCAAGTCTCCACCGACGGCACGCGCAAATGGTTGCTGCGCACCGATGACGGCAATGATTACGAGATGGTGTTCATCCCCGATGCCGATCGCGGGACTTTGTGCATCTCCAGCCAGGTCGGCTGCACGCTCAATTGCAGCTTCTGCCACACCGGCACGATGCGGCTGGTGCGCAATCTTGAGCCGTCGGAAATCGTCGGCCAGGTGATGCTCGCGCGCGATGCGCTGGGCGAATGGCCGAGCCAGCCCGAGGGCCGGATGCTCACCAACATCGTGCTGATGGGCATGGGCGAGCCGCTCTACAATTTCGACAATGTCCGCGATGCGATGAAGATCGTGATGGACGGCGACGGCATCGGCCTGTCGCGCCGCCGCATCACGCTGTCGACCAGCGGGATCGTGCCGCTGATCGCGCGTGCGGGCGAGGAGATTTCGGTCAACCTCGCCATCTCGCTGCACGCCGTCACCAAGGAAGTCCGCGACGAGCTGGTGCCGATCAACAAGAAATACGGCATCGAGGAATTGCTGCAGGCCTGCGCCGATTATCCCGGCGCCAACAATGCGCGGCGCATCACCTTCGAATATGTCATGCTGAAGGACAAGAACGACAGCGACGAGGACGCGCGCGAGCTCGTCCGGCTGCTGCGCAAGTTCGATCTGCCGGCCAAGGTGAACCTCATCCCGTTCAACCCCTGGCCCGGCGCAGCGTACGAATGTTCGACGCCGGAGCGGATCAGGGCCTTCTCGACGATCGTGTTCGACGCCGGGATTTCAGCGCCCGTCCGCACCCCGCGCGGGCGCGACATCGACGCGGCGTGCGGCCAGCTCAAGACCGCAAGCGAAAAGCTGTCGCGCGCCGAGCTCGACCGGCAGGAAGCGAAGCTGGCCGCGCTTGGCTAAGGCCGTTTGCTGCCAGGCGCGATTGTCTCAAACCCGTTCGGCCCCGGACCTGATCCGGGGTTGTCGAAGCCCCGTCGAAAAAGGCGCGCGCTTGGCGTTTTGAGAGAGGCCCTTCGACAGGCTCAGGCGAACGGATTACGCGGGTATCGTGACCGCATAAACGGCGGCTTTCCCGCACAGGGGCAAACGTCTGAAGGTGGGTGACTACCTGCCGTTCCGCATTCAAGCCAGCGGCGCACAAAGCGGACGTTTGCGCGATCTCCAAACGGATAGTAGTCACTTCAGAGTGACGTGTGAACGCTGCCAGAATATGGATCAACACGTCCCCATTCGGACGCCCGGCGAGCTATTCAAGGTCGTTTGCACCGTTCGGCAAGCGTTGTCGGACGGCGACATCGAGCAGATCGATGCGGGGCCGATGAAGGGCGTCGTCGCATTTGACGACTTTTCAGAGAGCAGCCCACAGGATGATGTAGTTCTGTATCGCTTCCAATGTCCGTCGTGCGGCCAGAACTTCGTGCTTGGCGCAGTCACGTGGAATGGGACCGGCGGCTCTTGGGGCAAGACACAACCGCTCTCAACGTCTTAGTTTGGGCGCGAGCGGAAAGGCCAGTGCGCCGGTCGCGGCCTGACGTCATCCAGATTTAGCGCTCCCCCCACCCGGCGACGCCGTGCCCGCCGAACACCATCCGCCGCACACCCGGTTGGGCGAGCGACGCGCTGAACCCCGGCACCGGCGCGCTCGCCGCGTCGAGCCGCTGCATCTGATCCTCGCTTAACGCGATCGTCGTCGCGGCGATATTGCTCTCGAGTTGCGCCACCGTCCGCGCGCCGATCAGCGTCGATCCGACGCCCTTGCGCACCATCACCCAGGCGAGCGCGACCTGCGCGGGGGGCCGGTCGACTTCGCCCGCCACCGCCTTCAGCACCTCCAAGATATCCCAGTTGCGCTCGGCAAACTTGCTGTCGCCGAACGGGTTCGGCCCGCTCAGGCGACCGCTATCCGCCGTGTCCCCCCGCGCATATTTGCCGGTCAGGAACCCGCCGCCGAGCGGACTCCACGGCACCACCGCCATCCCCGCCTCGTGCGCGGCGGGGAAATGTTCAGCCTCGACATCGCGCGCGACCAGCGAATATTCGAGCTGCAGCGCGATCGGCCCCGGCACCCCGCGCTCACGCGCGATCGTCGCGACCTGCATTGCCAGCCACGCCGGCATGTCCGACAGCGCATAATAGCGAATTTTCCCCGCGCGGACGAGGTCGCCGAGCGTCTGGACGATCTCCGCCGCCGGGGTCACCCCGTCCCAGATATGCATCCAGTACAGATCGATATGATCGGTCCCGAGCCGCTTCAGCGAGGCATCGAGCGCACGGTGGATGTTCTTGGCCCCCGCACCCCCGGCATTGGGATTGCCGCCGCCGCTCTGCCGGGCGCTCAGCGGGTTGGCCGATGCGTTGAAACCGAATTTGGTCGCCAGCACGATGTCGTCGCGCGATCCGCTGTCCTTGAGAAACTGCCCGATCAGCCGCTCGCTCTCGCCGCCCGAATAGATGTCGGCGGTGTCGATGAAATTGCCGCCCGCGTCGCGATACGCATCGAACATCGCCCGCGCGGTCTGGTCGTCGGCATTCCAGCCGCCGGGGCCAAAGGTCATCGTGCCGAGTGCGAGCGGACTGACGACGAGGCCGGAGCGGCCAAGCGTGCGAAAATCGGTGAGCGACATGGGAGTCAAACTTTCATAGCGTTCGTTATGTAATTCCTGCTATCATTCCGTGCCCCAAGGTCAAGACATTTCGGAACGGTCACTATGAAACCATCAAGCGAGCAACCGCTCGCCCCGCCGCGCAAGACCGGACGTCCCCGCTCGTTCGATCGCGACGCCGCGCTCGAACAGGCGATGTTCGCTTTCTGGCGGCACGGCTATGAAACCACCTCGATCGCCGATCTGACCGCCGCAATGGGCGTCACCGCACCCAGCCTCTACACCGCGTTCGGCGACAAGCAGCGGCTCTTTCTGGAAGCGGTGCGGCGCTACGCAGGGGATCCGCAGGCGATGGCGGACCGGATCGCAGGTGCGCCCACCGCCTATGACGCCGCGCGCGACCTGCTGACCGGAGCCGCCATCGCCTATACCGGCGATACGACTCCCAAAGGCTGCCTGCTGGCCAGCGCCACCGCCAGCGGCTCACCCGACTCCGCCGCCGTCCAGCGCGCCGTCGCCGACATCCGCACCACGATCGCGCGCCACCTCGCGGACCGAATCGATCGCGACATCGCGCGCGGCACGCTGCCCCAAGGTACGGATTCCACCGCCTTGGCCGGGCTGGTGATGGCGGTGATCCAGGGCATGTCAGTGCTGGCGCGTGACGGGGCGACACGCGACGCCCTGCTGTCAATCACCAGCGCGACCTTGGCCGCGTGGCCGACACGCTGAACGTCGCGCTGTCCTACAACCGCCCGACCATGCGATGATCGATTCGCTCTTTCCAACCGTCGATTTGCCGCCCGATCCGCGCAAAATTCTTGCTGCGGTTGCCTATCCCGGATCTGCGCGAAAAGCGCGCGTTCGCGTGACTTTCCAGTGAACTTCCGCCAGCGCGCGCCCATCGCCTTCCCCGCCCCGGCACGCTAGGGCGCGCGGATGAGCATTACCGGAATCCTTCTCG
This sequence comes from Sphingomonas sp. MMS24-J45, assembly GCF_044881195.1. Taxonomy (GTDB): domain Bacteria; phylum Pseudomonadota; class Alphaproteobacteria; order Sphingomonadales; family Sphingomonadaceae; genus Sphingomonas. The sequence goes on along the minus strand of NZ_CP173255.1, from coordinate 1,809,499 downwards.
CGGGCGGCGCGGGCATCCTCGGCGGGGCGATGAATGCGCTTGCCGGGGGTGGCACTTTCGCAACTTTACCCGCGCTGATCGCGCTCGGCCTGCCCGCCAACAGCGCCAATGCCACCTCCAACGTCGCGCTGCTGCCGGGTGCGGCGACCAGCGCCTGGGCGTTTCGCGATGAGCTACAGCCGGTCGGCGGGGTCGGCGTGCCGCTGCTCGCGGCGATCACCTTTGCCGGCGGGCTGGGCGGCAGCATCCTGCTCGCGGTGACGCCGACGCATGTGTTCGACCTGCTCATCCCGTGGCTGTTGCTGTTCGCCTTCGTCGTCATCGCGCTGGGGCAGCGCGCCGCGGATGCCTTGCGGGCGCGCGTGACGATCGGGCCGCATACCCTGCTTGTCGTCCAGGCGGTGCTTGGCGTGTACGGCGGCTATTTCGGCGGCGGCGTCGGGCTGATGACCACCGCGATCTACGGCTTGCTCGCAGGCGTCTCGCCCCGCGCGCTGTTCGCGCCGCGCACGTTGATGCTGGCGGTCGCCAATCTGGCCGCGGCGATCGTGTTCGTCGCGGTCGGGCTGATCCGCTGGGCGGCGTGCCTGCCGATGCTGGCGGGCGGCATGGTCGGCGGCTGGGTCGGCGCGCATATCGGCAAGCGGCTGTCGCCCGGCCTGGTGCGCGGCTGGACCTTGCTGGTGACGGCAGTGACGACCGCCGTGTTCTTCGCCCGCGCCTATTTCTGATTGGGCAGCGCGAGCAAGGCCGCCACGATCTTCGCGTCATCCTTCTCGGCGATTTGCGCCTTATAGGCACCGCGCATCTTGGTTACCTCGGCCTGCCACTGCTCGGGCTTCAATTTCGGCTGCGTCAGGATCATCTCGGGCGAATGGCAGGCGGTACAATTGACCGTCAGGACTTCGGCCGGCAGTGTCACCGTCTCGGTCGGCAGCGTCATCGTCTGCGACGTGAGGGTGATCTTCGTGGGGCTATCCGCCGCCGGATGGCACGCGGCGAGCAGGACCAGCGCAATGATCGACAGGCGCTTCATGCGATGCTCACTTTCGCGGTTTCGATCGTGTTGCGCATATAACCGCCAGGGTTCCAGATCGGATCGGCGGTCTGCGTCGCACTCTTGGCGTTGGTCGCACGCACGGCGACGGTATGCGATCCCGCGGGCAGGCGCGCGGCCCAGCGTCGGAAGCCATAGGCCCCGTGATCAGGGCCGAGCTCGGCCGCCCGCCAGCTCTTGCCCGCATCGATCGACCATTCGACCTTGGCCACGCCGGCATCGCCGCCCAGCGCGACCCCGCGCACGGCGGTCGCATCGGCGCGGGTGAAGAAGGCGCGCGGGATCATCGCCCCGATCGGCGCGGTCGGGAAATCCTTCGCACCCGGCACGACGCTGGCGCGCGGCGCGGTGGGGATACGGTAGGCTTTCTCCATCCAATAGCCGGTGTCGGGCGTGGTCAGCACCTCGACCGTGTCGAGCGCCTTGACCCAATAGGTCGAGAACCAGCCCGGTACGACCAGCCGCAACGGAAAGCCGTTGAGCAGGGGGAGCTGCGTGCCGTTCATGCCGTAGGCGACGATCGTATCCGCCGCCATCGCCCGGTCGAGGTTGAGCGCCTTGGCGAAGTCGGGCGCGGCACCGGGCGGATTGTCGAGGCCGGAGAAGCGCACCTGCACCGCCCCGGGCGCAACCCCGGCGCGTTCCAGAATGTCGCGCAGCCGCACCCCGGTCCACAGCGCATTGCCCATCGCGCCATTGCCCCATTGCGCGCCGGGCACGCGCGGGGCGAACAGGCCACGCGAATTGCCCGAACACTGGTTGACCGCCGCGATCTCGACCTGCGGCAGCGCCTGAATGTCAGCGAGGCTGAGCGACAGTGCCCGTTTCACCGCGCCGCCGATCTTCAGGCGGAACGCCGCGACATCGACCGACAGCGGAATGTCGTCATAATGCCACCGCACGAAAAAGCGGTCGTTCGGCGTGAACGGCGAATCGGTCAGCGCGCCGTCGAACGCCGCGATCGGCGTCTCCAGCAGCGGCGCGCGGGTCCGCTGGAGGATCATGCCGCGCTTGCCGGGGAAGGCGTCGGTCAGCGCAGGCGCGGCGGGCTTTGTCAGTTGCGCCCACAGCGGCGTGCTCGCCAGCGCGCCCGCCCCGATCGCTAGCGCTGTGCGCCGGTCGAAGCGCTCAACCATGCTGAATCGCCAGCGGCGCGAAGCGGGCGACCTGCTGCCCCACCATCTGCAATTGCGCCACGACTGCCGGGTCGTTCGCGCCGCCAGCATCGTCAAACTTGGTCACCTGCGAATTGACCGCTGCGGCAAAGGGCGTCGGCCAACCGCGCAGCGCATGGACGATCGAGCGCAGCGCTGCGATCGTGCTGCCTGTCGCCTGCCAACCATAAGCGGTGGCGATCAGTCCGACCGGCATATCCGCCAGATACGGCCGGTGCTCGTCACGCGCGGTTTCCTCCAGCAAATCGAGCGCATTCTTCACCACGCCCGAGATGCTGCCGTGATAGCCCGGCGACGCGATGATCAGCGCGGATGCCTGACGTACGGTATCGACGAAATCGCGTTCGTCGGCGGTCCGCGTCGTCGCCTTGGGATCGTAGAGCGGCAGGCGTGCCATGTCGGCACCACCGAACATGCGCGTGCGAAACCCCTCGCGCGCCGCCGCATCCAGCGCGATCGCCAGAGCGCGCTCGGTCGAGGAGACGCCGCCGATTGTCCCCCCGATACCAACGACGAGCGGGAGAGGAGCAGCGGTATCGGCCATCGCACGGGGCTTTCGAAACAGGGTGTGGCACGGCGGCCGGATGCGGTTGCGATAGCCGGGGCTGCGGCGCGGCTCAATCGCCAAGTGGCACGTCCTCCCCTCTGCGACCTTCCGCTCGCGTCGCGACGATCCGACTGCTAGAGGCCACGCAACGCGCCGTCCTCACTTGCATGATCTGTCATATGCAAGTAATACACTGGCTTGCGGTATGGATACGCCTGATGCGCTTTAATCCCTTCGGCCCGATTGGCGGCGCCCGCCCGGACGGCGACGATGATGCGCTGGAACTCACTGGCGGTATGCCGCCGCCGCGCGACGACTATCAAAGCGCGGGCGACGACGAATACGCCTCCGATCTGCCGCCCGCCCCCCGCACCAGCCGCTGGCGCTGGGTCACGCGCGGGATCGCCGCCGCGATCGTGCTGTTCGTCTTCGCGGTCGGCTGGCTCGCGGTTACCGCGCCCTTGTCGAAATCGCTGCAGCCCCCGACACCGCCGAGCATCACCCTGCTTGCCGATGACGGCACGCCGATCGCGCGCCGGGGAGCCATTCTGGAGGCACCGGTCGATGCGGCCAAGCTGCCCAAGAACGTCACCAACGCTTTCCTGGCGATCGAGGATCGGCGCTACCGCACGCATTGGGGGATCGACCCGCGCGGGATTGCGCGCGCGTTCTTCCACAATATGACGTCGAAGGGCCGCGACCAGGGCGGCAGCACGATTACGCAGCAACTCGCCAAGAATGCTTTTCTCGATTCGGACCGTACTGCAGCGCGGAAGATTCGCGAGGTGATGATCGCGTTCTGGCTGGAGGCGTGGCTGAGCAAGGACCAGATCCTGTCGCGCTATCTGTCGAACGTCTATTTCGGCGACAATGTGTACGGCCTGCGCGCCGCCGCGCGGCATTATTTCGGGCGCACCCCGGAGAATCTGTCGATCGCGCAGGCGGCAATGCTCGCCGGGCTGGTGAAGGCCCCGTCGAAGCTCGCGCCCACGGTCAATCTGCAGGGCGCACGTGATCGTGCGAAGCTGGTCGTCGCGGCGATGGTCGAGGCGAAGTTCCTCGACAAGGAAGAGGCCGCAAGCGTGCGCCCCGCGCGGATCGTGCCCGACCGGCGGCAGACCCTGCCCAACGGCACCTATTTCGCCGATTGGGTGCTGCCCGAGGCCCGCGATCATGCCGGCGAGATCGCCACCGAGACCACCGTGCAGACGACGCTCGACCGCCGCCTGCAAAAGGCCGCCGAACGCGCGACCAAGCGCGCTGGCCTGCGCGATGCGCAGATCGCCCTGGTCGCGATGCGGCCCGACGGGCGCGTCGTGGCAATGGTCGGGGGCAAATCCTATGCCGATAGCCCGTTCAACCGCGCGACCCAGGCGCAGCGGCAGCCCGGCTCGGCGTTCAAATTGTTCGTCTATCTCGCCGCGCTGCGCCACGGCATGACGCCCAATTCGGTGATCGAGGACGAACCGATCACGATCGCCAAATGGTCGCCCAAGAATAGCGACGGGCGTTACCTCGGGCCGATCAGCCTGCGTCAGGCGTTCGCGCGCTCCTCCAATGTCGCCGCCGCACGGATTACGCAGCAAGTCGGCGTTTCGAACGTCATCCAAGCCGCGCGCGATCTCGGCATTTCGACCCCGATCCCCAACGAAGCGACGATCGCGCTCGGCACGTCGAGCATGTCGCTGCTGGAACTGACCGCTGCCTATGCCTCGATCGCGGCGGAGCGCTATCCGGTCCGCCCGCGCGGGCTGGAAGCTGAGCCGGAACGCGGTGTGCTCGCGACGTTGACCGACCGTACCCGCTCGCTGTCGGGCGATCTGCACGATCAGATGCTTGATCTGCTTTCCGCATCGGCTGAGACCGGCACGGGCCGTGCGGCGGCGCTATCGGTGCCGACCTATGGCAAGACCGGCACGACGCAGGACAATCGCGATGCGCTGTTCATCGGCTTTGCCAACGGCCTGGTATGCGGTGTGTGGGTCGGCAATGACGACAACACCCCGAACGCGGGTCTCTCCGGCGGCGGCATTCCGGCGCGGGTGTGGCGCGATTTCATGCAAAGCGCGCTGGGCGTCGGCCCCGCCGTCGCGCCCGAACCGGAGCCCGAGATGGTCGATCCCGATGCGGGCAACGGCATCGACGAGACGCTCGAAAACTTCCTTGATCCGGCCAACATCCCGCCGGTCGAAGGCGAGATTCCGGGGGTCGGCCGCGTCCGGCTGCGCAACGGTGAACTGAACTTCGAACCGAACCGCAGCGACGATCCCGAGCGCGGCCCCGATCGCCGCCGCCGCGACCGTTTCGACGACCGCGCACCCCCGCCGCGCGACCCGGAGGGTGAGGAGTAAAGCTCACCGGTTGACGCCGCCCGCGCATCGCCGCAAGGCCATGTCATGCGCTTCTTCTCCGACAATGCCGCCCCCGTCCACCCGGCCGTGCTGGCCGCGATGAGCGACGCCAACGTGCTTGACACCGCCTATGACGGCGATGGCTGGAGCAAGCAGCTCGATTCGCGCTTCTCCGAACTGTTCGAAACCGAGGTGCGCGCGCTGTGGGTGCCGTCGGGCACCGCCGCCAATTGCCTGGCGCTGGCCGCGATGTGCCCACCGCACGGCGCGATCGTGTGCCACCGCGACGCGCATATCCAGAATGACGAATGCGGCGCGCCGGAATTCTACACCCACGGCGCAAAGCTGCTGCTGGCGGACGGGGCTGGCGCGAGGCTGACGCCGGAGACGATCGGCGCCGTGCTGGATGCGACGCGCAACGACGTGCATCAGGTGCAGCCGCACGCCATTTCGATCACCAACGCGACCGAATATGGGCTGGTCTATAGCCCCGACGATGTCGCCGCGATCGGCGCGGTGGCGCGGGCGCGCGGCCTCGGGCTGCACATGGATGGCGCGCGCTTCGCCAATGCGGTCGCGCATCTCGGCTGCGCCCCCGCCGACGTGACCTGGCGCGCAGGAGTCGATGCGCTCAGCTTCGGATTCGTAAAAAATGGTGGGATGAGCGCCGAAGCGCTGATCTTCTTCAAGCCCGAACTGGCCGCCGCAACGCTGTACCGCCGCAAGCGCGCGGGGCTGCTATTGTCCAAGGGGCGTTATCTCGCGGCGCAATTGCTGGCGATGCTGGAGGGCGATCTGTGGCTTGAACTTGGCCGCAACGCCAATGCCGGGGCCGCATTGCTGGCGCAGGCGGCGGGCGCGCGCCTGGTCAATCCGGTCGAGGCGAACGAGGTTTTCCTGCGCGTCAGCCCGGAGGAGGCGGCGCGCTTGCGCGCACGTGGCTTCGATTTCTACGATTGGGGTCCGGGCGAGGCGCGGCTGGTGGTTTCGTGGAATCAGTCGCCGGACGACATCCGCCCGCTCGCCGACGCGATCGCCGCGCTTTGAACAGCCCGGCGCCCCCGCCCAATTCGAGCAGGCTGGCCATCCTGATCCCATTCGGCATCGTAACGCTGATCTGGGGATCGACCTGGCTGGTGATCCGGCATCAATTGGGCGCGGTGCCGCCGACCTGGTCGGTGACCTATCGCTTCATCGTCGCTGGCACGGCGATGCTCGGCTACGCGCTGTTCCGGGGCGAGCGGATCATGCTCGATGCGCGCGGCTGGGCGTTCGCGGTGGTCACCGGGCTTTGCCAATTCTGCCTCAATTTCAACTTCGTCTATAGCGCCGAGGGGTACGTCACCTCGGGGCTGGTCGCGGTGGTCTTCGCGCTGCTGCTGCTGCCCAATGCTATCTTCGCGCGGGTTTTCCTGGGGCAGAAGCTCGGGCGGCAGCTGGTCGTCGGCATGGGTGTGGCGATGGCGGGCGTCGTCTTGCTGTTCGTCCGTGAGGCACGCGTCGACCCGCACGGGCCGGGGCAGGTGCTGCTGGGCATCGGATTCACCCTGCTGGCGATTCTCTCAGCCTCGGTCGCAAACGTGATGCAGGCGACGCCGACCGCGCGCGCCTATCCGATGGCGGCGATGCTGGGCGTGGCGATGCTGATCGGCGCAAGCATCGACGCGACGCTCGCCTGGACGATCAGCGGCCCGCCGGTATTCGACACCGCACCCGGCTATATCGCGGGGGTGCTGTACCTCGGAATCTTCGCGTCGGCGCTCGCCTTTCCGCTCTATTACGGTGTGCTGCGCGTGATCGGCCCGGCCAAGGCGGCCTATTCGAGCGTGCTGGTGCCGGTGATCGCGATGCTGCTGTCGACGCTGTTCGAGGGCTATGTCTGGTCGTGGCTGGCGGCGGGTGGCGCGGCGCTGGTGGCCGTCGGGTTGATCATTGCGCTCAGGGCGCGCAGGCCGGCGCGATAGTCGGGATAAGTCGGCGCCCATCCGAGCACACGCTTGGCCTTGCCGTTCGCGACCCGGCGATTCTCCGCGTAAAAACCTCGCGCCATTGGCGATAGCGCCTCGATCGGCACGAACGGCGGCGGCTGTAGCCCGAGCAGGCCGGCCGCAAATTCTATGACCGCATTCTGGCTCGCGGGATGATCGTCGGCGAGGTTGTAGGCGCCCGCCGACCCCGCGAACCCAGCGAATACGCCCGATACGATGTCGTCGACATGGATGCGGCTGAACACCTGCCCCGCCGAATCGACGCGGTGCGCGCTGCCGCTTCGCACCCGGTCGAGCGGGGAGCGGCCCGGGCCATAGATGCCGGGCAAGCGAAACACCCGCGCGCCCGCCGCCAGCCAGGCGGCATCCGCCTCGGCCCGCGCACTACGGCGTCCGGTGCCGGTCGGCGCGCTTTCGTCGACCCACGCGCCGCCCGCATCGCCATAGACGCCGGTCGAGGAGAGATAGCCAAGCCATGCGTCGCTCGCCGCCAGGCGTTCGCCATAAGCGTCGAGCGCCGGATCGCCCGCCTTGGTCGGCGGCACCGACGACAGCACGTGCGTCGCCGCTGCCAGCTCCGCTGTAACCGCGTGCCGATCGTCGAAGCGCAGCGTGCCATCGCGTCCGTCGCGGGTCGTGCCGACGACGTGCCAGCCTTCGCCGCGCAACGCCCGAGCCAGCGCCTGCGCGGTATAGCCCAGCCCGAAGATCAGCAGCCGCCCCATGCGCTATTTCGCGCCGTAACCGTGATACAGCAATCCGAAGAAATCGCCCTTGTTCCAGCGCGGCCGCGCATTGCCATCAGCGATTTCGCGCGCGATCGCATAGTTCGCATTGATGAAGCGGATACCCTGTGACCAGTCGATCGGCTGCGCCAGATCGTCCGCAGGCTGGTGGTAGCGCGTCTTGAAAAACTCGGCCGTAGCGGCCTTGCCCGGCCCCTTCTGTCCCGGCCACAGGAAGACCGACGGCACGCCCTGCTGGACAAAGCGATAATGGTCGGAGCGCACGAAAATGCCCTGCGACGGATCGGGATCGGGCGACATCGTCACGCCCAGCGTTCCCACCGCCTTCGCCACGATCGGCCCGAGCGTCGAGCGATCCGCGCCGAACACCGTCATATCCTCGAACGGATAGGTCAGGATCGGCATGTCGAGATTGACGTCGGCGACGATCCGCTCGATCGGCACGGTCGGGTGCTTGGCGAAATAGTCGGAGCCGACCAGCCCCTTTTCCTCCGCCGTGACGGCAAGGAACAGGATCGAGCGGCGCGGCGCCTTGCCCGAGGCCTTGAAGCGCTTGGCTTCCTCGATCAGCGAGGCGATGCCGATCGCATTGTCCTCAGCACCATTGTAGATCGTGTCACCCTTCGCATCCGCCCGCCCGACGCCGAGATGGTCGAGATGCGCGGACAGGACCACCACTTCCTTGCCGAGCTTGGGGTCGCTGCCGGGGATCATGCCCGCGACGTTGGCACTGCTCGCCGGTTCGAACGTGGTCTTCAACGAGAAGGCGGCGTTGACCGGCAGCGCTTCTGCGGTGAACACGCTCTTGCTGTCGGCGACGCGCGGCATGATGGCGCTCCACGGCGTCTTGGCGCCCGCGAACAGCTTGGCCGCACCGCTCGCGCTGATCGTGGCGAGGATCGGCACGCCGCTCGCGTCGCCGGTGCCGTCAGGGCGCGCCCAGCTTGTGCGTGGCCGGTCGAAACTGGCCCCGCCGCCGGGGATGGCGCTTCGCGTCAGCACGATCGCGCCGACCGCGCCATGCGCCTGGGCGATCACCGCCTTGGTCGTCGCGCTCTGGAAGTGCGCGCGCTCTTCGCTCTGGAAATCGATCGGGGCGCCGCCGAAGAAGGCCACGATCTTGCCGCGCACATCGACCCCGGCATAATCATCGCGGCCATAATGCGGCGCGACCAGGCCGTACCCGACGAACACCACAGGCGCGTCGATCACGGTGCGTACGGCGGTCGCGACGGTGCCGGGCACATAATCCTCGCCAAACACAAGCGGTGCTGGTGCCTCGCCCTTGCGCGTCAGCACGACATCGCCCTTGTCGGCGGCGCGATAGGTGACCAGCGGCACCTTCTGGATATAGCTGCCGTCGTCGCCAGCGGGCTTCAGCCCGGCGGCAAAGAATTGCGCGGCGACATATTCGGCGGCGATGCGGAATTCGGGGCTCCCTGCCTCACGCCCGCGCAGGACATCGGAAGCGAGGAACAGCACGTGCGCCTTCATCGCGGCCTGATCGTCGGGCAGCGCAGCCTCTTGCGCGACGCCCTGCGTCATCGCCGATCCCGCGAGCGCGATTGCCGCCACACCTGCCACCCAACGCTTCATGCCATCCTCCCGTTCGTGTGATGGTGCGGTATCACAGCGCCGCCGCCGCGCAAGTACGGCGATTTCGGTGGCGAGTGCGGCCTGCGCGTCCTACATCCGGCACAATGCTCGACATCCAGAACAGCCTCGCCCAGCCTCACGTCACGCGTCGCGCGGATTATACCCCGCCCGATTGGCAAGTGCCGGACATCGCGCTCGATTTCGCGCTCGATCCGGCGGCGACGCGGGTGAAGGCGACGCTGCATGTCCAGCGCAGCGGCACGCACGACCGGCCGATCCGGCTCGATGGTGGCGGCCAGACGCTGCTGTCGGTTTCGGTCGATGGTACGCCGGTCAACGACTGGACGATCGAGGATGGCGCGCTTGTCCTGCCGCTCTCGGGATCGGCGCATGTCATTGAAACCACGGTCGAGATCGCGCCCGAACGCAACACGCAGTTGATGGGGCTCTACGCCTCGGGCGGCAATCTGTGCACGCAGTGCGAGGCGGAGGGTTTCCGCCGGATTACCTTCTTCCCGATCGGCCCGATGTGCTCAGCCGCTACCGCGTGCGGATGAGCGCCGACAAGAAGCGCTACCCGGTGCTGCTGGCGAATGGCGACCCGGTCGCGTCGGGCGATCTGGAGGACGGGCGGCACTGGGCAGAGTGGCACGACCCCTTCCCCAAGCCCTGCTACCTCTTCGCGCTGGTCGCGGGCGATCTCGCCGTCAACCGCGGCAGCTTCACGACGATGTCGGGGCGCGTGGTCGAGCTCGGCATCTGGGTCCGCGCGAGCGATCTCGAGCGCACCCATCACGCGCTCGAAGCGCTCAAGACATCGATGGCATGGGACGAGCGCGTCTATGGCCGGGAATACGACCTCGACGTGTTCAACATCGTCGCGGTCGATGATTTCAATTTTGGCGCGATGGAGAATAAGGGGCTGAACATCTTCAACAGCCGCTACATCCTCGCCGACCCCGACACCGCGACCGATTACGATTACGACGCGATCGCCGCGGTCGTCGCGCACGAATATTTCCACAATTGGTCGGGCAATCGCGTCACCTGCCGCGACTGGTTCCAGCTTTCGCTGAAGGAAGGCTTCACCGTCTATCGCGACCAATGCTTCTCGGCCGATCAGGGGTCGGCTGCGGTCAAGCGGATCGAGGATGTCCGCGGCCTGCGCGCCGCGCAATTTCCGGAGGATGCCGGGCCGCTGGCGCACCCGATCCGCCCGGATGAATATCAGGAAATCTCGAATTTCTACACCGCGACGATCTACAACAAAGGCGCCGAGATCATCCGGATGCTCGCCACGATCCTGGGGCCGTCGGGCTTCCGCGCGGGCACCGATTTGTATTTCGACCGGTTCGACGGCACGGCGGCGACGTGCGAAGATTTCGTTGCGTCGCTCGAAGAGGCAAGCGGCACCGATCTGACACAATTCCGCCGCTGGTACGGACAGGCGGGCACGCCGCGTGTGACCGCCGCGTTGGAACATCAGGAGGGGTCCGGTCGCGCCGAATTGGTGCTGACCCAGCGAACCCCGCCGACCCGGGGGCAAGAGGAAAAACTGCCGGTCGTGCTCCCGTTGCGCATGAAGCTGTTCGGCGCCGAAACCGCCGCGACGCTTGCACCCGAGCAGATCATTCTGCTCGATCAGGCTGAGCAGCGGATTGTCTTCGAGGGCCTGACTGAGCGGCCGATCCTGTCGATCAATCGTGGCTTTTCCGCGCCCGCGATCATCGAAAGCGACCGCAGTGCCGCCGATCTCGCTTTCCTGGGCGCGCATGACGACGATCCGTTCGCGCGCTACGAGGCACTACAGCAACTGATGCTGGATACCCTCGTCGCAGCCGCCAGCGGCCAGCACGCCGATCATGCCGCCGTCATTGCCGCAGTCGCGGGCACGATCGGCGATGCCAAGCTCGACCGCGCCTTTGCCGCCGAAGCGGTGCTGCTGCCGTCCGAAAGCTTCATCGGCGATCAGATGGCGGTGGTCGATCCCGAGGCGATCTTCCGTGCGCGTGAATCGCTCCGGCGTGAGATTGGACGGGCGTTGGCGCGCGAATGGCGCGCCGCCTACGATGCCGCGCAAACGTCCGGCAGCTATGCCTATTCGCCCGAGGCGAAGGGGATGCGGCGGATGCGGGCGGTGGCGCTCGGCTATATCGCGGCATCGGGCGCAGTGGATGCGGGCGACCTGGCCTTCGCGCAGTTCGAAGCAGCCGACAATATGACCGACCGGATGAGCGCGCTCACCACGCTGGTCGGGGGCGATGCACCACAACGCACACCTGCGCTCGACATTTTCTACAACCGCTACCGCGACAATGCGCTGGTACTCGACAAATGGTTCTCGGTGCAGGCGATGGCACCGCGTGACGATACCGGAGCGGTGGTGCGCGAACTGCTGCAACACCCAGATTTCACGCTGTCGAACCCCAATAGAGCGCGGGCGCTGATCGGGGCGTTCGGGGTCAACCAGCGCGCGTTCAATGCCGCCGACGGATCGGGCTACCGCTTTCTGGCGGATCAGTTGATTGCGCTCGACACGCTCAATCCGCAAACGGCGGCCAAGCTTATCCCGCCGCTCGGGCGCTGGGCGCGGTTCGACAGCGGGCGCGCCGCCCTGATGCGCGCCGAGCTGGAGCGGATCGTCAAGGTGCCGGGATTGTCGAAGGATATGTTCGAACAGGCTTCACGCAGCCTGGAGGGGTAGGGCCCGGCACCGCGCCGGGCCGGTACAGCCGTTTAACGGTTTGCAGCGACCGAGCTGGTGGCCGTCGCGCGCGCGGAATCCGCCGGATGGAATGTGACGAGCGCAAGCGCGCCCAACGCGAATCCACCGAAGAACTGCCACAGGAAACCCGACTTAAGAACGCTACGCATCACGATGACCTTTCGCGTCGGCACCATGCCGATCGCTGCATCGCAGCAAATCGGCGTGATGCGATCGTTTCGCAAGAGGTATTCCGGCAACAATCCGTTGCCGAAACTGCATCGGTCGATTTTTTAGCGCAACGCGGCGCACGCCGTCTGGATGCGCTCGCAGGCATCCTGCAGCAGCGCCTCCGAAGTCGCGTAAGAAATCCGCATCGCCGGCGACAGGCCGAACGCTGCGCCCTGCACCGCCGCCACCTTGGCATCGTCGAGCAGGTAGCCGACGAACGCTTCGTCGGTATCGATCAGCTTGCCCGCTGGCGTCGACTTGCCAATCAGGCCGGAGATTTCGGGATAGACGTAAAATGCCCCCTCGGGGCGCGGGCAGGTGATGCCGTCGGCCTGGTTGAGCATCGACACGACCAGATCGCGGCGCGACTGGAAGGCAGCGGCACGCTCCTTCAGAAAGGACTGATCGCCGTTGAGCGCGGCAACGGCGGCAGCCTGTGCGATCGAGCACGGGTTACTCGTCGATTGCGACTGCAATTTGGAGATCGCCTTGATCAGCCATGACGCGCCCCCGGCATAGCCGATCCGCCACCCGGTCATCGCATAGGCCTTGGAACAGCCATTCACCGTCAACGTACGCTCGTACAGCGACGGGCAGACCTGCGCGATCGTGGCGAATTCGAAATCGTCATACAGGATATGTTCGTACATATCGTCGGCGAAAATCCACACGTGCGGATGGCGTTCGAGCACTTCGCCCAGCGCGATCAGCTCGGCCTTGCTATAGGCGGCACCAGTAGGGTTCGATGGCGAATTGAGGATCACCCATTTCGTGCGCGGCGTGATCGCCGCCTCGAGCTGTTCGGGACGCAATTTATAGCCCTGCTCAGGGCCGGCCGCGACGAACACCGGCGTGCCGCCCGCGAACAGCACCACATCGGGATAGCTGACCCAATAGGGTGCGGGTACGATCACTTCGTCGCCGACATCGACCGTCGCAACGATCGCGTTGAACAAGGTGTGCTTGCCACCGACGTTCACGGTCACCTGATCGGGGGTGTAGTGAAGCTCGTTATCACGCGCGAATTTGGCGACGATCGCGGCCTTCAACTCAGGCGTGCCATCGACATTGGTATATTTGGTCTGGCCGTCGCGGATCGCCTTGATCGCGGCTTCCTTGACGAAATCGGGCGTGTCGAAATCGGGCTCGCCCGCGCCCAGCCCGATCACATCGACGCCTGCCCGTTTCAGCTCCAGCACGCGCGACGTGATCGCCAGCGTCGGCGAGGGCTTGATACGGGCGAGCGCGGCGGATGGGTGCATGGTTAAAGCCTTGATGGCGGATCGACGCGCGAGCGCTTATCGTGCGCGCGGCATCGCCGCAACCGCCAGTCGCGCAATGATCAGCCCGCGCAGCGCATTGCCGACGAAAAAATCGGTCGTGAGATCTGCCGCGGTGATGTCGCGCTCGATCGCCCGACCACTCTCGATCAGCTCGGCGCGCAACACCCCGGGGAGCAATCCGGCGGCAAGCGGCGGCGTGATCAGCACCTCGCGCCCGGAATCATCCGTTCCCGGCACGAACAGCGAGGTGAAGCTGCCTTCGGTCAATCGGCCATCGGGGCGTGCGAACAGCACTTCATCGACACCCGCGTCGCGCCGCGCGTCGTCGTAAAAGCGCCGATCGCTGGTCTTGTGGCGCAAACGGATGTCGGCGGGTGCCACCGGTAGCGGCACGATCGCGACAGACAGCGCATCGCGAACCGGGGGCGTAGGGGCGACCTCGACCGCCACCGCGCCGCCCGGCGACAACACCAGGCGCACCTTGCGGGCATCGCGCAGGCGGAAGGTCGCGGCCTGCAATTCGTTGCGCACGGCGTGGCGATCGAAGCGGAACCCGAAGGCGTGCGCGCTCTCCGTCAAGCGCTTCAGATGCCGCTCCAGCAAGACGATGCCATGTTCGGGGTCGAACGCCATCGTCTCGATCAGATCGAACGTCCGCGCATGCCGTGTCAGGAACTCGGTCTTTGCGCGCGCCTCGTCCCATTCCTCGGGGCTGCGCGAATCGGCGACGATCCCCCCGCCCGCCCCGAGCCGCGCTTCTTCGGCACCGTGCGGCCAAGTCAACGTGCGAATCGCCACGTTGAACATCGCATCGCCGGGCCTGTCCGCCGTCGCCGCATCGAACCGGCCGATCGCGCCGGTATACAGGCCACGCGGACTGCGCTCGATCGCCGCGATCGCCTGCATCGCGGCGATCTTCGGCGCGCCGGTGATCGATCCGCACGGGAACAACGCCGCCAGCACGTCGATCGCGTCGTTATCGGGCGCGATCTCGGCGGTGACGGTCGACACCATCTGATGCACGGTCGGATAGGTTTCGACCGCGAACAGCGTCGGCACCGCCACCGTTCCGACGCGCGCGACGCGCGACAGATCGTTGCGCATCAGATCGACGATCATCAGATTTTCCGCGCGCTGCTTGGGATCGCGCGCTAGCTCGGCGACGATCGCGGCATCCGCGCGGGCGTCCGCGCCGCGCCGCGCCGTGCCCTTCATCGGGCGACAGGTAAGTGTGCTGCCTTCAAGCGCGAAAAACAGCTCGGGCGAAAGCGACAGAATCGTCAATCCCTCGGGACCCGGCCCGGTATCGATCAGCGCGCCGAACCCGGCACGCGCGGTGCCGCGCAATCGCGCATAGAGCGACAGCGGATCGCCCCGGACCGCCATGTGCGCGCCGTGAGTCAGATTCGCCTGATACAAGTCCCCCGCCGCGATGTGCGCCTGCACGGCGGCAAGCTGCGCGTCGTAGGTCGTCCGGTCGATGACGGGCTCGGGCACGCCGCTCCACGCCCCGGCTGGGTCGGGAAGGATCTCGGCAATTTGGTCGGGCGCGATCTCTGTGAAGCGCTCGAACAGGCCGAACCATAAAAGCGGCGTTTCACTCGGCGCAGGATCGGGCAGGACACGCTCGAACGCGGCGCCTGCCTCATAGGACAGGAAGCCGGCGGCGTGCAGGCCGTCGCGCTGTGCCGCGCGAATCGCCGCCAGCGCAGGCACCACCTCGGCTACAGTGTGCGCCACGATCACACGCACCGGATCGACATACAGCCGCGCCGCCGCGCCGCCGTCGCGTGCATCGTCGAGCAGCACGAAGGGCGCGCGCAATGGGGGGAAAGGAAGCACGGTCATAGCGTCACCCTGCCAGATGCCCCGGCTATGCCCTCAGGGGCAACCCTTGGTTTTCGCGTAGAAGGCCCGTATCTCGGTCGGCATGAGCCTTCAGCCCCCCCAGCCGCCGCTGCGCGCCGCGATCGTCCCCGTCACCCCGCTGCAGCAGAATTGCACGCTGTTGTGGTGCACCGCGACGATGCGCGGCGCCTTTGTCGATCCCGGCGGCGATTTGCCTAAGCTGCTTGCCGCCGCCGCGCAGCATAAGGTGACGGTCGAGAAGATCATCCTCACCCACGGCCATATCGACCATTGCGGCGAGGCGAAACCGCTCGCCGAACAGCTCGGCGTGCCGATCGAAGGGCCGCACGAGGAAGATCGCTTCCTCACCTCGACCCTGTCCGAAAGCGGCGCGCAATACGGGATTGCCGGCGTGAATTTCGAACCCGACCGGTGGCTGGTGGAAGGCGATACGGTCACCGTCGGGGATCTGGTGCTCGATGTCTATGAAACCCCCGGCCACACGCCCGGTCACGTCATCTTCCATCACGCGCCGTCGAAACTGGCGCTGGTCGGCGACGTGCTGTTCGCCGGATCGGTCGGCCGCACCGATTTCCCGCGCGGCAATCATCCGCAATTGCTCGCTTCGATCGTGGAGAAGCTCTGGCCGCTGGGGAATGATACGACCTTCATCCCCGGCCACGGCCCTGCCAGCACCTTTGCGCACGAGCGTCGCAACAACATGTTCGTCAGCGACGCCGCCCTGGCGGCTTAGCCGGCGGGCATCGCGCTGACCGCAGAGGTTCCAGCAGTGCTGTGCGGCAGGAACGGCAAGGTGACCGCATAGCCGCCCAGCCCGAGCAGCAGCGCGAAAGTGAGCAGCGTACCGATCATGCGCCCGGCGGGCAGACCGTCCATACCGAGCGGGTGGGCGACTCGCGCGAGCAGGAACAATGCGCCCGCGATCCACAGCCACAGCGACGTGCCGGTTGTGAATTCGAGCAGACCGATCAAAATGATGATGAAGGGGGCGTATTCGACGAAATTGGCGTGTGCGCGCATGCGGCGAATCAGCATCTCGTTGCCGCCGTCACCGATGCTGACCTTCGCCTTAGTTCGCACGGCGCCAGTGCGCATGGCGAGCCAAAGATTGAGGATCGCGGCGGCCCCGGCTGTCATCAAAGTGATCGGCAGCATAATCGAACCCACGGTATTTCTCCCCTTTGTGTGATGGTGGCCGCCTTGGCACCGTGCGCGCGTGCTTGCAACGGCGGCAAGAATTGCTATAGGCCGCCATCTTCGCGATATGTCTGGCCAACGTGCCGCTTGCGCGGCCGACGGCGTCGGTTGCGTGGCAGTCCGTTTCGGGCCTATCGCATCTGTCAGACAAGCATAAGGTTTCGCCGAAATGGCCGTCCCCAAAAGAAAAACCACGCCGTCGAAGCGCGGCATGCGTCGCAGCCACGATTCGCTGACCGTCGCATCGTTCCAGGAATGCCCGAACTGCGGCGAGCTGAAGCGCCCGCACAACCTGTGCCCGTCGTGCGGCCATTATAACGGCCGCGAGATCGTTTCGGTCGAAGGCTGATCCGCACCTCCCGGACGGCAGCGTGAACAGGGGAGCGGCCAGCGTGACGAACAGCTCCCGGATCGCGGTCGATGCGATGGGTGGCGACGAAGGGCTTGCGGTGATGCTGGCGGGGGTGGCTCGTGCCAGCCGCCGGTACGAAGACATGCGCTTCATCCTGGTTGGCGACGAGTCGGCGATTGCGGCTGGGCTGAAATCCCATCCCAATCTCAGCGCGCATTCCGAGATTGTCCACGCGCCCGAGCTGGTCGGTTCGAACGACAAGCCGAGCCAGGCGATTCGCCGTGCCAAGACGACGTCGATGGGCATCGCGATCGACATGGTGAAGCAGGGCCGCGCGGCCGCGTGCGTGTCGGGGGGCAATACCGGCGCGTTGATGGCGATGGCGAAGCTGTCGCTGCGGATGATGCCGGGTATCGATCGTCCCGCGCTCGCTGGCCTGATGCCGACGCTGGGCGACAATGACACCGTGGTGCTCGATCTCGGTGCCAATACCGAATGCGATGCGCGCAATTTGATCCAGTTCGCGGTGATGGGTGCCGCCTATGCGCGAACCTCGCTCGAGCTCGCCCGCCCGCGCGTAGCGCTGCTCAATATCGGCAGCGAGGATCAGAAAGGCACCGAGACAATTCGCGACGCCGCAAGCGCCTTGCGCGCGGCATCGCATTTGCCGCTCGATTTCACCGGGTTTATCGAAGGCGACAAACTATCGCGCGGCGATGTCGATGTTATCGTTTGCGACGGTTTTTCGGGCAATATCGCGCTCAAGACCGCGGAGGGCACCGCCCGCTTCGTGGCCGACCTGCTGAAGCGCGCGTTCCGCTCTTCGGTCCGCTCCAAGATCGGGTTCCTGATCTCCAAGCCCGCAACCGAACTGCTGCGGCATCACCTCGACCCCAACAACCACAATGGCGCTGTGTTCCTTGGCCTCAACGGCCTGGTCGTGAAGAGTCATGGCGGGGCGAACGAAGTGGGCGTGGCGACCGCGATTGCGGCGGCGGCCAAGATGGTGCGCGACGATCTGACGCGGCGCATCGCGCAGGACCTCAGAGATTTCGAGAAGAAGACGGCATGATTCGTTCGGTCATTATCGGAACCGGCTCGGCGCTGCCCACCCGGCGCGTGTCGAATGCAGAATTGGCCGAAACCGTTGATACCTCCGACGAATGGATCGTCGAGCGGACCGGCATCCGTTTCCGCCACATCGCCAGCCCCGACGAGACGACTGCAACGCTCGCCGCCGATGCGTGCCGTGCAGCCCTCGGCGCGGCTGGCCTGGCGGCGGACCAGATCGACTTGATCGTGCTCGCCACGGCGACGCCCGACCAGACCTTCCCCGCCACTGCGACCAAGGTGCAGGCGATGCTGGGCATCAATGACTGCGTTGCGTTCGATGTGGCGGCGGTGTGCTCGGGCTTTCTATACGCGCTGCAAGTCGCCGACAGCATGATCCGCAGCGGCGCCGCGCGCCGCGCACTGGTGATTGGCGCAGAGACCTTCAGCCGCATTCTCGATTGGGAAGATCGCGCGACTTGCGTGCTCTTCGGCGATGGCGCGGGTGCCGTCGTGATCGAGGCTCAGGTGGATCCCACCGGTGAGCGCGGCATCCTGGCGGTGCGGCTGCACGCCGATGGGCGCCACAACGAGTTGCTTTATGTCGATGGCGGTCCCTCCACCACCGGCACCGTCGGCAAGGTACGGATGAAGGGGCGCGAGGTGTTCCGCCATGCGGTCGTCAACCTGGCGGCGGTCCTGATTGAGACGCTGGCCGTGGCCGGGCATACCGCCGAGGACATCGACTGGCTGGTCCCGCATCAGGCCAATGCCCGCATCCTCGACGCGACCGCCCGCAAGTTGCAGCTCGCACCGGAAAAGGTCGTCGTGACGGTCGACCAGCACGCCAACACCTCGGCAGCGTCGGTGCCGCTGGCGCTGGACACGGCCGTCAAGGACGGACGAATCAAGCCGGGTGACCTGATCGTGCTTGAAGCAATGGGCGGCGGTTTCACTTGGGGCGCGGCGGTCGTTCGTCTCTGAAAAGCCACCGGCTATCCCACTAAGTAAGGTCTTTCGGGAAGCCGCATCTGTGTGTTACGCAGACCAAGGCTTTGGGGGAAGGGTGAATCATGGAAACCGCAGGCACTTTGACACGCGCTGATCTGGCCGAGGCACTGCATCATCAGGTCGGGCTGTCACGCGCGGATTCGTCGAGCCTGGTCGAGCAGATCCTGTCACACATGTGCGGTGCGCTGGCCAAGGGCGAGAACGTCAAGATCTCCGGCTTCGGGACCTTCGTGCTGCGCGACAAGGGTGAGCGCGTGGGCCGCAACCCCAAGACCGGCGTCGAAGTGCCGATCGCACCGCGCCGCGTGCTGACCTTCCGCGCCAGCCAGATGATGCGCGACCGCATTGTCGAGGCCGATTGAGCGAGCGTGTGACGCAAGTGCCGGGCGGACCGGGGAAGGCGGAGACCGCTTATCGGACGATCGGCGAGCTGTCGCGCGAGACCGACCTGCCACAGCACATCCTGCGCTATTGGGAGACTCGCTTCCCGCAGCTTCGCCCGCTGCAACGTGCTGGAAACAGGCGCTATTATCGCCCCGAGGATGTGGCGCTGGTCAAGCGCATCGCGGCGATGCTCGATCAGGACGGCTATACCATCCGCGGCGTGCAACAGGCGCTGGCGGGTAAAACTCCCGCTGTCGCCACCCCCAAGACCGGCGACGCGGACACCCACGCCGCAATCCGCCAGGTGCGCGCCGCACTGGCCTCGGCTTTAGCGGAAGACGCTCCCGCCTAGCGCTCCCGCGTCGCAGCGAAGGTGACCTTGGGATAGCGGTCGGACACATAGCCGACATCCCAGGCGGTCTTCGCCAGATACACCGGGTTACCGTCGCGATCCTTCGCCATCGCGCCGCGGTTCAAATCCGTGAACGCCTTGAGATCGGCCGGATCGGCGGCCGACACCCAGCGCGCGGTATCGTATGGTGCCATTTCCAGCCCGGCATCGACCTTATATTCGGCCTCAAGGCGGCTCAGCAGCACTTCGAGCTGCAATTGCCCGACCACGCCGATGATCCAGTTCGAGCCGATCTCGGGATAGAAGACCTGGGTCACGCCCTCCTCCGCCATATCGTCGAGCGCCTTGCGCAACTGCTTGGTTTTGGTGGGATCCTTCAGTGCGACGCGACGGAGGATTTCGGGGGCGAAGTTGGGCAGGCCGGTAAAGCGCACGTCGGCGCGCTCGGACAGCGTGTCCCCTACTCGCAACGTGCCGTGGTTTGGGATGCCGATAATGTCGCCGGGGAACGCCTCGTCCGCCAATTCGCGTTCGCGCGCGAAAAACAGGATCGGCGAGTGAATCGCGATCGGCTTGCCGTGGCCCGTCGGCGTCAACTTCATGCCGCGCTTGAACGTGCCCGAACACAGCCGCATGAAGGCGATGCGGTCGCGGTGGTTGGGGTCCATGTTCGCCTGCACCTTGAACACGAAGCCGGTCACCTGATTGGCATCGGGCGAGACGGGGGCGGGTTCGGCGGGCAGGGCGTGCGGCGGCGGGGCGTAGTCGGCGAGCGCATCGATCAGCGAATCGACCCCGAATTCCTTGAGCGCCGAGCCGAAATAGACCGGCGTCAGGTCGCCCGCGCGATACGCCTCCGCATCAAACGTGGGATAACCGACCTGCGCCAGTTCGACATCCTCGCGCAGCTTGGCGAGGGCGGGTGCCGAGAGCAACGCGTCGAGCTGTGGGTCGTCCAGCCCGCTGGTCTGGATCACCTTGCCCTTATACTCGCGGCTTGGTCCCTCCGGCATCAGCAGGCGGTTGCTGACGAGATCGAAAATCCCTTCGAAATCGCTGCCCATGCCGACCGGCCAGGTCATCGGCGTGACCTCGAGCTGGAGCAGATTGGCGACCTCGTCGAGGATGTCGAATACCTCGCGCCCTTCGCGATCGACCTTGTTGACGAAGGTGATGATCGGCACGTCGCGGAGACGACAGACCTCGAACAGCTTGCGCGTCTGGCTTTCGATGCCCTTCGCCACGTCGATCACCATCACCGCCGAATCGACCGCGGTCAGCGTGCGATAGGTATCCTCGCTGAAATCCTCGTGGCCCGGCGTATCGAGCAGGTTGAAGGTCACGCCGCCGGTCTCGAAGGTCATCACGCTGGAAGTGACCGAGATACCGCGCTGTTGTTCGATCTTCATCCAGTCGGAACGGGCGCGGCGGTTCGCGCCGCGCGCCTTGACCTCGCCCGCCAAGTGGATCGCGCCGCCGAAGTAGAGCAGCTTTTCGGTGAGCGTGGTCTTGCCGGCGTCGGGGTGCGAGATGATCGCGAAGGTGCGGCGGTCGGAGATGTGGTTCATGCGGGGAAGCTCATGCGAAACGGGCGGTTGCGACTCGGAAAGTTGCGAAAGTGCCACACACAAGCCGGTCTGGCAGGCGATGCGGACGGGATGGCGGATGCAGGGGTCACCGCTTCGCTCTTGGCAGAAGCGGAGCGTGTAGGACAGCCCCGCGCTAAGGCTCGAGCGTGACCGACATGGCAATGCGTTGCACCGCCCCCGGACCAAGCAGGAAAACGCCCGGCTTTGCGGTGAGTTCGCCGGTGAAGCCGACCGGATCGGCGATGCCGTGCCACGGTTCGATACAGACGAACCGGGCGTTAGGCTTGGTCCAGATGCCGAGCATCGGGGTGTCGGGGAAGTCGATTCGCAGGTTGGGGCCCCTTGCAGCGCCATAACGGAGGCTGTGCGAGCGGAGCTGATCCCAGATCAACGCGTCGTTGGTGAACAGATCATCGGCCAGCGCGAGCGTCCGCCCGACGAGGGGCGACGGCCGGACCGCCGGATCGAGAAGGCCGTCGGCGACCTGGCGGATCAATTCGGCCTCTTCCGCCGCAAACACGATGCGATGGTCTTCGCGCGCCTGACCGTAAGGGAGCGGCCAGGCGAAGGCGGGGTGGAAGCCGAAACTGGCGGGCAGCGTGCGATCGGTCTCGCGATTCTCGATTGCGATGCTGATGGCGAGCGTCGCGTCGTGGATTTCATAGGTCGCGCGCACGGCGAAGGCGCGGGGGTAGATTGCACGGGTTTCGGCGCTGTCTTCCAGCAGAAACACCGCCTTGCTTTCGCTCTGTTCGATCAGCGTGAAGGCGCTGCGGCGCGCGAAGCCGTGCTGCTTCATCGGATATTCCGCGCCGTCGAGCCGCAGCACATCGCCGTTCAGCCGCCCGACGATCGGGAACAGCAAGGGCGCATGGCCGGTCCAGAAGGCGGGATCGGCATCGGTCATCAACTCGCGACCGTCAGCGTCGCGCAGGTGGATCAGTTCCGCACCGAACGGGTCGATCGCCACGGAGATGTGGGAGGAGGTGATCGTGATGAGGTCGGGTTGGGGCATGCTATCCTCCTCCGATACAGTGGCCGCCTCCACCCCGGCGAACGCCGGGGCCCAGAAGCGGGCCGGTCATGGCGCGCGCTGCGCATCGTTACCAAAGCCTGTCCTGCTGGCCCCGGCCTTCGCCGGGGTGGAAGCTGGACGGAGAAACGGCCCGACGATCTCTTCCTCTCCGTTCGTGTCGAGCGAAGTCGAGACACCCCGCTCAGCGCTGGCTTCTCGACTTCGCTCGAAGCGAACGGGAGAGTGTGTTCAGCCCCGCAGACTCGCCCCCAGCTTTGCCGCCGCCGCGACGACCTTGTCCGCCACGGCCTTCAGATCCGCTTCGGTGAAGCTCTTGTCGCCCGGTTGCAGCGTTACCTCCACGCCGAGGCTCTTATGGCCGGGCTCGACGCCGGTGCCGACGAAGACATCGAACAGCCGCGCCGCGACGATGCTGGCCTTGTCGGCGCCCTTGACCGCACGCACCAGCGCATCGGCGGCAAGCGCCTCCGGCACCAGGAAGGCGAAATCGCGGCGGACCGCCTGCAGCGCGGGTGGCGCATAAGCCGCGCGCGCGAAGCCGGTGGTGCGCTTGGCCGGGAGCGCGTCGAGATAGAGCTCGACCGCCGCAACCGGGCCATCGAGATCGAACGCGCGCGTCGTCAGCGGGTGGACCATGCCGAACGCCGCGAGCACCGTCTTCGGCCCGAGCCGGAGCGTACCCGATTGACCGGGGTGCCAGGCGTCACCCGCCTCCCCCATCACCTGAAGGTTCTCGACCGGCGCGCCTGCCGCCGCGAGCAAGGCCAGCGCCTCGGCCTTGGCATCGAAGGCGGTGAAAGCGGTTGCCTTGCCGTCCTGCCAGCCGCGTGGGCGGTTTTCGCCCGCCAGCACGACGCCGAGCGTGGGACGTTCGCCCTCGGCCAGATAGCGGCGGCCGAGTTCGAACAGGCGCACGCCGGGGGCACCGCGCTTCATGTTGCGCTCGGCCGCGGCGAACAGGCCGGGGAGGAGCGAGGGGCGCATGACCTTCAATTCCTCACTGATCGGGTTGGCGAGGCTCCAGGCACCGCCGCCGATCGCCGCGGCTTGCGCGTCGGACAGGAAGCTCCAGGTCAGTGCTTCGTTCAACCCGCGCGCGGCGGCGGCGCGGCGGACGCGGCTTTCCAGCGCTTGCGCGGGTGTCGCGGTCGGCTTCGCCACGCCGGGGGTACGGGGGAGCGGGGTCGCAGGGACCGAATCAATCCCGACGATGCGGATGATTTCCTCGACCAGATCGGCCGGACCATCGACATCGCGGCGCGCGGGCGGCGGCAGGACGGTCCAGTCGGCCTCGACCTCGAAACCGAGCGCGGCGAGGATCTCGCGCTGACGCTCCTCCGCAACGGCGAGGCCGCCTAGGCGTTCGGCGAGCGTCGGATCGTAGGCGATGCGCTTGCGCGTTACGGGTGGCGTGCCCGCGTGGGTCGGTTCGCTTGGCGTTCCGCCACACAGATCGAGCACGAGGCGCGTCGCGATCTGGAGTCCCTCGGCCAGGAACGCCGGATCGACGCCGCGTTCGAAGCGCGAGCGGGCGTCCGAGGTGAGCAGCAGCTTTTGCCCGGTCCGCGCGATGCCTTCGGGATCGAAATAGGCGCATTCGATGATCACGTCGGTCGTCTCCGCCGACACGCCCGAATCCTCGCCGCCCATGATGCCGCCGATGTCGTGGACATGGTCGGCATCGGCGATGACGGTCATCGATTCGGAGAGCGTGTAGGTCTTGCCGTTGATCGCCACGACCTGCTCGCCGTCCTTCGACTTGCGCGCGACGAGGCCACCGCTCAATTTGGCGCGATCATAGACGTGCAGCGGGCGGCCGAGATCGAACATCACGTAATTGGTGATGTCGACCAGGGTCGAGATCGGGCGCTGGCCGATCGCGGTCAGGCGGCGGCGCATCCATTCGGGCGCTTCGCCATTGGTGAGGCCGGAGACGCTGGTGGCGAAGAAGGCCGGGCAGCCGTCCGTGTCTTCGGTGCGGACATCGGGGCCGGGGCCGGTGCCTTCGACGGCAGCGTAGGTAAGCGGCTTGGCGGTGCCGAGGCCCGCCGCGACGAGATCGAGCGCGATGCCGCGCGCGCCGAAGCAATCGGGCCGGTTGGGGAGCACGTTAATGTCGATCACCGGATCGTTGAGGCCCGCATAATCGGGGAAGGCCGTGCCGACCGGCGCGTCAGCGGGCAGCTCGATGATGCCGTCATGATCGTCGCCGAGTTCGAGCTCGCGGCTGGAACACATCATGCCGTTCGATTCTACGCCGCGAATCGCCGCGACCTTCAGCACCATGCCGTTCGACGGCACGACCGCGCCCGACGGACCGAACACGCCGACCATCCCTGCACGGGCGTTGGGCGCGCCGCAGACGACCTGGAGCGGACCGTCGCCGGCATCGACCGAGAGGACCTGCAACTTGTCCGCCTGCGGGTGCGGGGCGGCGCTGAGCACGCGCGCGATCTTGAACGCGGCGAGGCGTTCGCCGGGGTTTTCGACGCCTTCGACCTCCAGGCCGATGCGGGTGAGCGTCTCGACGATGGTGTCGAGCGTCGCGTCGGTTTCGATATGCTCTTTGAGCCAGCCGAGCGTGGTCTTCATGCGCCAACTCCCTGGCTCAAAGTGGGCACATCGAGCGCGGAGAAGCCGTAATGCTTCAGCCAGCGCGCATCGCCTTCGAAGAAGGGGCGCAGATCGTCCATGCCATATTTGAGCATCGCGAGCCGATCGACCCCGACGCCGAAGGCGAAGCCCTGCCATTCCTTGGGATCGAGCCCGCACGCCTCGATGACGCGCGGGTGGACCATGCCGGAGCCGAGCAATTCCATCCACCCTTCGGAACCGCCAAGCGTGCGGCGGCCCTTTTCCATCGTCCAGCCGACATCGACCTCGGCCGAGGGTTCGGTGAAGGGGAAGTAGCTGGGACGCAGCCGCAGCACGATGTCGTCACGCTCGAAAAAGGCCTTGAGGAAGGTCTCAAGCGTCCATTTGAGATGGCCGAGCGTGATGCCCTTATCGATCACCAGCCCCTCGATCTGATGGAACATCGGCGTGTGCGTCGCGTCCCAGTCGGAGCGATAGACCCGGCCCGGCGCGATGATGCGGATCGGGGGTTCCTGGCCCATCATCGTGCGGATTTGCACGGGACTGGTGTGGGTGCGCAGGACCTTGGCCTCCGCGCCCTCACCGGCTTGCAGATAGAAGGTGTCGTGCATCGCGCGCGCGGGGTGGCTTTCCGGCATGTTGAGCGCGGTGAAATTGTGCCACTGATCCTCGATCTCGGGACCGGTCGCGACCGCGAAGCCGAGATCGGCGAAGATTTCCGCGAGTTCGTCCATCACCTGGCTGACCGGGTGGACCGAGCCTTGCGGCGTGGCGGGCGCGGGGAGCGTCATGTCGAGCGTTTCGCTGGCGAGGCGCGCGTCGAGCTCGGCGCGGTCGAGCGCGGCCTTGCGCGTCGCAATGGCGGTGGTGACCGCCTCGCGCAGGCCCTGGATGCGCGGGCCCTGCACTTGACGATCCTCGGGCGACATGCCGCCGAGCGTCTTGAGGAGCGCGGTGACGCTGCCTTGCTTGCCGAGCGCCGCCACGCGCACCGCCTCCAGCGCGTCGAGGCTCGACGCCGAATCGATCGCGGCGAGCAGGTCGGTTTTCATCTGGTCGAGGTCGGTCATCGCATTCCCGTTCGTTGTGCCGTGCCCGATAACGAAAAGGGCGCGGATGGCCTAGACCATCCGCGCCCCGATTTCGGTCGCTCGCAAGCTCGCCGTTAGGCGGCCTGGGGCAGAGCCGCCTTTGCCTGCGCGATGATGGCGCTAAACGCGGCACCTTCGTGCATCGCGATGTCGGCCAGGACCTTGCGGTCGAGCTGGACACCGGCGAGCTTCAGGCCGTGCATGAACACGCCGTAGGTCAGACCCTCGGCGCGAACAGCGGCGTTGATGCGCTGAATCCACAAAGCGCGGAAGTTGCGCTTGCGAACCTTGCGGTCGCGATAGGCATATTGCCCGGCCTTTTCGACGGCCTGGCGGGCGACGCGAATCGTGTTCTTGCGACGGCCATAATAGCCCTTCGCCTGATTGAGGATCCGCTTGTGCTTTGCGTGGGTGGTTACACCCCGTTTTACGCGTGCCATTTAATCAGTCCTCCAGGTTCAGCTCAGACCGTAAGGCGCCCACGCCTTAACAGCGGCCGTGTCGGCCTTGGACAGCACCTTGGTGCGGCGATTCTGGCGGATGTACTTGGCGTTGTGGCTCATCAGCCGGTGGCGCTTGCCAGCGACGCCGTGCTTCAGCAGACCGCTTGCGGTGAGCTTGAAGCGCTTCTTGACGCCGCTCTTCGTCTTGAGTTTGGGCATTTTCGTCCTTTCGTTTTCGCGGGCGATTATGAACGGCCTCGGCAGCCCATACCGGCCGGGCAGTTCCTCTTTACTCGCGTGAGAAGCGCGCCGCTTAAGCGAGAGTCGCCGGGAATGCAACCATGCAGAGGAACGCTTGCCCGGCCCGACGGTTGAGCGCGGATGGAGAGCACCGCCGAGGGTATGCCAGCGGACCCCCCGCCCCCTGCCCGCAAGCCGTTGTCGCGGCCGTGGCGGATCGCCCGCAACGTCGTGATCGGCGTGGTGCTGGCGCTGTTTCTTGCCTGGCTGGTGCTCTACATCACCAAGGGCCGCTTCCTGAAAGGCACGTTCGAGCGCATCGCCAGCGCGCAGACTGAGCGCCGGGTGAGCGTGGCGGGCGATTTCCAGCTCTATTTCGATCCGATCACGATTCACTTCCGCGCCGAAGGCTTACGCGTTTCCAACCCCGCCTGGACGTCCAAGCCCGACCTCTATGCCGCGAAAGCGATCGATGCGCGCATTGCGCCGTTGTCGCTGCTGTTCGGCAAGCGGCATTTCCATACGCTCGATCTGGCCGACAGCACGATCGACCTCGAATGGAACCGGGCGCACACGCAGAATAGCTGGACCTTCGGCAGCAAGACCAAGGGCAAGCCGCTCGACCTGCCGCGAATCGATCTCGCGACGGTCAAGGGAACGGCGTTGCGCTATGTCGATCCGCGGATGCGGCTGCGCACCGACCTGACATTCGCCTCGGTCACGTCGAGCGATGCGAGGATCGGCGATGCGGTGCGCTTCAGCGGCAGCGGCCATATTCGCGATACGCCCTTCACGCTGCGCGGTGCCCTGCTCTCCCCCAACGCCACCGTGGCGCGCGGGCGGAACAAGCTCGTCCTGGCCGCCGATGCCGCCAACGACCATATCGATCTGACCGGCACGCTGCCGAGTCTCGCCGAGATCGAGGATGTGCCGCTGCAGGTCAGCGCACGCGGGCGCAATCTGGCGGATTTGCTGGGGATCATCGGCGTCGCGATCCCGATGACGCGCGATTACCGCGTGGCGGCGCAGTTGGTGAAATCGGACACGACCTACGATTTCACCAAACTGACCGGTCGATTCGGCAATAGCGATCTGGCGGGCGGGTTCACGGTCAAGGTGATCGAGCCGCGGCTGCACATCGCGGCCAAGCTGACGACGCGCAGCTTGGACATCGTCGATGCCGCCCCGTTCATCGGGTACAATCCCGATGTCGTCGCGACAAAGGGGGCAGTCGCCGCCGCCGCCGCGACCGGTGCCGGGCCAGCGCGAATCCTGCCCGATGCGGCGCTGCCGATCGACGCGCTCAAGAATTTCGACGCCGATCTGCGCTACACGATCGGCGTAGTGAAATCGCGCAACGTGCCGATCTCCGATGTCGATCTGACGCTGTCGCTGAAGGACCGGCTGCTCAAACTCTCGCCGCTCACCTTCGCGATGGCACGCGGGCGGGTGACGAGCGATATCGCGTTCAACGCGCGCACGCGTCCGACACAGGCACGCTACGACATACGCCTCTCGCCGACGCCGATGGCGCGGCTGCTGGCCGGATATGGCGTCGACGAGGCCGGCACGAGTGGCGTGATCAAGGGGCGCCTGCAATTGCAGGGCGTCGGCGACACGCTGCACGATTCGCTCGCCACGGCGCGCGGGCGGATCGCTCTGGTGATCCCCAAGGGCACGTTCTGGACGCGCAACGTGCAATTGGCCGAACTCGACATCGGCACCTTCGCCCAGAAGATGTTTCAGGGGCGCCTGAAGGAGCCGGTGCGGATCAATTGCGGGCTGATCGGATTCAGCGTGCGGAACGGCGTGGCGGCGGCGGACCCGATCCTGATCGACACCGAGAAAAGCGTGATCGTCGGGCGCGGCGGCTTCAGCTTCAAGAATGAGGCGCTCGATCTGGCGTTTCGTGCCGATGGCAAGCGAATCAGCATCTTCTCCGGGCAATCCCCGGTCGGGCTTAACGGAAGCTTCGCCAAGCCCGGGATCGACGTCATCAGCCCGCAATTGATCGAGCGCGCCGGTCTGGGACTGGGGCTTGCCGTGTTCGCGACGCCCGTTGCGGGCGTGCTGGCGTTCGTCGATGTCGGCGATGCGAAATCGGCGGCGTGCGGCCCGGTGCTGGCGGCGCAGCCTGCGACCGCGCAACGCACGACCAAGGGCGCGCCGCGCGACGATGTCGGGCGCGGGACGACGGCCAAGGCGGAGGACGGCAACAAGACGTCGAGCGAGCGCAAGGGGCAGCGGAAGAAGTTCCTGGGGATTTTCTGAGATGGCGCAGTGGGGGGCTCCCCTGCCCCGTTGCGCGCAAACCCCGAAAGCACGCTTTGCGATAGCGCGCGTTACGCGGTAACGCTTGACCGCAATGGACATCTACCTGCCCATCGCCAATCTGTCGGTCAACGCGCTCGTCATCGTGTTGCTGGGGGGTGGCGTCGGGTTGCTGTCGGGGATGTTCGGCGTGGGCGGCGGGTTCCTGACCACGCCGCTGCTGATCGTGTACGGCATCCCCCCGACCGTCGCCGCCGCATCCGCCGCGAGCCAGGTGACCGGCGCGAGCGTGTCCGGCGTGTTCGCGCATGTCCGGCGCAAGGGCGTCGATTTCAAGATGGGCGGCGTGCTGGTTGCAGGCGGGCTGATCGGTTCGGTGTTCGGCGGTTGGGTGTTCCGGTTGCTACAGGCGAGCGGGCAGATCGATACCGTCATCGCCGTCGTCTATGTCCTGCTGCTCGGGTCGATCGGCTGGATGATGGCGAACGAATCGCTCGGCGAAATCCGGCGGCAGCGCAGCGGCGAGCCGCCCAAACCGCGCAAGCGTCGGCACCACCCGCTGGTCGCTTCGCTGCCCTTGCGCACGCGTTTCTATCGATCGGGCCTGTACATCTCGCCGCTCGCGCCCTTGCTGCTCGGCTTCGGGGTGGGGATTTTGACGATCCTGCTCGGCGTCGGTGGCGGGTTCATCCTGGTGCCCGCGATGCTGTACCTGCTCGGCATGACGACGCAGGTGGTGGTGGGCACGTCGCTGTTCCAGACGCTGTTCGTCACCGCGATGGCGACGATGGTTCATGCCACCACGACCAAGGCGGTCGATATCGTGCTGGCAGCGCTGCTGCTGCTCGGATCGGTCGCGGGGGCGCAGGTCGGCGCGCGGCTGGCGAGCAAGGCCAAGCCGGAATATCTGCGGCTCGCACTTGCGGTGATCGTGCTGCTGGTCGCGGCGCGAATCGCGCTTGGCCTAGGGTGGCGGCCCGATGAGATCTATTCGGTCGAGCTCTCGACGTGACGTGGCGCTGGCTGCCACTGCTGCTGGCGCCGCTCTTGATGGCGCAATCGGCGTCCAAGCCGGTGCTCGTCCCCGACGTGTCGCAGCGCGACATCGAGATCCAGTACAGTTTCACCGGCGCGAATTTGCTGCTGTTCGGCGCGATCCTCTATCCGCAGGGGCGCTTGCCCGATGACGACAAGCCGACCGACATCGTGGTCGTCGTCAAAGGTCCGACGCAATCGATCCTGGTGCGCGAAAAGGAGAAATTGGGCGGGCTGGTCTGGGTCAATTCGAGCCGCTTGCGCTATCGCTCCGCCCCCAGTTTCTATGCGATCGCCTCGTCCAAGCCGATCGCGAAGATGCTCGATGCCCGCACCCGCGCGATTTATGAGCTGGGCGTATCGAGCCTGCAACTTTCCCCGGCGTCGAGTGCGCCGCTGACCGAGCAGGATCGCTTTGCGCGCGGGCTGGTCGATCTCAAGGCGCGGTCGGGTCTCTATGTCGAATCGCCGGGCGCGGTCGAGATTACCGATGGCGTGCTGTACCGCGCGCGCGTGCAGATTCCGGCGCGGGTGCCGGTCGGGCGCTTTACCGCCGAGACTTTCCTGATTCGCGACGGCCGCGTGCTGGCGGCGGCGACGCGCGATATCGAAATTCGCAAGTCGGGCTTCGAACGCTTCGTCGCGCGCTCGGCCGATCGCCACTCGATCCTTTACGGCTTGGTGGCGGTGGCGCTGTCGGTGCTGTTCGGCTGGGCGGCGGGGCAGATCGCGCGGCGCTTCTGACGCCACGCCGCGACGCCATTGCCCCGGGATGATGCCGGATTCGGCGGGATACGCAATCTTTACGGGTGCTGCGCCATACCCGCCGCCTGACACAGGCGGGGGAATGCCGAGAATGACCGAAATGCAGGGTGCCCAGGCTTTTTCCCATGCTGCCCCGCTGGCAGCCACGCCCTGCATTGGCATGGTCTTCGAGATCGGCGGATCGAGCAGCATGGTCATGCTCGACCCCGCTGTGCTCGACACGATGATGACCGACCCCGACCCGATCGTGGCGAGCGCCGGATCGGTCGGCAGCCAGATCAAGATGCGCGTCGGCGGCACCTGGCTGATCGCCAACATTCGCGCGCTGAAAATGGTCGACGGGCATGACGACCGGATCGCCGCCTATGTCGATTTCCTGGGCGAGGGCGACGAGGAGAAGCTGACCGGCAAGCTCTATAAATTCCGTCGCGGTGTGACGCGCTATCCGACGCCGGGTTGCGCGGTCTATCCGGTCTCGACCGCCGATCTGAAGCAGATCTACGCCGCCGACGACCGCGCCAATATCGAGATCGGCACGGTTTATCCGACCAAGGACATTCGCGCGGCGCTGTACGTCGATGCGATGCTCGGCAAGCATTTCGCGCTGCTAGGATCGACCGGCACCGGTAAATCGACCAGCGCGGCGCTGATCCTGCACCGCATTTGCGAGCTCAGCCCGCAAGGGCATGTCGTGATGATCGACCCGCACGGCGAATATGCCGCGGCGTTCAAGGGCAATGGCGCGATCTACGACGTCGGCAATCTGCAAATGCCGTATTGGCTGATGAATTTCGAGGAGCATTGCGAGGTGTTCGTCACCTCCTCGGGCTCCGAAAAGCAGATCGATGCCGATATCTTGGCCAAGTGCCTGCTGATGGCGCGCGGCAAGAGCCGGATGGGGCAGGAGATCAGCAAGCTGACGGTCGACGCGCCGATCCCCTATCTGCTGAGCGACCTGACCAATCTGATCCAGCTCGAAATGGGCAAGATGGACCGCGCGGGCGACACCGCGCCGTACCTGCGGCTGAAGACCAAGATCGAGGAGATCAAGGCCGATCCGCGCTACAGCTTCATGTTCTCAGGCATGCTGGTCGCCGACACGATGGCGGCGTTCCTCGAGCGCATTTTCCGCCTGCCCGGCGACGGCAAGCCGATTTCGATCATCGACGTGTCGGGTGTGCCGAGCGAAATCACCTCGGTCGTGGTCGCGGTGCTCAGCCGAATGGTGTTCGATTTCGCGATCTGGTCGCGCGGCGAGCCGCAGCGTCCGATCCTGCTCGTCTGCGAGGAAGCGCATCGCTACATTCCGGCGGGCGACGGCGGCGCGTCGAGCGTCGGGCGAATCCTCAGCCGGATCGCCAAGGAAGGGCGCAAATATGGCGTCTCGCTCGGCCTGATCACGCAGCGTCCGTCCGACCTGGCGGAAGGCGTGCTGTCGCAGTGCGGCACGATCATCGCGATGCGCCTCAACAACGATCGCGACCAGGCGTTCGTCCGCGCGGCAATGCCGGAGGGCGCGCGCGGCTTCCTCGATGCGATCCCCGCCTTGCGCAACCGCGAGTGCATCATCTGCGGCGAAGGCGTCGCGATCCCGGTCCGCGTGTCGTTCGATCCGCTGGCCGAGGACAAGCGCCCGGCCTCGGACGATCCGATCTTCTCGCAATTGTGGCGCGAGACCGGCGGCGAAAGCGACATCATCGCGCGCACGCTGAAGCGGTGGCGCGCGCAGGGGCGGTAAGGGCGAGGCAGCGATTTAGCCAACCGGCTAAATCGCGACCAGCCGAGCCCCGGCCGGCGTCGCACGGCGACGACCGACGGCGCGGCTTCGCCGCGACGCGTTCACCATAGCGTGGGTCTTTACGCCCCCGGCTTGACCGCCAGCAGCGTGGCGACCTTCGCCTTGAATGCGCGCAATTGCTCGCCCGAGAGCGTCGCGATGCTGGAGAAGGAGAAGCCGCGCGGATTGACCGCAAGGCCGTTCCGAATCACTTCCCAGTGGAGGTGCGGGCCGGTCGACAGGCCGCTATTGCCCGAATAGCCGATGATCTCGCCGCGCGCGACGCGCTGGCCGGACCGCGTGGCGAAGCGGCTGAGATGGCCGTAGCAGGTCACGATATTGCCGCCGTGCGCCATCTTGATGAAATTGCCATAGCCGCCGCTGCGCCCGGCATAGATGATCGTGCCGTCGGCGGGGGCATGGATCGGCGTGCCCCACGGCGTGCCGATATCGATGCCCTTGTGCATCCGCGAGAAGCCGAGAAGCGGGTGGAAGCGCATCCCGAACGAGGAGGTCACGCGCGCCATCGACACCGGCATGGTGAAGGTGCCCTGGCGTTCGGCCTGGCCGCTCGCCTCATACCAAGTGCCGTCATTCCACTGCACCAACTGCGTCTTCTTCTGGCCGTGATCGAGCCCGGCGAAGAGCAGGTTGCCGATCTGCGTCTCACCCGTGGCGGCGCGCTGGCGGTCGATCACGAAATCGTAGCGGTCGCCCGCGCCGATCTGGCTGATGGCGAATTTGCTGTTGATCGCGCGGATATAGGTTTCGACGACCTTGGCCGGGATGCCTGCGGCGCGGGCCGAGCGGTACAGGCTGCTGCCGACGAGCCCCTGGATGCGGAGCGGCGTATTGTCGATCGCGATCACCTGGCGGCTGAGTACCAACCCCTCGCCGACGCGCTTCAGCGTCAGTTCGAGATCGAAGCGCGCGCGGACCGACAGCGTCTCGAGCGGGCGGGCGACGGTCTTGTTGGGGCGACGGCCGAGCGTCATCGGGAGTTGCTTGCCGGGCGTCAGGTCGCTGAGCGGCACCGCGCCCGCGATCAAGGCGACCGCATCCTGCGCATCGCGCGTCGAAAGCCCGGCGCGCTGCAACACGCCGCTGAGGCTGTCGCCATGCCCGATCGTGGCGGTGCGTTCCTCGAACGGACGCTCGGGCGCTTCGGTGAGCGGCACGACGAGATCGTTCGAGGCCATGTGATGCCCGGTATCCGCCCCCCAGGCGAGCGGCGCGATCGTCTGCGCTCGCGCATCGTCACGCGCGGTGCCGGTGAGCGGCGCCGGCACCGCGGCGAGGATCGGATTGTCGAGCGGGGGCGCGAAAGCATAAGCGGTCGCGCACAAAGCAGCGCAGGTGGCGGCACCACGCCACCAATCGAGCGAGCCGATGCGCGATCCGAGATCGGGCACCCAATCGATCCGCATCGCGGCGGCGCGCAGCTTGTCGAGTGTGCTGAGTTCGGCGACCGGAACGATCGCGCGGCCGAACGAAATGGCAGCGGTGCCACCCGTTTGTCCGAAGCCATGATCGTCACGCAAGAACAAGGCGATTGTGCCCCCGAATAACCCGAAACCGCTGCCCGTTCCGCCCCGCAGCGTGAGGCCAATCGACTGTGGCCACCAAAGCCTAAAGTCAAATTAACCGCGACCTCGCAATCCTGCCATTACGGCGAAGCGTTGCGATGCTGCGGCGAGGTGATGGAACCCGCCGGAAGCGCCGTAATTACACAGGGTTAATGCGATTCATCAGCTCGTATTTTCCCTTACCGGTTGCGCAAGCGCGCCGGGCACGCGATGTTCGCTTTCGACATGAGCCGCCACGACGAACAGACGGTCACTGCGGTCCTCGGGCCGACCAACACCGGCAAGACGCATCTGGCGGTGGAGCGGATGTGCGGCCATTCGAGCGGGATGATCGGCTTTCCGCTGCGGCTGCTCGCCCGCGAAGTCTATGACCGCGTGGTCAAGATCAAGGGCGCGAACCGGGTCGCGCTGATCACCGGCGAGGAAAAGATCGTGCCGCGCGATGCACGCTGGTTCCTGTGCACCGCCGAATCGATGCCGCTCGACAAGGAGCTCGCCTTCGTCGCGGTCGATGAAGCGCAATTGGGCGCAGACCCGGAGCGCGGCCACGTCTTCACCGACCGAATCTTACGCGCACGCGGGCGCGAAGAAACGATGTTGCTCGGGTCTGAAGCGCTGCGCCCGGTGCTCAAGGCACTGGTGCCCGGCGTGGAGATCATCAACCGCCCGCGGTTTTCCACGCTCACCTATGCCGGGGCGAAGAAGATCAGCCGCCTGCCCAAGCGCTCGGCGATCGTCGCCTTCAGTGCCGAGGAAGTCTATGCCGTGGCCGAGATGCTGCGGCGCTTGCGCGGCGGTGCGGCGGTGGTGATGGGCGCGCTGTCCCCGCGTACGCGCAACGCCCAGGTTGCGATGTTCCAGGCGGGCGAAGTCGATTATCTGGTCGCCACCGATGCGATCGGCATGGGGCTCAATATGGACGTGGCGCATGTCGCCTTTGCCAGCCTCAACAAGTTCGACGGCCGTCGCCAGCGCCGCCTGACCGTCGCCGAAATGGCGCAGATCGCCGGCCGCGCCGGGCGGCATCAGCGCGACGGCACCTTCGGCGCTTTGGTCGAGGAAGGGCCGGGCGCCTTCACGCCGGAGGAGGTGCTCAACATCGAGGAGCACCGCTTCCCGCCGCTCGAACAGCTCTACTGGCGGCAGGGCGAGCCCGATTACAGCAGCGTCGCCGCGCTGGTCGAAAGCCTTGAGGCGCGCCCGGCGCACCGCATGTTGTGGGCGGCGCCACAAGCGGTCGATCTTGCCGTGTTGAAGCGCATGGCAGCTGAGGATTGGGTGCGCGATCGCGCCCGCTCCCCGGCGATGGTCGCGCGGCTGTGGGCGGCGTGCGGGCTGCCCGATTTCCGCAAGGTCGGCGTCGATCCGCATACGCGCTTCGTCGAGCGGGTGTTCCGCTATTTGAGCGAAGGCAAGGGCCATATCCCGCACGACTGGTTCGCTGCGGAAATTGCCCGGCTCGATACGGTGGCGGGCGATGTCGAGACGCTTGCCGGGCGAATCGCGGCGGCGCGGAGCTGGGCGTACATCGCCAATCGCGCCGATTGGCTGGCCGACCCGGCGCATTGGGCGGCACGTGCCAGCGCGGTCGAGGAGCGGCTGTCCGACGCGCTCCACGCCAGCCTGACCCAGCGTTTCGTCGACAAGCGCACAACGTTGTTGATGCGGCAGATCGGCGCGGACCCGCGCGCGCTGCCGGTAGTGATCGGCCCGGAAGGGGACGTGCTGGTCGAGGATCATGCGATCGGGCGGCTCGACGGGTTTCGCTTCATCGTCGCAGGCGATGCGCGCGCGGCGGACAAGCGGCTGTTGCTCGCGGCGGCCGAGCGGCGACTGGGTGACGAACGCGCGCGGCGCGGGGTAGCGCTGGCCGAAGCGGGCGACGCCGATCTCGCGCTGGCGGCCGAGCCGGGCGGGGTGCCGACGCTGCTGTGGAAGGACCTCGCGGTCGCGACGCTCGGGCCAGGGCCGAGCCTGATGCGCCCGCGCGTGCTGCTCGACCGCGCGCTCGACTGCCTGAGCGTCGAGTTGCGCGCGCGAATCGAGACGCGGTTGCGCGACTGGCTGGCGGCGCAGCTCAAGCGTGCGTTGCCGGGGCTGGTCGTGCTCGATTCGGTCCAGCGCGATCCCGCCGCCCTGCCCGCATCGCGCGCGATTGCAGCGGCCCTGGTCGCGCAAGGGGGGCTGGTCGGGCGATCTGAGATTGCGGTGGCGGTTGATGGGCTCGATCCAGTGGCGCGCAAAGCCTTTCGCGGCGCGGGCGTGACGATCGGTGCGCTCGACCTGTTCGACCCGCGCGTCTTGAAACCGGGGCCTGCGTGGTGGCGGCGCGCCTTGCTGGCGGCGCGGACGGGCGGCGTGGTGACGGCTGGCGCGCAGGCGAGCGCGACGGTGCTGGAGCGCGGTGCGCCCGGGGCGACGCTCGCGCATGGCTATCGCCCGGTCGGCGGGCAGGCGATGCGGGTCGATCTGATCGAGCGGATCGCCCGCGCGGCACATGATGCGCGGGGGTCGAGTGGTCGCAAGCCGTTCGTGCTCGATCCTGCGCTGGCGCTGTCGATGGGGCTGACGCGGCCGACGCTGGAGCGGCTGATGTCGGGCTTCGGCTTCCGCCCTGCCGCGAGTCCCGACGAAACGCCGCGCTGGACATGGCGCGGGCGGCCACCGGCCCCGGTCGCGCCGCCGCCCAAGGACAATGCCTTTGCCGCGCTGGCGGCGCTGACGGCACCGCTTGGCCTCTAGCGCGGGCGATACGATCCGGCTCGACCGGTTCCTGTGCTTCGCGCGGATCGTCAAGACGCGCGGGCAAGCCCAGGCAATGGCGGAAAGCGGGCATGTGCGGGTGGACGGGCGCGCGGTGAACAAGGCGGCGACACCGGTGCGGATCGGCTGTGTGATCGCGTTTGCGACGCCCGGTGGGCTGGTCCGCGCGTTGCGAATCGTTGCGCTGCCGGTGCGGCGCGGCCCCAGCGAGGAGGCGCGGGCCTGTTACCACGACCTCATCGAAAATGCGCGGACACCCGCGCCAAGCGTTGACGCCGCCAGCGCTCGCGCATAGCAGCATCCGGTTCGTTGCTCCGGGAGTGTTTCAATGACCTACGTCGTCACCGACGCGTGCATCAAGTGCAAGTACATGGACTGCGTCGAGGTGTGCCCGGTCGACTGCTTCTATGAAGGCGAGAACATGCTGGTGATCAATCCCAGCGAGTGCATCGATTGCGGCGTGTGCGAGCCGGAATGCCCGGCCGAGGCGATTCTGCCCGATACCGAATCCGGGCTGGAGCAGTGGCTGGAGCTCAACACGACCTTCTCCGCACAATGGCCCAATGTGACGCGCAACGCCAACCAGACCCCGCCCGATGCCGACGCGTTCAAGGGCGTCGAGGGCAAGTACGACAAGTATTTCTCGCCAGAGCCCGGCAAGGGGGACTGAGCGACGCAGGCGCGGCCACGCCCGCGCCGGTGCGGCAACGCCGCAGCGTCGCTCGCGGACGGCGGGTCGGCCCGAGCCGAACCCGGCCGACGGCTTTGCCGACGGCCCGCTACCTCCAAAAAATCCCGTTTCGGGCCACAACCCAGCAACACTCCAGACGCATTTCAGCGTTAACGCCGCGCATTGGCCGCTGTTAGGCTGGTAATTTTATTACGACTGTGTTAAACAGGCTCGGACGGAGGCGCATCGCGTGCGCCTTTCGATCACGGAGACGTACACAACCCACACCCTCGCGCGCGCCGATGCAGCCTTGCTGCCGCTGGTGCGTTGCTCCCGGTATATCCGGTCCACAGAAAGGTCTTACGGAATGGCTGCCAAGGCGCTGTCCTTCGACGTCGGCGATTATGTCGTTTACCCCAAGCACGGCGTTGGCCGTGTGATCGAACTGCAAAAGCAGGAAATCGCCGGGATGCAACTCGAGCTTTATGTTCTGCGGTTCGAAAAAGAGCGCATGACGCTGCGCGTGCCCACCAACAAGGCCGAGAGCGTCGGGATGCGCAAGCTTTCCAGCGACAAGACGCTGCGCGAGGCGCTCGAAACGCTGACCGGCAAGCCGCGCGTGAAGCGCACGATGTGGTCGCGCCGCGCCCAGGAATATGAAGCGAAGATCAATTCGGGCGACCTGGTGTCGATCGCCGAAGTGGTCCGCGACCTGTTCCGTGCCGACGACCAGCCCGAGCAGAGCTATTCCGAGCGGCAGATCTTCGAAGGCGCAACCAGCCGCCTCGCACGCGAACTCGCCGCGATGGAGCAGGTCGACGAGCCGACCGCGCAGGAAAAGATCCTCGAGATCCTGCGCAAGGCCGCGGCGATCCACAACAAGGACAAGGCAGCCGCCTGATCGGGCAGATGCTTTAGCAATTTGAGGAGGGGCGGCTGGCGACAGTCGCCCCTTTTCGTTGTGGCGGGATCGCACCGCGCGTGCGACGATTACCGCATGGCAGACCCCGTCGAAACCGATCCCGAGGCCGCCCGCGGATTTCGTGCCTTTCTGAAGACGCTGGGGCCTGGCCTCATCACCGGTGCGGCGGATGACGACCCGAGCGGCATTGGCACGCACAGCCAGGTCGGCGCGGCGTTCGGCTATGGTCTGGCCTGGACGTTCGTGCTCAGCTTCCCGCTGATGGTCGCGATCCAGCAGATTGCCGCCGAGATCGGCCGGGTCACGGGGGCCGGCATCGCACGCAATTTGCGGCGACATTATCCGCGGCCGATCCTGTGGGCGATGGTTTCGCTGTTGCTGGTAGCGAACGTCATCAATCTGGGCGCGGATCTGAGCGCGATGGGCGCGGCGCTGGTGCTGCTGATCGGCGGCAATGGGGCACTTTATACCCTGTTGTTCGGCATCCTGTGCATCGTACTGGAAGTGGGCCTTAGCTACGCCCGCTATGCGGCGATCCTGAAATGGACGACGCTGTCGCTGTTCACCTATTTCGCGGTGGTGATGGTGGCGCATGTCCCCTGGGGACACGCGCTGCGCTCGCTCGTCGTGCCGGAACTGCAGTTCAACCTGGCCTATGCCACCGCGTTCGTCGCGATTCTGGGGACGACGATCAGCCCCTATCTCTTCTTCTGGCAGGCCGGGCAGGAGATCGAGGAGCAACACCGCCACCACGCCAAGCCGCTGTGCCTGACCGCGAAGAGCGCGGGGCCGGAACTCAAGCGCATCCGCATCGACACGCTGACCGGCATGGCGTTCAGCACGCTGATTTCGCTGGCGATCGTGTTCGCGACGGCCGCGACGCTGCACGCCAGCGGCGTGCGCGACATCACGACATCGTCGCAGGCGGCGGAAGCGTTGCGCCCGATCGCCGGACACTTCGCCTTCGTGATGTTCGCGGCAGGCGTGATCGGCACGGGCTTGCTGGCGGTGCCGGTGCTGGCCGGATCGGCGGCCTATGCGGTGACCGAAATGGTCGGCGTGGCCGGCAGCCTGGATGCAAAACCGCTGTCGGCACGGCTGTTCTACGGCACGATCGCAGCGACAACGCTGGCCGGTGCTGCGCTGGAGGGCGTGGGCATCGATCCGGCGCGCGCACTGTATTGGGCGGCGGTGGTCAATGGCGTGCTGGCCGGGCCATTGATGGTGGTGATGATGCTGATCGTGCGCAATCCGCGCGCGATGGGACGGCTGACGGTGTCGCGCGGGCAGCTCGTCTTCGGCTGGGCGGCGACCGCCGTGATGATCGCGGCCTCGGCACTGTTCCTGTGGTTCATCGCGCAGGGGGTCGCCTAGCGCAAGCCAAAGGCGCTTGCACCAAACACCATTTGGTGTATTGTAACAGCAACACACAGGAGGTCCGCATGAACGCATTGCCGCTTCTCATTCTCGTGCCGCTGGCGGCATGTTCAGCGGGGGCCGATACGTCGGGGCCGGGCGTGCCCGGATCGGGCAGCGGCACGACGCGGACCTATGCGGTGAGCGATTTCTCGGCCCTGGCGCTGCGCGGATCGGACGATGTCGATGTCCGCGTCGGCACCGGATTTTCGGTCCGCGCCGAGGGGCCGAGCAAGGAGCTCGACAAGGTGAAGATCGAGCGCGTCGGCGATACGCTGCGGATCGGGCGCCACAACCGCAATGGATTCAGCTGGGGCAGCAGCGACAACATCAAGGTCTATGTCACCATGCCGCGCATCGTCGGCGCGACGGTCGCCGGATCGGGTAACATGACGGTCGACCGAGTCGAGGGGCAGCGCTTCACGATCGATGCCGCTGGTTCCGGCAACCTGACCGTGGCGATGCTGGCGGTGCGCGAGGCGAAAGTGTCGATCGCAGGGTCGGGCGACATCACGCTGAAGGGCAGCGCGGACCGGCTAAGTGTCGACGTCGCCGGGTCGGGCGACGTGAATGCGGCAAACGTGAAGGCGGCAGGTGCTGCCGTCAACGTGCTCGGATCGGGCAGCGTCCGCGCCGAGGTGAACGGCCAGGCCAGCGTATCGATGATGGGATCGGGCGACGTCGACCTGGGCAAGGGTGCGACATGTTCGATCAGCAAGATGGGATCGGGCGAGGTGAAATGCGGCAAGTGACGCTTGCCTGATGCTGCGATCGGGTGGATGCCTGCGGGCATGACCCATTTGCGCTTCGCCTTACTGCCGATTGCCATGCTGTGTGCCGCCCCGGCGGCTGCGGCGGAGCGCAGCATCGTCGTCACCAGTTTCGACCGGCTCCGCGTCGAGGGGCCGTTCGACGTGCGCGTCACGACACGGACTGCGCCTTCGGCCCGGATCGAGGGGACGGTTCGCGCCGCCGATGGCGTTGCGGTGCGCGTCGAGGGAACGACGCTGATCGTCACGGCCGGGCCGAAGGGGTGGGACGAAGTGCCGGTCGTCGGCAAGCCGGGCACGCCGATCGTCTATCTCGGCACGCTGTCGCTGCGCGGCGCGGCGGTGATCGGCGGTGGGCGCGTGACGGTCGACGGCCCGCTGCGCGGCCAGCGAATCGACCTGCAAGTCACCGGCAGCGGCGGACTCACGATCGGTGCGCTTGATGCCGACCAGGTGAATGCGACCGTGCTCGGATCCGGACGGATGACGCTCGGCGGGCGCGGCGCGCGCGTGCGGCTGATCGCGAGCGGCGCGAGTACGATCGATGCGGGCGCGCTGCGCGGCGACGATGTGACGGTGCGGCTCGACGGCGCGGGCGCGATTGCGGCGGGCGCGCGTTACACGGCCGATGCGATCAGCACCGGGATCGGCGCGGTGACGATCTACGGCAAGCCGGCGTGCCGCGTGAAGGCGGCAGCGGGCGGGCCGATCAGTTGCGGCGAGATCGCGGCCCCGCCGACTAACACCCCGCCGGTCAAATAAGCCCGAGCGCGGCGAGCTTGCCGATCAGCGCAGCGGGCATCGCATCGCCCGTGAACACGCCATCGCCGAGATCGACCGGCGCATCGGCTGCCTCAAGATAGCGCCAGCCCTGATGCGCGCGCTTCGGGCGTCCTTCGGTCAGCACCAGTGCCGGGTCGATATGAATCGCCACGCGCCCGCCCTCGGCCTCGCCAAAGTGCAGGATCGGGGAACGCGCGACGAGCGTGTGCTTGATGATCCAGTAGAGCGAGCCGCCGCCGATGATTTCCTCGTGGCGCTTGGGCATATAGCGCGTGGTGAGGAACACCGGCCCCTCCGCCCCACGCTGTCGCAACCGTTCGGCGAGGTGATCGAGGCTGGCCGCGCCGAACGCGACCTTGGTCAGATGAAGCGGCATGGCCGCCACATGGGGGCGGCCGCGCTACCCGCCAAGCCCGAATAGCGTCGCGAGCCCCAGGAACGAGAAAAAGCCCATCACGTCGGTCATCATCGTCACGAACACCGCCGACGATACCGCCGGATCGATATCGAGCCGATCGAGCGTCACCGGGATCAGCACGCCCGACAGGCCAGCGATCAGATTATTGATCACCATCGCCATCGCGATCACGATCGCCAAATCGGTATTGCCGAAAAACAGCCAGGTGCCGAAGCCGATCAGCACGCCCAGCATCGACCCGTTGGCGGCGGCGATGGTCAGTTCACGCACGATCATGCGCTGCGTATTCGAACTGGTCAGCTGATTGGTGGCCAGCGCGCGCACGACCACGGCGAGCGTTTGCGTCCCGGCATTGCCACCCATGCCGGAGACGATCGGCATCAGCACCGCCAGCAGCGCGAAGCGCGCGATTTCGCCCTGGAACGCGCCGACCACAGACGCCGCGAGCATCGCCGTACCGAGATTGACCACCAGCCAGGTGATGCGCGTGCGCACGGTCAGCCGAATCGGTTCGTTAATGTCGCCTTCGCCCGCGCCCGAGAGCTTCAGGATGTCCTCGCCGGCTTCCTCGGAGATGATGTGGACGATGTCGTCGACGGTGATCATGCCGACCAGCCGGCCATTCGCATCGACCACCGCGGCGGAAATCAGCGCATATTTCTGGAAGCGCAGCGCGACCTCTTCCTGATCCATATCGACCGGGATCAGCGTCTGTTCGCGCTGCATGACATCGGCAATGGCGATGCCGCGCGGCGTACGCAGCACCCACGACAAGGCGACCGTGCCGACTGGCTTGTGCGCCGGATCGACCACGAAGATTTCCCAGAAATCGGTGGTCAGTTCGTCATGGCTGCGCAGATAATCGAGCACGTCGCCGACCGACCAATGTTCGGGCACCGCGATCAGCTCGCGCTGCATCAAGCGGCCGGCCGATTCCTCGGGATAGGACAGTGCTTCCTCGATCGCGGCGCGATCATCCGGGTCCAGCGCGCGGAGTACCTCGCGCTGATCGGCCGCGTCCATGTCCTCGATGATCGCGACGGCATCGTCGGTATCGAGTTCGGAGGCGATGTCGGCGACTTCGCTGGCGGAGAGCGAATCGATCAGATCCTCGCGGACGTAATCGTTCATTTCGGCGAACACGTCGCCGTCGAGCAGATCGGTAATCGACTTGGCGAGTTCGGTGCGGGCCTCGGCGGGCAGCAGTTCGAACAGATCGGCGATGTCGGCCGGATGCAGCGGTTCGACCAAAGCGCGCGCGCTCTCGGGCACGCCGTCATACACCGCATCGAGCACGGCGCGGACGAATTCGGGCTTCAGCCGGTCGTCCTCATCCAGCTGGTTGGTCTCGACCTCGGTTTCCGGAAGTTCGGCCTCGCTCATGATGGACCTCCTTGCCCGGTTCGTCGGGCGGTCTAGCCCGTGCCGCGGCATAAGCCAACGACCCGATTTGCCAGCCGCCCGCCGCCTCGCTAGGGCAGCACATCCCCTTTTCCCAGGAGTGCCACGATGGCCGATCTTCCCGAAACCCTGACCCTCTCCCTCGATAGCGGCGGCGATGTCGTCATCAAGCTGCGCCCCGACCTCGCGCCGAATCACGTCGCGCGCATCACCGAACTGGCCAATGACGGCTTTTACGACGGCGTCGTGTTCCATCGCGTGATCCCGGGCTTCATGGCGCAGGGCGGCGATCCGACCGGCACCGGGATGCACGGTTCGGACAAGCCCAATCTGGAGCAGGAATTCTCCAAGGAGCCGCACGTCCGCGGCG
The DNA here is from genome assembly GCF_044881195.1 of Sphingomonas sp. MMS24-J45. GTDB lineage: Bacteria > Pseudomonadota > Alphaproteobacteria > Sphingomonadales > Sphingomonadaceae > Sphingomonas. The sequence goes on along the minus strand of NZ_CP173255.1, from coordinate 1,765,665 downwards.
TTTGCTCGATGGCGCGCGCGCAGAGCCCGAATTCGGCCAACAGCCAGTTCTTCATCTGCTTCGACGACGCCCGCTTCCTCGACGGGCAATATACCGTGTGGGGCGAGGTGACGTCGGGCATGGAACATGTCGACGCGCTGCCCAAGGGCGAGCCGCCGCGTAACCCCGGCAAGATTTTGAAGGCGAGCGCTGCGTAAACGGCACCTTGCCGTCGCTCCGTTCGCCCTGAGCTTGTCCAAGGGCCGGTGCCACAAGTGCACCGCTCGCCTGTGGCACACTACCCTTCGACAGGCTCAGGGCGAACGGTGACGGGGTGGCGTTACAAAACCTTGCGCACCTGCAGGTATGCATAGCGCCCGCGCCGCGTGGCGCGTTCTTCGCGGAAGAGCAGCGGTGCCACGTCGCGTGGCCCGGCATAGACATCGCGCAACGTCGCGCTGCTGCCGTTGACGAGATTGCCGAGATCGAGCCGCAGCGTGAGGTCCGATTTCGGCTTCCACTGGCCGTAAACCGAAGCGAACGGCGGAGCGCGCCCGGTGCGCACTTCATCGATACGGTAGCTGTTGACGCGAGCGACTTCGCAGCCGTGGTCGAAACCGAACTGGAAGCGGCCGCCTTTCACATCCTGCGTGAAGCCGACATGGCATTCGAACGCCTGCTGATAGGATAGCCGCCGTGGTTGCCCCGTGAGCGGATCGATCACGCGCGAGTCGCGATAGGCCGAGCTCAGTTTCAGCAACCCGTCCTTCAGCCCGAGCCGGTCGAACGGCAGCGTCAGCGCGGCCTTGATCACGTCCGATCGGGCATGGCCGATATTGCCGGTCGCGTTGAACCCGTCGGCGAGCGGGATCGAATCGATCACGTCGAACAATTCGGTGTGGCGCGCGGTCAGTTCGAACACGCCCTTCTTCCAGAAACGCCGTTCGTACACTGCCTCCGCCGCGATCGAGTGCGACGGGCGCAGATCGGCATTGCCGCCCGAGATGGTGCCGAGCGCAAGATCGCTCGACGCGGCGAAATCGCCGAAATTGAGCTGATCGACCTCCTGTTCGAGCCTGAAGCGGAGCTGATGCCCCTCGCCCGGCAGCCAGGTGACGAGCAATTTGGGCTTGGGAAAGAAGAATCCGCGCGAACGGGCCGCATCGCCGGTCTGGCTGATCCGCGACACTTCGAAACGCAGCGTGCCGTCAACGGTCAGCTTGGACGCCGGTTTCCAGATCGCCTGCGCGAACCCCTCCCCGCGCAGCTCGCTGACGCGCACGGCGGCGTTGGGCAGCGGGACCGCGACGCCGCCCTCGGCATAAGCGGTGCGGCTATCGAGGAAATTGTAGGCAACCTCGCCGCCGCCCTCGAAGCTCCACGCGCCGCCGGGGCGGAAACTGTCGGTCGCGCGCAGCACGCTTTCGCCACCGGTCGCGCGGCTGGTGAAGAGCGAATCGCTGCCCGCGCTGTCGGACAGACCGCGATAGGTGTTGCGATTGAGGCGTTGCAGGCCGGTCAGTTCGAACGTGCTGCGCGGCCGTTCGCGCGTCCAGGTGAAGCCGACTTCGCCATTGGGATAGACGCTGCTTTCGGTGACGCGCTCGTCATCGCCCGGCCCGGCGAGGATACGGGTGGTCTGGGTATCGTGCTGGTGGAAATAATCGAGCAGCGCATTCGCCTGCAACTTGCCGCCCATGAAGGGTCGCTGGATCGAGGCGCGCGCGTTGTAGTCGGAAAAGCGTTCGCGAAAGCCCAAGGCGGCGCTCTGCAGCGGCAAACCAAACGACGTGGTGCGTGTGCGCGTGCCGGTGTTGCTGTTGCCCCGGTCGTCGGTCGCGTAGAACGATGCCTCGGTCACGCGATCGCCATTGCGCCGCGCGTAGGACAGCTTGCCCACCGGCCCGATCTCGCCGTCGTCGTAGATGTAGCTGTTGCCCTCCGCAACCAGCTCGGTCTTGGGCGCGCGCTTGACGATCACGTTCGCGACGAGCGCCCGCCCGCGCATGTCGATCCCGGGCGCGCCGCCGCGGATCAGTTCGATCCGCTCGACACTGGCGGCGGTGATGCGGCCGAGAATATCAGCGACATTGTCGCTCTTCGACGAGGGTCGGCTGCCGTCGATCAGCACGTTGCTGCTCGCGCCCGAAAGTCCGCGCGAATCGATATCGCCGATGTCGAGCGTGAAGCCCGGCAGGCGTTGGATCATGTCGAGCGCGGTGCCGGGATTGCTGCTTGCGAAGAAGCTGGCGGGATAGACCAAGACTGCTTGCGAGGCCGTGGCCGCTGGCGCGGTTTGCGCATAGGCCACGGGCGGACACAGCGCAGCGAGCGCGACGGCGCGTGACCAGATTCCCCACCGTCCCACTTCCGCCTCCCGGGCCACCCGGCTCCGCTAATGGCGTGGGATTACGGCATAAAACAGGCGCTAAACGCCCGGCTCGGCAAGGGTCGCGAGCAGCCAGTCGTGGAACAGCTTGACCGGGCGCGTGGCGAGCGCGCGCGGGCGGCACGCGAACCAATAGCTGTACGGGCTCTCGACCGCGATATCGAACAGCCGCACCAGCCGATCGTCATGCGCATCCTGGAAATGGCTTTCGTGCATGAAGGCGATGCCGAGCCCCTGCGCCGCGGCCTCCAGCATCAACTGTCCGGAATCAAAATGATCGATCGCCAGCGGTTCGAGGTCGCCCAGCCCCGCCGCGGCACGCCACGCGCTGAACGTGTCGGGCATGTCGCGGTGGACCAGCGCGGTCAGCCGGGCGAGTTGTTCGGGCCGCACCACCGGATCGTCGCGCTCGATCAGCGTGCGCGCGCCGATGACATAGACCTGGTTGCGATCGAGCCGGCGCGCATAGAGCGCCGGATCGATATCACGCGCGAGCGCGATCACCGCGTCCAGCCCCTCGCCCAGTCGCGACAGGAGGTGCGCGGCGGTGTCGATATCGAGATGCAGTTCGGGATGTTTGGTGCGCAATTCCCCGAGCCGCGGGAAGAGCTTCTGCGAGGCATAGAGCGGCAGGATGCCGAGCCGCAAACGCAGCACGTCGGTGTTGCTCGTCATCACCTCGACCGCGTCGGACAATTGATCCAGCGCCGGGGCGATCTGCGCAAGCAGCCGTTCGCCATCGGCATTGAGCACCACCGCCTGATGCCGCCGTTCGAACAGGGGGCGGCCGATGAAGCGCTCAAGCGCCTGAATGCGGCGGCTAAGCGCGGGCGGGGACAGCGCAAGCTCTTGCGACGCCGCCTTGATCGATCCGGTCCGCGCGACCTGGACAAACGCCTCGATCGCGGTGAGCGGTGGCAGTCTGCGCATTGTTCCTTACGGCCCTCTCAATTTTCTTTGTGCGACGCACCAAGATACCGTTGGCTCGAAAGCTATCATTTCTCCACGGCGAATGGGAAGCACCGATTGCAGAAAGTGCAATCGCGATCGGTTCTTTCGCACTTGCAACATAATCCGAGTCGCCGCACATAGGGGGTGCCTTTCAGGCATCCTCTCCTAAAACTTTCAAGGCCGATCCTCCGGGGTCGGCCCTTTTTTTGTTCTTTTTCCGTCGCTTGCCGAAGGGGTGCCGAGCCACCCTGTTTTTCGCGGAACCGCCTACCTATCTCGCGCACTCTGTAACGGGTTCCAAGCGAAGGTAGCACACATGGCAGATGCCGAGGCACCGATTCGGAAATTGCAGGTCGCCAATGCGCGGCCGGAAGACAGCGGCCGTGGCCTGGCGCATCTGCCGCGCGCGATGCTCGCCGCACTCGGCATTGGCGAGGGCGATGTCATTGAGATCATCGGCAAATCCTCGACGCCTGCGCGCGCCGTCGCGCCCTATGCCGAGGATGAGGGGCTGGAGATCATCCGCATCGACGGCCTGCAGCGCGCCAATGCCGGGGTCGGATCAGGCGATTTTGTCGAAGTGCGCAAGGTCGAATCGAAGGCCGCGACACGCGTCGTGTTCGCGCCGGCGCAGCAGAATTTGCGCCTGCAGGGGTCGAGCCAGGCGTTGAAGCGCACTTTCTTCGGCCGCCCGCTGACGCAGGGCGATATCGTAGCGACGGCCGGGCAGCAGCGTGTCGATAACATGCCGCCGGGGGTGCAGAACATGCTCCGCGCGCCTGCTTATGCCTTGCAGGAAATCCGCCTCGCGGTCATTTCGACCGTGCCGAGAGGTGTGGTCCATGTCGACGAGACGACCGAGATCGAACTTCGCCCCGAATATGAGGAGCCGAAGGAAGCGCGCCGCGCCGACGTCACCTATGACGATATCGGCGGCATGGGCCCGACGATCGACCAGTTGCGCGAGATGGTCGAGCTGCCGCTGCGCTATCCCGAACTATTCCAGCGCTTGGGCGTCGATCCGCCCAAGGGCGTGTTGCTGCACGGGCCGCCGGGTACCGGCAAGACCCGCCTCGCGCGCGCGGTTGCCAACGAATCGGCGGCGGAGTTCTTCCTGATCAACGGCCCTGAAATCATGGGTTCGGCGTACGGCGAATCGGAAGGCAAGTTGCGCCAGGTGTTCGAGGAAGCGGCCAAGGCGGCACCTTCGATCGTGTTCATCGACGAGATCGATTCGATCGCGCCGAAGCGGGGCCAGGTGTCGGGCGAGGCCGAGAAGCGGCTGGTCGCGCAATTGTTGACGCTGATGGATGGGCTGGAGGCGCGCGCCAATGTCGTGGTGATCGCCGCGACCAACCGGCCCGAAGCGATCGACGAGGCGCTCAGGCGGCCCGGCCGGTTCGACCGCGAAATCGTCGTCGGCGTGCCGGACGAGCGGGGTCGGCGGGAAATCCTCGGCATCCACACGCGCGGGATGCCGCTTGGCGACAAGGTCGACCTCGATGAGCTGTCGCGCACGACCTATGGCTTTGTCGGGGCCGATATCGCCGCGCTCGCGCGCGAAGCGGCGATCGAGGCCGTGCGCAAGCTGATGCCGCGGCTGAACTTGTCCGAAGGGACGATTCCGCCCGAGATACTCGACACGCTCGCCGTGACTCGTGAGGATTTCCTCGATGCGCTGAAGCGCGTCCAGCCGAGCGCGATGCGCGAAGTGATGGTCGAGGCACCGCGCGTCCGCTGGGATGATGTCGGCGGGCTCGACGCTGCGCAAATCCGACTGAAGGAAGGCGTCGAGCTGCCGCTGAAGGACCCCGACGCGTTCCGGCGGCTTGGGATCCGTCCGGCCAAGGGCTTCCTGCTCTACGGCCCGCCCGGCACCGGCAAGACCCTGCTGGCAAAGGCGGTCGCGCGTGAGGCACAGGCAAACTTTATCGCGACCAAATCCTCCGACCTGCTCAGCAAATGGTATGGCGAGAGCGAGCAGCAGATCGCCAAGCTGTTCGCCCGCGCGCGCCAGGTGGCGCCGTGCGTAATCTTCATCGACGAACTCGATTCGCTGGTGCCCACGCGCGGCAGCGGGATGGGCGAGCCGCAAGTCACCGAACGCGTCGTCAACACGATCCTGGCGGAGATGGACGGGCTGGAGGAGTTGCAGTCGGTCGTGGTGATTGGGGCGACCAACCGGCCCAATCTGATCGATCCGGCGCTCTTACGGCCGGGCCGGTTCGATGAGCTGATCTATGTCGGCGTGCCCGATCGGGCGGGGCGCGAGCGCATCCTGAAGATCCAGACCGGCAAGATGCCGCTCGCCAGCGATGTCGATCTGTCGGCGATCGCCGGGCGGACCGATCGTTTCACCGGGGCCGATCTGGAGGATGTCGTGCGCCGCGCCGGTCTCAACGCGCTGCGCCGCAGTCTCAAGGCGGCGGAGGTGTGGATGGTCGATTTCGAGGAAGCGCTGAGCGACTCACGCCCCTCGGTCACGCCCGAGCTCGAGCGCGAGTATGAGGCGATGAAAGCGCGGCTCAAGCAGGATGCGACGGCGCTACAGCCGATCGGCTTCGTCTCGCCCGGCCAATTGCGGCCCCGCGAGGGAGATGGCTGAGGGCTCGCGCAGGGCAAAGCGGGCGTAGGCGAACAGCGCAAGCATCGCCGCGCCCGCGAGCAGATAGGGCAGCGAGTGCTGTAGCTCGTACAGACCGACGCCGATCGACGGGCCGAGCACGAAGGCGGCGCCGTTGATCGACGTGACCTTTCCCGCGACCGACCCTTGCGCATTGTGCCCGACCGCGAGCGACGCGCCCGCGGTAAAGGCCGGCCGCGTGAAACCGAAGCCGACGCTGGCCAGCGCATAGGCGCAGGCGATGGCATAGAGCGACGTGGCGATGCCCGTCAGCGCGCACCCCGCCGCGGCGAGGATTAGCCCGGTCAGCATCATCGTGCGCGGGCGCAAATTGAGATTCGGGATGATGCCCCATTGCACCAGCAACGCCGCGCCAGCGCCCATCATCAGCACGATTCCGGTCGGCTCCAGCGCTTGCGCGGGCGCGACCTGGAGACGGTCGATCACGAGGAAACCGATCGCCTGGCCGGTCATCGCCTGGCCATGGCCCATCACTAGCCCGGCGATCATCCAGCTGCGCACGCGCGGGTCGGTATAGCCGACGGCTTCGCTATGCGATTCGGTCGCCGCGGTGATGCTCGCGCCCGAACTCTGCCCGCCGATCGAGGGATAGGCGTTGGCGGCCCCGTGATAGTCGCTCGCCTCGGTCGCGGACGCGCGGTCGCCCGGCAGGATGCGCCGTACCGCGATCCACACGCACACGCCGAACAGCGAGAAGATGAAGGCGGGTCCCGCCAGCCCGATCTCGATCCGTCCGATCGAGCCGAGCAGGAGGTACGGCGCGATCGCGGGTCCGAGGATCGTACCGAGACCGAAGGCCGAGCCGAGCAACGTCAGCGCCTTGGTCCGCTCGGCCCGCGTCGTGCTGCCCGCGACCAGCGCCTGCACCGCCGGGGGTGCCGCCGCGCCGAACGTGCCATAGATCAGCCGCCCGCCGATGAAGCAGACAAACGCGGTCGTGCCGCCGATCCAGCCGTTGATCCCGGCGGCAAGGCAAATCCCGCAAAGCGCAAGCGACAATGCAAACCCGCCCATGCCGAGCAGGATCATCGCCCGCCGCCCGTGCCGATCCGAGCGGTGCGCCCAGAAGGGGGCGGCCAATACCCACAGCAGCGCCGAGACAGAGAAGGCGGCCGCAACCGCGCTGTCCGGCACCCTCAACGATCGCCCGAGTGCGGGCAGTACCGATTGCAGCGCGGTATTCCCCGCCGCGATCGTCAGCATCACGACGAACAGCAGGATGAAGGTGCGGTTGAAGCGCGTCGCCGGGGTGACCTCCGGCGCACTCATCCGCGTGACCCGAAATTGAGCCGCTTCGTGATGTTGTAATCGAGCACGGTCATCACGAAAAAGGCAGCGGCCTGCTTGGTGCGCGTCCACCAACCGGTGCGGGCGCGATAGAGATCGGCAGTGATCCGTTCGGATTCCGCAACCTCGCCATCGACATAGGCGCGGACATGCGCGGCGAAGGCGGCGTCCTCGATTCGCAGCATGATCTCGAGATTCAGGAACAGGCTCCGAATATCGTAATTAGACGATCCAATATAGACGACATCATCGAGCAGGAAGAGCTTGGTGTGCAGCTTGGTCGGCTGATACTCGTAAATCTCGACGCGTTTGCGCAGCAGCCCGGCATAGGTGAAGCGCGACGCCCAGATCGCGGCGCCATGATCGTTCTTCGACGCTAGCACGATCCGTACCCGCCCGCGCATCCCCGCCGCATCGAGCCGCCGCAGCATCGCCGGGCTGGGCGCGAAATAGGCGGAGATCAGATCGACTCGCATCGCGCGCTGCAGATCGGCCTTCAGCGCGCGCGCCCAGGGCGACAGCCGCCGCGTCGGCCCGCCGAACAGCCAGCGGACCGTGCCTTCGGGTTCGCTCCAGCTCCGCAAAGCGCGACGCAGCCCGCGAAGGGGCGGCTTCTCCCGCGCCGCCCAGCGTGCCAGCGTATCGAAATATCCGGTGATGCTGTGCGCGGCGGCACCCTCGATCAGCAGCCCCAAGTCGCGCCACGCCTGCTCGGCGGGCGTGCCGAAATAGCTGTCCTGCACGTTGAACCCGCCGATGATCGCGCGCGCATCGGGCTGCTCGCCATCGGCCAGCGCAAGCTTCTGATGGTTGCGCAGCAGATAGCGCCGCCCCCAGCGCGGCACGAAGCGGCACACCGTCACCCCGGCGTCGCGCAGCGGGTCGAAGAAATCGTGGCTTTCCGCCACTTCGCTGCCAAGGCCATCGACGATCAGCGACACCGCCACGCCACGCGCCGCCGCACGGAGCATCGCCGCCCGCACCAAGGCACCCGCACGATCATCGACGTAGATGTAATAGATGATCCGCAAGCTTGCCCGTGCGCCGTCGATCAGCGCGATCAGCGCGTCCAGCCGCCGCGGCCCCGTATCGAGCAGGGTCAGTGCATTACCCGCAATCGCGAAAGTCGGTTGGGCCGCGGGCTCTGCCATCGCCGCCTGCTCTGGCGACGCGGTACGGCGCGTGCAAGCCGATTTTCTTGACTCTGCGTGCCGTCCGGATTAGCTAGCCGCCTTTCCGACATTCGTCGCACAAGAAGGAAGCCGTTCATGGCGCGCGTCACCGTCGAAGATTGCGTCGACAAGATTCCCAATCGTTTCGATCTCGTCCTGTTCGCTGCGCAGCGCGCGCGGCAGATTTCGGGTGGCGCGGAACTGACCCTCGATCGCGACCGCGACAAGAACCCGGTCGTCGCGCTGCGCGAGATCGCCGAGGAAATGGTCCATCCCGCGACGCTGAAGGAATTGGTGATTTCCGGTCTGCAGCGCGTGCAGCTGGACGATGAAGACGTGGCCGACGCGGTCGGCTCGCTCGCAGCTTCGGCCGAAGCGCTGCGTCTGACCGCTGCTGCTCCGCCGCGTAACCAGAATCTGGGTGCAGATTACGAAGGTTGAGCATGAGGCCCTTGGCTAACGCATAAGCGATAGCCGAGGATCAGCCGAATGCCGGACGGCGGGGCTACAGCCCCGGCCGACGACGTGGCTTTGCCACGGCGCTCCCGCCTATTCCCGCGAAACCGTCGCAACCGCCGCGTTCCCCAGTGCAGCGACGTCGTCCTGCGGTCCGGCATAGCCGCCATGCACCACCCGCGCGATACGCTGCAGGAGCGGTTGTGGCACGCCGTTGCTCTGGGCCGCCGCGATAAAGGCCGCCTCATCCCACGGCGCGCCTGCCTTGACGCGCGCGAACAGCGTCTTGTTGACGGCGTGCAGCCCATCGGCATTCGCAGTGCGTAGCGACTCATCCAGCGCCAGCCAGATCAGCAATCCGCACTGATAGTGCAGATCGAAATTGCCATCGGCCGTGGCGCGATCGAGCGGGGCCTTGGTCAGCCCTTTCACACAAGCGGTCTCGGCACTGCGCACCCGGCTTGCGACGTACGCGCGGTCCTCCTTCCCGCGCCGTGCCAAGGCGAGCGCGGCCATCGCATCCGCACCGCCTTCGTGAATCCATGCGGCGGTTTCGTCGCTCGCGAGCTTGCCGATCCTGTCCTGCTGGAAAAGATGCGCCGCCTCATGCGCGAAGAACCAGTCAAGCCAGAACGGTTGCTCCGCGGTCACGCGCTCACGCGCATTTTCGCCGTCGAAATGCATGAAGATCTGGCCCGGCAGCGTTCCGCCCTGATTCGAGACATGGCCATCCGCGCGGACGCGGGCGTCGATTGAGACATAGAGTTCGGGGCGGAAGGACAGCGGACCATAAAAGCGTGCGAACGTATCCATCGCGCGGGGAAGCGACCCGCGCAGATGCTCGCGCGCGGTCGGCGGGAGCCCGGGATCGATGACGGCGATAAAGCCATCCGCAGCTTCCGGTTTCAGCGTGCCGACAAAGATGCTCGTGCCTTCGTCGCGGCTGACAAAGCGGGTCTGATCAGGACCGCGCCGCCCTTCGACGCCGATCGTCTTGCCGGCTGCGGCAATGCGCATGGGCATCGCGCCGGTGCCCTCGCACGGCGCGCGCAGGCACGCATGGAACTGGCCCGAATGAATCAGGAAGCTCCCGTCGCTAAACGGCGAGAAGGGCGCGTAGCTTTTCGGCAAAGCGCGGTATCGCACGGGAAGGGTGAAGCGAACCGACCGAAACGTGCCCCCATCGACTCGCTCGATCCGCTCGCCGGGGCCCTCCTGCGTCCAGCGGAAGCCAGCCGATTGCGGGTGCCAATCCTCCGGTCGATACCCGCCCAAGGCCTGCGCGAAATGGAGCGCCTTGATCGGTGCTTTCGCCCGATAGGTGACTACGACGGTCTCATCCCGCTGCACCGCGATGTCCAGCGCGATCGGCGCTGCGGCGTCTGGGGTCGGGCGAGCGGTGGCCGCGCAGGGCGGCGCAGCAAGGCAGATAAAAAGCGCCGCCAAGGTCGCCTTCAGGAACGCCTGCATAGTACCACCTCATCCTACGCCGGCCCCACACCGGAGGGCGACGTCGCTATGGTGAAGTTTACAGCGTTGGTCTGCGCTTTCAAATCAAGTGGGCGTCGCGGCGAAGCCGCGCCGTCGGTCGGGCTTTGCCCGCCGTCCGGGGCTCGGCTGGATAGCTGAAAGAGCTACGCTCTTTCAGCGCCTCGCCCCTTAAACCCCTGCGCCACCACATACCATTCGCTCGATGCTTTCCGCGACGCGGGCGGCTTGGCGTGCTTCACCGTCGTGAAGTTGCGCTTCAATTCCGCGACCAGCGCCGTATCGGCGCCGCCTGCGAATACCTTGCCGACGAACGCCCCGCCCGGTGCCAGCACATCGATCGCGAATTCCAGCGCCGCCTCGACCAGCCCCATCGTGCGCAGCGCATCGGTTTGCGGATGGCCGACAGTGTTGGCGGCCATGTCCGACAGCACCAGATCGGGCGGACCATCGAGCGCGGCGGTCAGGCGTTCGGGCGCGACATCGGCCATGAAATCGAGCTGCAGGATCGTCACGCCCTCGATTCCGTCGACCGGCAGCAGATCGATCCCGACCACCGCCGCCTTGGGCACCAGCCGCCGTACCACCTGCGCCCAGCCGCCCGGCGCAATGCCGAGATCGACCACACGGCGCTTGCCCTTCAGAAAGGCGAAGCGTTCGTCGAGTTCGATCAGTTTATAGGCGGCGCGGCTGCGATAGCCATCGGCCTTGGCGCGCTTGACGTACGGATCGTTCAACTGGCGATCGAGCCAGCGCGTGGATTGCGCGCTGCGTTTCCGCGCCGTCTTAACGCGGACCCTGAGCCCGCCCCCATCCCTGCTCATGACCCATTTCCCATCAGTCGCCGCAAGATGCCTTCGCGAATGCCACGATCGGCGATCCCTACGCGTTCGGCCGGCCACAAATCCATGATCGTCTCCAAAATCGCGCAGCCAGCGACGACCAGATCGGCACGTTCGGTGCCGATGCAGGGCAGCGTGGCACGCTCGCGCAGGTCCATTGCGGCAAGATCCGTACTGATCTTGCGCAGTGCCGGTGCGGGGACGATCAGCCCGTCGACCTGCGCGCGATCATAATGCGTCAGGCCGAGATGCACGCTGGCGAGCGTGGTGACAGTGCCCGAGGTGCCGAGCAGACGCGGCACTTCGACGTCACGCGGCAAGCGCGCGGCGAAGGCCGCCATGCTTTCCGAAACCAGGTCGCGCATTCGCGCATAGCTGGCAGCGCGCCCCGCGACACCGCCGTCGCGCCCGGGCGGACCGTGGCCAGCGCTTTCGGTGAGTGACACCACCCCCCACGGTGCACTGTGCCAGTCGAGCACCACCGGCATATCGGGGCGCGTGTCGACCAGCACCAATTCGGTCGATCCACCGCCGATATCGAACACCAACGCAGGGCCGTCGCCCGGCTCTATCAACGTATGGCAGCCGAGTACGGCGAGGCGCGCTTCCTCCTCGGCGGAGATGATGTCGAGCAAGATGCCGGTTTCGGCATAGGCGCGGGCGATGAAATCGGCACCGTTGCTCGCGCGGCGGCACGCCTCGGTCGCGACCGCGCGCGAGAGCGTGACGTTGCGGCGCTTCAATTTTTCGGCACAGATTTTGAGCGCGGCGATGGTGCGATCGATCGCCGCATCGCTCAGCCGCCCCGAACTGGCCAGCCCCTCGCCCAGGCGGACGATTCGCGAAAAGGCGTCGACCACGGCGAAGCCGTCGCCCTGCGGCCGCGCGATCAGCAAACGACAATTGTTGGTGCCAAGATCGAGCGCGGCGAAATGCCGCGGCTCGCGTGGCCGTGCGCCCCCCTTGGTTCTGGGATAGGCGTTGCCGTGGACCGGCGCCGAACGGGCAGGTCTCGCCTGCCGGTACGGCATATCGGGAGCGTCCCCCATGCCGTGTTACTCGCTTATTCTGTTCTGCCGTCGCGTCGCGCCGGATGGGCGCGTCGTTCGGTGCTTGGGGATGATCCTAGCTGATGCCCCGATGGGCGGCAAGCGACGGACTTTACACGCGCTTGTGACACGAGCGCGCGCGCAAGCGCGGCACAGCTCAGCGCAGCCAGCTTGACTCGCGCGGCCCGCCACCGTAGAGCGCGCCTCCGCTGATGCCCCGTCGTCTAATGGTAAGACTGCGGTTTCTGATACCGCCTATTGAGGTTCGAATCCTCACGGGGCATCCAGCCAACTGAAAAATTCTGTTTCTTCTCAATAACTTGGTTAGATTGAACGAAAACCGGTCCCTCATCCGCTCCCACATCGCGTCGGCTATCCGCTCTCGCGTGCGACGAGACCGCCTTTGAGCCCATTTCTGACGATTTGAGTTCCCTTCGTCGCTCGCGATGCGCGATCGCCTTCATACAAATCTGGGATCCACACTACGGATGACGCCTGCCTTGCGCTGTCTAGCGGCGCGGGAGGAAGTTGAAATTTCCGTATAAATTCTTATAATAAATGCACAGCTTCAGTGACGGGCACTGCTTACCCACCAATTTTCCTACCACAGCGTGTGCGATTTTTTGGTCCGACATGACGCAGCTTGCGACCGGTATGCGCCCCACACCGGCCAGTCAGCTCCACAGCGCGAACCCCGAAAGCCGCCGTTTGGTAAGCCTCCCACCGCAGCGTGCCTCTCGGCAAACGATCGTCACCGGTATACCGACCTGCGCAGTGGAACGATTGGGAGAGTGGCTGAACCTGTCCAATGACTGCAAAGCTGTCTGTCTGAGCGATTGTGACTATATGGAATAATCTGAGAATCTGGAATCTCGCGATTGCCAATTGACCCCGTATCTACAGGAAAGGCCTTGCTCGCAGCCGCCAAGCCTGCGCTCGGCGCAGCGCGCGCCCAGTGGCGGCGGCGGGGGGCGTCTGCGGGTGCAGATCTCGATCCCGCGACCGTGGAGCGGGAGTTTGAGGAAGCGCTGAATACCCTCACCGGGGATGTCGCGAGGCTCAGCGGATGGTTCGTGCAGGTTCTCAAGAGCCGGTTGAGTGATCGCTCGGATCTTTTCGATAATGACGAAGTCCGCGAGTGGCTGCGCATCGATGCCGCCCGCGCCATGATCAAGGCAGCGGCAGCCGATGTGATAATGGGCCGCCCGATCGACCAGCATCGAAGCGACGCCGGGCAATCCTATGCGCAATCGAGCGGAGACGATGCCGGCTTCGGCGGTGCGCTGTTCGACATCGCGGTCGCGTTCCTGGTCCTGACGATCGATGCCCAGCTTTCCACAGAAGGTCGTGTCGTCCTCCAAGTCGTCAATGCCCGAGGCGATGAACTCCGCGATCTCATGATGGATGTTCGCGACACGATCGGTCGGCTCGAACCGCAGGGAAGTGCGGACAGCGATGAATTGCCGCCGGAAGTTGCGAACGACTATCTGACACGCGGCGTGAAACGCGAACTGCGGCTGCGCGCGGTTGTCGATCCCGATCGGCCCGACCGCGTCGAGAATTTGGCGCAGAAGGCCAGAGATGGCTGGTTGCGCCGTGCCCCGGCCGACACGCGTATCGCCGCATTCCGGATGGCGGCGCTGATTCTTGGCCGGGAAGGCCGCACGGACGAAGCCGAGGCCTGGCTCCAGGCGTCCGTCGACATCGGTGCAGGCGATCTCGTTGCCGATCGCGCACGGCTAGCAATCCGCCGCGGTGAGGAAGACACCGCGATTGCGCTTCTGGCCGGACGCGACGACGCCTTGTCGCAGAGCCTGACCGTAGAAGCCATGGAACAGCGCGACGGACGCGCCGCCGCGCTCCAGTTCAGAGCACAATTTGTCAGGGTAGAAAACCTGACGGGTTTTATGCTCAGCGCCGTGGGCACCTGGACGGCGGAAGAAGGGGACTGGACACAAGCCGAAGCGATCTTCGCGCAGGCGAGCGACGCGCAAATCGAGGAGAACCCCATTCTCCTGTTCGTCCGCGCCCGCCTGGAAATTGCACTGCTCACCCCTCCTGCGCATCGAGGTGGCATGCTCGACAATCCCGTCGGCTTTGCGCATCCGAGCGTCCTGCGCGACGATGAGGAGGGCGCGCGGCTGCGCACCGCCGCGCTACGCGACCTCACGCGCCTGGAACAGGTGCTCACCGCCCTCGAAGAGCCGAACTTCGCCGAAACCGTTGAGGGCAACCGGCTCTATCTGGAATTGGGGTCGGCCAACCCGGCGGTGGCGAATAGAGCCACCGAGATCCTGCGCGAACGGCTGGGCGACCCGGAAAGCGCGACGCGCTATCTCTGGCTGGCCTCCGCATTTGATATCGCATTCGATGATCGCCCTCTGCGCGATCATCTCGAGAAAATCCGGCTGCTCACCGGCTGGACGGACGCTCAGCTGACTTCCGCCTTCGACCTCGCCATGCGCCGGAAGGACGAGGATGTGCTGCTCGCCTTCATTGCCGATCATCGCGACCGTCTGGGCGAGACCGCCCCGGTCGAACTCGCCTTTGGTCTCGAAGTCGAAGTACTTGCGCGAAAGGGAAGGGTCGAGGAGGCGAGCGCCCGGCTTGCCGCCGCCGAAACCCGTCTTGGCGACAAGATAGTCACGCGGCTCCGCGCGATCATCGCCGAGCAGCAGGGCGGAAATCCCGTCACCCTCCGACTTGCCGCGTTCGAGCAGTCGGGTTCAGAGGCGGACCTGAACTTCTTGGTTCAGGCGCTAGCGGAGGCACGCGACACACGGACAGGGGACTATGCCGCCGATTTGTGGCGGCTACGGCATCGCACCGATGACGCGATACTCGCCTGCAACGCCTATTTCGATGCCGGGCGCGACCGCGAACTCGATGCGTTTCTTTCCGAACTCGGGCTGCTGGTCGATTCGGTGCCGCGCCTGCGCGAGCATATCGCCTGGTCACGTTACCGGGCCGGTGCGCTCGACGAGGCGCTTCGCATTCTCGAGCCGCTACGCCTTGCCGATCCGGATCGCGCACATCTCCGGCAGCTCGAAATCAACCTTGCACTCGAAGCCGGCGACTGGAACCGCCTAGGGCCACTGATCCGGCAGGATCTTGAGCGGCGCGACCAGCGCGACGCCGAGCAGTTGATCCAGTCGGCAAATCTCGCACATGCCGCCAATGACGATCTGGCCGACGAGCTCGCACGGGCCGCGGTCGCCAAGGCACCCGAAGATCCCGAGATCTTACTCCATTCCTATCAACTTGCCGTCAGGCGCGGACGCGACTGGGATGGCGAGGCAAGCGATTGGCTCAACCGCGCAATCGCGCTCTCGGGAGAATCGGGTCCGCTTCGCCCCGGCAAGCTGCGCGACCTCGTTCGCATGCGCGATGAGGATCGCCGCCGTTCGGCCGATCTCGACCGGATGATCATGACCGGCCAGATTCCCCTGGGCATGGCGACGCGGCCGCTGGGAACGACGCTCAGCGAACTCGTCCTCGGCCGGCTTGCGGGCAATGTCGGACAGCGTGACGCAATGGCGCGCATGTGCCTGCCGATGATCGCGGGAAATCGCATTGCCGCTGACCTGACCGGCGCCGAAAAGGTTGCATTCGATCCCGGCGCGCTGCTCCTCCTGCAGCTATGCGGCTTGCTCCCGGCGACACTCGAGGCCTTTGACCAAATCGTCATCGCGCCCGGAACGCTCCCCCTGCTGTTTAACGATCTCGAACGCGCACGGCGTACGCAACCATCGCGGGTCATGCAGGCGGCGCGCATCAAGGCGCTGATCGACCAGGGTAGCGTCGCGACCTTCGACGAAGGCGAGAGCGAAGACGATTTCATTCCCTTATTCGAGCGGGCTGAGCAGCTGGACGGCCTGGTTTTCCACAGCTTGCCCCTCTTTGAACCGGGCTCGTTCAACGAGCAGGTCCGCGACCCTTCCCCCTTCACCGAGCGGCTTGTTGGCGGCGACGCCATCGTTGCCGCGCTGGCGGCCTCGGGCGAGATCACTGGCGAGGAACTGACGCGCGCCGGCGCGGCGATGCGAGGGTTGGGTGGCGAATGGCCGGATGCGCCTTTGGTCGATCTCGACAAACCGCTCATTCTCGACTCGACCGTCCTTCACGCGCTCGATGACGCCGGCGTTCTCGATGCGCTGGTCGTCAGCGGGGCACAGCTCCACACGCCGCGTTCGACGCTGGAGCATGCGGAGCGCGAGATCGAAGGACAACGCCGCAGCGTAGAATTGGAGCGGGCGATCGAGGCGGTCAGGACATCTATGCGCACGGCCCTGTTGAACGGGAAAGCGCGCGTTTCGCCGTTCCACCGCATAGGCCGGCGCAAGGGCAGGAGCGTCGAGGACGAGCTAGAGCGCGATGCCGAGCTGACGCCGATGATCTCGCTGCTTCAAGATGCCTCCGCCTTTGAAGTTCTCGTGTCCGGCGACCGCGTGGTGAACCAGCACGGACACGTCACCGATGAGGCAAAGATTGCAAAGCCGGTGGTTACCCCGCTCGATGTGATCGACCAGCTCGAACGTGCCGGGCGTATCGATGTGGCAAGGCGGACGGCCGCACGGCGCAAACTGCGCGAAGCCGGCGTCGCAATGATTCCGGCGAGCGCCGACGAAATCATGAGCGCGGTAGCCGAGAGCAACTGGGCTATCGGCGGCGGCAGATCGCTCCGCGCGATCGCGGCGTCGTTGCACCTCCCTTTGTTGCGCAAAGCCGTGCAATTGCCGGTCGACCGGCACTGGCTAGAGAGCGTGACCGTCGCGCTCACCGTCTCGATCAGGCGATGCTGGCGCGAACTCGCGCCGGAAATCGCGAAGGTCGCTTCGGACTACCTGTTCGCGCTGATTCCCGCATTGGCGTCGCACGTATCGGCCGATCAAGACGCGGACGGTCCCTTATGGGCGCAGAACGTCCTGACCGCTTCCTACGCTTTGCTAGCCATGCCACTGGATATTCCTCGCGAGCGCCTGCCAGAATATCGGGAGTGGTATGAGCAAGTGCCGGGTGCACGGCTCGACGGGCGCGACCGGCTGCTGGTGCCCGCGGTCTATGAGCGGATCCGGCTCGTGCTGCTGATGCAGGAAGATGTCGTTCCCGAAGAGAAGGGCAGTGAGGAGATTGCGGCGGTCGATATCCGGCGACTGATGGTGAGCCTGCTCCCGGACCGGCATCGAACGCCGGTCACCGACAATGCAGAGGTTCGTGCGGCGCTGGGCTTGTGCGCGGACTGCATCGACTTGGCAGGGCATGAAGTGCGGATCGGCGACTTTGCTGATTTCCTGCGAAGGGCGCTGGTGGGCGAGGCTTCACCGCTTGTCGGGCAGGGCGGCTCGGAAATTGCCGCGCGTGGCGAAGCCAATGCCGATGGGTCGGTTTCGATTCTCGTCGGTGGCGAGCGCCTGCGCGTCCATGAGGCTGGACTATTCAGCGAAGACGCGACGATCCGTACCGCCACCATCGAGCGAATGCTGGCGAACCGCCGGCTGGCGCCTTCGGCTGCCGATCGCTGGCGCGCGGCCGCGGCATCGGAGCCGATCCCTCCTGACCTGTTCATGATCCTCGCCGAGGCGGTCAACGCGACCCCCCAGGCCTTCGTCGAGCATATCGTCGATCTGTCGTCCGACGAGTTGACCTTCGGCAGCCTCGCGGTGCTCGAGGCGCGCCACTATGAGAACATCCTCGATCCCGAGCGGGGTGACGGCACCTTGCCGGGCACGCTGGCGGCGCTCGCTCTATCCTGGGCGGGCGATCCCGATCCCGCAGGCGCGATCGAGGCGCTGGCGCCGCTGCGCGTCTCGCCCGACTTTCCGCTCGGGCAACTTGCCGACGGGCTCGATGCCGAGGCGGTCGCGACGCTGACTCTGCGCCTGCTTGAGCTCGGCGATCCGTTCGGCGTGATCGCGGGGCTGGAACTCGCCTGTCCACGCGCAGAATCGCCGGCTTGCGCCGACGCCATCGACCGGTTCGTCCAGCGCCTGCTGGGCGACGACACGCTGCTCGACAATCTCGCCTATGACTTCAGTACCGTCGCGCTGATCGCCCTGACGCTCACTGACAGGCACAATACGCTTGCGGACTGGCCGCTGTCTCTGCGCCGCTGCGGAGTCCTCGCCCATGCCGGCTATGCAGTCCGGGCGCTTCAGACATTCGAAGTGAACCGGAACGGGCTGTTCGAGGAGATCCAGCGCTGGGCAATGCCCAGAGCCGCCCTCAACGCCATTCTCGATCGAAGCGAAGGGCCGGTCTGGGCGCGCGAATGGCTGCAGCCGCGCGTGGTCAAGGGCTATGCGCTGCGCCGGATTGCCGCGGCGCTGGCCGACGTGCCCGCCGGGCACGGCAAGGCGGAATGGGTTGAGAGCTTTCAGAAGGCGCTCGAGCGCTGCAAGGAGGCCGGCCTTGGCGTCTCGCTTCAGTTGCACGGGCCGCTGGACGAATTCGGGAGGACCTTCCTTCAGGTGCTGGACGACCCGGCGCCGGTGATCGACGCGCTCGAGACTGCCGACGCGGCCGGTGCGGAAGCATTGTTGTTTGGGATGCTCTGGTCTTACTCGGCTCCGGACGATGCGGGCCTGCTCGCCGAGCGTGTCCATAGCCTCATCGTCCGTGCTTCCGCCCCCGATCGGGCGGGGATAGCCCGGATGGGTTTGTCGGTCGCCACGCGCTGGCGGCTGCCGATGCTGGCCGACAGGATTATGGAAGCGGTCTGGAACGATCCCGAGCACGCGGGCTTCGCGACTATCGCGCTTACCGAAATCACCATAGCCGCTGCACTTGCCCACGCCGAGCCTGCGCAGCAACGCGAGGCGCTCGGCCAGCGGCTGGGACGCATCGTATTCGGCGGCTTGCCGGCAGCCGAACGGTCGAAGATCGCCCGAGTTCTGGACACGGTCGCCAATGCCAAACCCGAATGGGCAGAAACGCTTGAGCTTTTACGAAGCGCGGCGCTCTTGCCGGGATAGCCACTAGAATCATGAGATAGTTAATCTGCCATCGAGAATCGAACTCGTTTTCCGTTGTGAGGGGGCGGCTGCGGCCGTGCGTTGTGGGCGAAATCGCTTATTCGCGGTCGGCGCATTGGAGGAAGCGCGAGCGTGCTAGCGAACCTCTGCCCCGACCGCGAAGCAAGCATAGTTGCCAGTCCCAATAATTCGGGCCATCGATCATCTCTTGCTCGGCCGCGCAGACGGACTTGAGCTTGAGCGATCACAGTTCTCGAGGACAAACGGACGCTAGTTGTTTAGAATATGCGGCGGCCGCGGTCGGCTGGAGGAGCGATGGAGAAGAAGTTCCTTATCGAGATGCTGCCCGCGAAGGATGGCGACTGCCTTCTGGTCTCGTGGGGAGATGACGAAAAGCTCCATTACATGGTTGTCGATGGCGGCCGGGCAGGTGCCTACGCGCCGCTCAAGGAACGTCTTAGCGATGTAGCGCAGAAGGGAGAGCAGCTAGAGCTCTACGTCCTGACTCACATCGACGCGGACCACATCGAAGGTGGATTGTCCTACCTGAAGGACCGGCAAAAGCCGATCGTGCCGAAGCGCGTCTGGTTCAACGGCTATCGGCAGATGGTGCCGTCCCATCGGCGCAGCATGACGCAGGGCGACGATTATTCCGAACAGCTGGAGAAGCTGGAGTGGCCGCTCAACAGCGAGTTCGCGAACGGGATCGTCTCCATGGAGGATACCCTCGGTGTGATCGACGTCGCCGGTCTCAAGATCACATTGCTTTCGCCGGACAAGGCCCACCTCAGCGCGCTGGGGGAGAAGTGGAAGGAGTTCCGCAGGGAGCTTGAGGCGAAGAAGGAGGAAAAGGAGCGTGAGGGCATGCGGGGCGGCCGCGAGCGCCCGCCCATCGTCGAACCGATCACCCTTGAGGACCTTATCGCTGACGGCGAGCTCGATCCGGAGCTTCCGAACGGAACGAGCATCGCGTTCGTGGCGGAATGGGAAGGGCATCGAGTTTTGTTCGGTGGCGACGCCCATCCCGATCTGCTGGCGGCCTCGCTGGCGCCGCTTGCGACGGCCGAGGGTGGGCGATACCGGATCGATCTATACAAAGCTTCGCACCACGGCAGCACAAAGAACACCTCTCGCGAGCTCATTCAG
The DNA here is from genome assembly GCF_044881195.1 of Sphingomonas sp. MMS24-J45. GTDB lineage: Bacteria > Pseudomonadota > Alphaproteobacteria > Sphingomonadales > Sphingomonadaceae > Sphingomonas. The sequence goes on along the minus strand of NZ_CP173255.1, from coordinate 1,745,291 downwards.
CTCATGGACTGTTCGAGAATGGCGGTCTCGACGAACGGCGCTCTGCACGGCCACCCGGATCCGCAATCCATCGCGAGGTTTATTTACTTTGGACCGGTCGGATCAAAAATGATCTACTTCAACTACGACACAGAGCGGACGCGCCCTTGGGACGACGAGAAGACGAAGGCCAAATACAGCTACAAGACGCGATTCCCCCCGAAGGATGCCGGCGTCCTCGAGATCGACGTGCTGGCGGACGATCTGTCGCCAGGAAGCTAGCATCCACCCTCGATACAGCCCGCTATGGCAGCCATCGAAAGCTAGATTTGGACCAAAATGGAATACGACTGGAACGCCCTGTCCGAACTGCAGTCGAAGCTTTTCGAACTTCTGTGGGCGCAGCATTTCGACAATATTCGGAATCTTGAGGTGTCACTTGTCGGAGACACGGTTGTCCTCCGTGGCGAGGTCGGCACAGAGACGGCGCGGAGCGACGCGAAGCGTTTGGCGCTTGGTTTCGATGGCGTGTTCAAGGTCCGTAACGAAATTGAGGTGGCGGGATATTTCGTCGCGGCCAGCGACACCACCGGCGACGACTATTTCGGCTCGGGCGAGGAGACCGGTCAGCAATCGAACGATCATAGCAGTACCGGCGGCACAAAGAACGATTCAGAAGTTCGCGAAGCCGACAAGACAGCTTTCGAAGAGGTCATACGCCACCCGACGGTCGACGCTGACGGCGTGTTCTCGGCCGGTGAGCGGATCACGCTGACGGTCGACCTGGTGAAGGATGCCCAACCCGGCCAGCCTTCGATCACCGTCGGAGAGTTTCCTGTTGGCTGGGACCAGATCGACGTAGAGGTTCATATCTATGCGCCCTGGGCAAGCGAGTTCGAGGCGCTCTCTCCAAGGATCGCCCTGACGAAGGCTGGATCTGAAGCAGCGGTCTTCAACCTTACCGTCGCCAAGACGTACGTCGTCGGCTCCCCGGCTCCGGTTGAAATCTCCTTCCTCAACGGGACACGGGTGTGCGGTCATCTATCGCGGGACCTGGCGCCGCCGATTGCGGCGTCGGCCGACGGACCCAAGGCCGACGACCACCCGAAGCAGAGCGCAGTCGCTGTTGCGGAGGCTCCAGATGCGGAACAAGCTCGGGACAACATACGCATCCAGCCCAGCGCACCTGGACCAACGCTCTCCATCACCATCATCACTGAACGCGACGGCCACCAGACATGGATGTGGGTGGCCCGCCTGCCGAAGACGCAAATCACGGGATCTGCCAACATTACCCACAAGGCAGACGAGGAGAAGTTCGCCGCAGAACTGCTCGCCTCGTGCCCGGATCTGCGCGATGATGAATTTCGGCGTGTCATGGCCGGCATTGGGGAGCGTGTCTGGCGCGCGACGCCCGAGAAATTTCGGACGGCGTACATCAAGTGCCGTAGCGAGGTCGGGAGCGATTTTCCGATCCAGCTGATCACCGCGGACCCTTTCGTGCCGTGGGAGATGATGAAACCGGACTCGGAAGAGTTCGAAGCAGATCACCTGTTCTTTGACCATCCGATCTGCCGGTGGCCGTTGAATGCGGCCGGCGATCTTCGTAGCGAATTCATTTCCGCCGATCGGCTGTCGTTCGTCCCGACATATCAAGGCTCCGACGATCTGCCCTCGGCCCGCTCCGAAGGCGAGTGGCTTGAGAAGACGCTGCGCGCAGTGAGAATGACGGCAGACCGGGCGACCTTCCTGGACGTGCTGGACGGCAATCATTCGTCACGAATTGGACTGCTGCACTTCGCAGGCCATGGTCGGGCTGACAGCGGTGTGAAGGATGGCGGCGTCAAATTGCAGGACGGCTGGGTCGGCGTGAACGAGGTCGATCAAAGCCGGGTCAAGCTCGGGCGCAAGGATGGATCGCTAGTCGTACTGAACGCCTGTGAATCAGGCGCGGGCAGCAAGTTCCTCGGGATGAACACCGGCTGGGGCACGACAATCGCGAACCGGGGCTTCGGCGGCCTTATCGCGCCCCTCTGGGAAGTCCACGATCAGGTCGCATTCGACCTGATGAAATTGGCGCTCGAGCCGCTTGCAGACGGTCGTCAGACCCTTGGGCACGCGACGACCGCCGCTCGAAAGGCGCAAAGCGATCTTTCGATCTCATCATTCGCCTACCTCGCGCACGGCGATGTGATGGCGAGGTTCATCACCTAGACGGTGATGACGCTCGGCACATCCACAAGCGCGCTTGCAGGAATCGCGGCCCTGACTTCAGCGACCAGGTCGTTGGCGCTTTCAGGCGTGCGGATCGAGATGATGAGACTAAAGCGGACCGGCACATTGGCCGGCTCGATCTGAGAGCTCGACGCCCACCAGCCGCGGATGGGTGCGACGCTGACCTGACGTCGTCCGGCCAGCTGGTAGGCGGGCCCTTTCCAGATGTCGTGATGCAAAGTGCCGCGCGAGCGCTTACGGCGGCCGAGCAGCCAGCCGTCGTCCTGTCCTGCTTGATCATTGGTCGATATCGCACGGTTCACGCGACGCAACGCGCGCTCTTCGCTTTCCTCAAAACGCTGAAAATCGAAATGAAGTCCGTGCGAGGGATAGTAGCGAAGGCGCTCCAGGCTGGCGCTGTGGATGTCTGGTTGAACGAAGTAGGAGAGCGTGCAGCGCATCTCGATGTCTGTCGCGCCAAGCGCTTGCAGCCCCTTGTCCGGCCACGGCAGCTGGAACGACTTCATCTCCTTCAGGGTGACGCTTTTGTTCGGGTCCTGTTTGTAGGGACGCAGATCGTCCTCGGCAATCAGCGTCAGCGCGTTGCCGGCGCTCCAGAACACACGCTCTTCGTCGGGGACGCCCCAACCAAAGCAATCGAGCGTCGCCAACGTCGCATCCTCCTCAGAGGCGCCAGCGTTTATCATCGCCTGACGGCGCGCGGCCATCGCGGGCGTCCAGTTCGCACAATGAGCCAAAAGCCCACGAACCGTCTCGGCGCGCATGGCGGGATAGCGGGCGCGAACGCGACCTGCGAGCCGCGCTGCGGCGGCACATGCCGCACTCGTGTCCCCGACCAATGTTATGCGGTTCGGATTGTTGGATGTCGTGGCGATCATGTCCGGGCCGTGTGGACGCGACGTTTGGCCACCCGCATCGACGCCGTGATTGCCGCCCTCCATGAGAATGTCGGGCTTGTGCCGCCGGATCTCCCACGACTGCGCCGTTCGAGAGCGAGGCGAAAGGCCGCCGGCGTCGGCTAGCGGAGAAGGACCCGAGCACTTGTTAGTCAGGGCACCGACGGACAGTACGTTGAGCGCCTGCGCCGGAGACTGGATACCATGATCGTGGTTGAGAGTCTGATAGTTCGCGACCTGATAAGGAGCGACTCCGGAGGTCTCCACGTTGCCTACCGCGACGCAGAACAGGCGGGTGGAGATGCCATTGTTGAAGGCGAGTGCGTCCAGCGTGCCTGACGTCGATGTCGGCCGGCCGTCCTCCGCCTCACCGATCACGGTTGCGGCAAGGCAGTAGACGCGAGGATGCTGTTGGTCCTGCTCGGTACGTTCCACACCGCGCCGGATGGCGTCTCGGGCAGGAAGACGGACAGGATTCCCGGGCGCGAACACCGCGATGGACTCGAGGCCCACCTCAAGTGGTATCGGGCCCGTGCCTGGAGCAACTGCCTCCAGATCGCCGAACAGCGCGACTCCCGCCATGCGCGAGCCATGTCCATCGCTGTCGTACGGATCCCAGGCGCTCAAAACCGCGCGGCAGCGCGCCTGCGGCAACGACGGAGTCAGCAATACATTGCGGTAGTTGACCCCGGTATCCAATACCGTGACCCAAGGTGCCTTGGCCGGCGCCGGAACGATCCGATCGGCGATGCCGAGGATCTGCTGCAGCCTGGCGGGTGACGGAAGGTCGGCATGGTCGGCAATGAAGTTCGACGCGCCGCGAAGTTCGACGACAGCCGCGCTCCGCGAAATCAGGCGACTTAACGCATTCTTGGTGGCGACGCCGTTGAAGACCTTGATGTCGACAAAGTCGGATGGCTCACCCTTGAGCTCGATGTTCAGGTTTTCGGCCGCATTCAGAAAGTGCAGCACCATCGAGGTCCGAACCCAGATCTCCCATTCAACGGGCTCGCTCGCCTCTGGCAGTTCCTCTGGGTCGTCGGTCCAGAGGTCCTCGACGCCCGCCACCCTGAAGGACTTGGCGCTCTCGAACAGCCAGAAGTTGCGAGGACGCTTCTTGTCGTCCTCCGGCACCCAATTCGAGATCAGGTCGTCCTCATCGGCGTCGGCAGGATCGTCCCAGTTCTCGTAGGAGACCAACGACTTGTCGAGGCTCTCGATTGCCTTGCTCGTCATATAGTAGACTGCGCGGTCACGCCCGGGACCTTCGCCGGTCGCCCGTCGAACGTTCAGCAGCTGCATCCCACGACTATTGGCGCGACGGCTCTCACCGATCGTGAGCTCCTGACCCTTTCGCGAAGAGACGGCGACCGAGACGCCGCGCTTGTCACTGGGAAGGCCGGCGGCCCGCTGTTCGTCGCGGGCAGATCGAATACTATTGTTGATACGCTGCAGATCGCCGCGAAGTCGGCTCGCGTGCGCCTGGCGATCCTTGACCGCAGACGGGCGGGTGGCGCTCCCACCGCCGTAGGGTTCGAAGTCCTTCGAGGCCTTACCAATTCCTCGGACGATCAAATGGCGATGACGCAGCATCGCGGCAGGTTAGCACTCAGCCTACCCGAGTGCTAGCCGCAGAAGTCACCGATCCGGATGTCTTCTTTCCCGAACGGCGCGCAACAGCACCTCGCTGGTCAGCATGCCCTTCTCCTCGAGAACGGCGTCACGTGCCGCGTCGTCGGCAGCGGCGACGATGCCGGCCTGACTAAGGCCCTCGGCTGCCGTCGAGATCTCCGGCCACGACACGCCCAACAAATCGAACTGGGGCAGCCGCTGCACAAGAATGCGGCGAACATGGTCTGGCGGCGGCAGGTCGTAGCTGATCGTCGCCTCGAAGCGGCGGAAGATCGCCCGATCAAGCAATTCCTGGTGGTTGGTGGCGGCGAGGATGAGGCTGCCGGAAGAATCCTCGTCCAGGAACTGCAGGAAGGAGTTCAACATGCGGCGAGCCTCGCCGATATCGTTCTCGGCGCCACGCCGTGTGGCAAGCGCGTCCACTTCGTCGAAGAAATAGACCCCGCGCGCGCCCTGCATCGCGTCGAATACGATCCGCAGCTTCGCGGCCGTCTCGCCCATGAACTTGGTAATCACACCGTCGAGGAGGACCGTGAACAGTGGCAGGCCCAGCTCGCCGGCGATCGCGGCGGCGGTCAGGCTCTTGCCAGTTCCCGGCGGCCCGGACAGCAGCAGCTTGCGGCGGGGATTGAGGCCCTTCTCGGCCAGCAGATTGCGCTCGCGGTGCTCGCGAATGATACGCCGCAGCCGCGTCTCGACGTCGGATGTCAGGACGACGTCGGACAGGCGCGTTTCGGGATAGGTGGCGCGGACTAGCGAGGCGAGTTCACCACGCGGTGCGGCGATCATCGTCGGCTTCGACGCGACGCGCCGCTCACGCTGCTCTTCACGGAGTGCCCCGACCAACGTGCGTATCTCGTCGGCCATGCGATGGTGGCCCGCCTTCAGGGCGTCGGCGGCAATGTGCTCGGCGACGGCCAGGAAGCGCTCCTCGTCGCCAGCCGCATGGCTGCGGATCATCGTAATCAGCTGTCTGCTGCTTGCCATGGCGCGGCTCCTATTGGGTCTTGGCGGATTGGTCGAGTGCCAAGGAGATCATCCTTTCGGCGTCACGCCTGAGTTTATCGGACAGCTCGAGTAAATGCAACGATTTATGCAACAGTTCCTGTGGCGATTCTCCACCTTTCGAGACGCCAATGAATGCGTAAACCGCGGCCCTTAACGAACGCGAAAAGGACCCCGACTGTAGCGCCCGGTGCACTGTGGCTCGGCTGAAATCTATCGTGGCTGCGACTTGCCCGACCGAGAGACCGCGCGCCTCCATTGTGTGGCGCAGATCGTCACTCAATGCCTTATCGTGAATGCGTGCTGGGCGACCCATCGAAACTATGTGTCATAAACTGTCGCATAAATCAATTTGTCGAAAGACATTCCTGGTGCGCCCACATCGGCCAAGTTTGCAGGCAAGATGATCGATGGCACCCGTGGGTTGACATGGCGCGGCAGGTGCAAGTCGAGGAAGCAATCGCCACCGCGAAGAAGGCGCTCATCAGCGACCATATCGATCGTTGCCTGACCTTGGCGGCGCCCGCGGCGCCCTACGCACGCCGGGCCTCGGCGCCCGCGGTTGCGGCCTCGGCCTGTGTCGCTTCCAGTTTCACCTTCGCGGAGATCTACACGCGCCGCCGCGTAGGCCAACGTGCCATCTGCGGCAGAACGGACCCAGACCCATAGGTGCGGATCCCGTCGAACCAGCTCTGATCGAGCGTGGTGATTACCGATTGCCCAGTGCGGAGCGCCAGATTGTCGCGGGCGACCTGAAAGGTCCGCTCCTCCCACCCGAGTCCGGTCTGCGCATTGATCTCGGCAACGGAGGTGCGCTGTTCATCAATCGGCGAGCTTTCGCGCACCATCACGCAGTTCTTGGCGCTACGCAGCCTCATTGGGCGGTACGCAGCTGATCGCGCGCAACGGGCAGCCGGCGTTCCGCGGCAACTGCGGCGACATAAGCCTCGGTCAGGGTTCGAGTTGGCAGCACCTGCGGCGACCATGAACGCCCTCTCTGAGCACTACCTGAATCGTTTGGACTGCCAGCTGGCGAGCAACCTCACGCCAACGTCAGCGCGCCCCCAGATTTTAACGGCAGCTGTTAGGTTAGACTTGAGGAACGTTGAACGACCGGGTTTGGGCGCAAAGGCAGACGGATGGTGGCTAGCGGCGAAGGCCTCGCCCACGCCCGAAGTCGATGCCATGATTGAAAGCAAGTTCGGCACCGAGCCTGCGTCCTGTATCGATGGAGATGCCCAGCTCGACCTTGCGCGCGGCAAGCAGCGATTCGAGCTGTGGATCGCGTTCGAGGCTCTTCGCCATTTCCGCCATTTCGTTCCGAGCTGATTTCCGGCCTGCGATATCCCCAGTCACATAGGCACGATCCGCCTGACCGCTGAGCTTGTTCCAGCGCTCCACAAAGCGATCGGCACGACGCGCGGGATCGGTACGGATCTCAGATTCAAGCTGCATCGCCCGCATCGCGCGATTGAAGTTGCCACCTACCGCTTCGCGCGCGAGCGACGGGTCCTTCTTGTAGGCGGTTTCCAGATCGCGCGAGGCGTGCTCGCGTAGACCGTTCAGGTTTTTGCGCGCCTCGCGGATTTCTTGCACCTGGTCCGCCTCGGCGGCACGACCCTTGTCGAAGCTCTCAAAGATACTGACCACCGCCCGGGCGTGCCGTGCGACGATATTCCTGCGCGCCTGGCGTGCTTCCTCCTCGGGCGATCTCGTCGGTTGAACTGGGCGCTCGACCGGCAGGCGCAGTCCGTCGAACATGCCGCGCACCTTTTCGGGCACCTTTCGGACCAACTCGGCGATGCGCTCGCGGAATGTAATGCCGCGGCGCTCGGCAAACTGGCGTTCCGGCTCATGGGCATAGTCGCTCGCCATGTCCTTAGCTCGGTCGCGCGACAGTGTGCGGACGAGCTTACCCTGATCAGCGAAGTCGTCATGTCCATAGTGGAGATCGACGCGGTCGCGATGACGCGACAGCGCGACATAGGCGGAATGGCTGTCCATGCCCGGCGTTGCCAGCACGTGTGTGCGATCGACCGTCATGCCCTGCGCCTTGTGGATCGTGGCGACGTAGCCGTGATCGATTTGGGCATAGTCCTTGATGTCGAACGCTACCGACCGTCCGTCGTCGAGCTGTACGGCCATGCGAACCGCACTAGTGCTCGCAACGGTCCCGAGCGTCCCGTTCTTTACGCCGAGGCTGCGCTCATTCTTGAGGAACATGATCCGGTCACCGGCCGCAAATTCACGCGCGCCTCGCTGGGTGGCGATGGTGAAATCCTCGCCGAGCGCACCCGCCATCCGCAGCCGATCGCGCGCGGCGCCATTGAGCGACTGCACCTCGTCACGCGTATGCGTGAGTATGATGTGCGACGCGTCCGGGTTGGCGATGCGGTCGCGGTCCCAGCGATCGATCAGCGCTCCCCGAGCCTCTTCCCGCGTTTCGGCGGCATGCACGGCATCATGCTCGTGATAGGCTTGGATCGCCTCACCGGTCCTGCCGGTCGCGAGATGCCGCGTGGCATCACGCTGCCAGTCCTCATGCTGGCGGCGAACCTCGGTGATCTCGACGCTGCCGTGTCGCTCGGCAATTGAGCGGAACGCGGCGCCAGCCTCGATCGCCTGGAGTTGTTCGGGATCGCCGACCAGCACGACCTTTGCGCCACGCTTCTCGGCTTCGGAGAGAACGCGTTCCATCTGACGCGAACCGATCATTCCGGCCTCGTCGATCACCAGCACATGGTTCGGGGTCAGCAGATCTCGGCCCTGTTCCCATTGATGCTCGATCGACGCGATCGTGCGTGAAGCGATCCCAGATCCGCTTTCCAGATTCTCGGCGGCGATGCCGGACAAGGCGAGCCCCTGAACCTCATACCCTGCGCGACTCCACGCATCCCGCGCAACGCTCAGCATGGCTGATTTGCCCGTGCCGGCGTAGCCCGTGAGTATCGCCAGATCACGCGGGCCGGTTATGTGGTCGAGAGCGGCCTTCTGCTCCCCCCGAGAATAAGGCCGTTACTCTCGGCAGTATCGATGGCTCTGTCCATCGACGCTGCCGGGAGACTATGATCCAGCCGGTCCGCCAGACGAAGTGCGGCATGCTCCAATCGCTGCTCGGTCTCGATCATCTCCCGGCTAGTGAATCGATCCTCGCCGCGCCCGTCCTTGCCCAGCGCCACCAAGTCGGGTGACGCGCGGACCGCGCCCATCGCCTGGTCGAATTGCTCCTTGCCATCGCTATGCCGGTGGATGAACCGGGCAAGGTCGCGGGTCGTGAAGGTAGCCTGCTGGTGCGTGATCGCGTCGAGCGCAATTCCTGGATTGGCGATGATCTTCTCGCCATTGGCGCGGGCGATTTCGAGATGCTCGGCGAACCGTTCGGATTCCAGCCCCTGCGCCGCCATTCGCGACGCCCCCGGCCCGATCTTGTGCTGGGGCTCCAGATCGATGCCCTGCGCCTCCAGCGATCGGTGATCGATCCGCGCATCGATATCGAGTTCGGCGAACCGGGCGTTTACGTGCTCGCTCCAGCGCTCGCGCCATTTCTCCAGCAGGTCCGCTCGATTCCAATCGCGATTCTTCTGTCCGAAGCCGTCGTCGCCAACCTCGCGCATCGTCAGCATCACATGCGCGTGCGGCTTGGCCTCACCGTCAACGCCGACATCCCAATGCACGTTCAGATCGGCGATCATGCCGCGGTCGACAAAATCGTCGCGGACGAAGTCGCGGGCCAGCTCGATGCCCTGCGCCTTCGTCATCTCGCGCGGAATCGCGAACTCGATCTCGCGGGCAAGCTGTGCATCCTTACGCAGCTCGGCGGCCTCGACATCATTCCATAGCCGCTCGCGATCAGACAGATGCTCCGGTGCCCCATCGGGCAGCATCACTTCGGAATGGACGACGCCGGGCTTGTTCGAGAAGTCGTGGTGCCGGTCGAGCCGCTGATCGTGCAGCCGCGAGGCCGAGCGATATGCCGCCGACGCCAGCGCGCTCGAACCGGCGGCGCGCGAGATGACCTTTGCCGAGAAATGGTAGATCGCCATGACGGCAATCCAATTACACCTAAAGCAGCACGTCGGCACGACGTATAAGCGCGCCCTCAAAAGATTTCATCTATCTCGGGACGGGTGAATCTCAAGATATCCCAATGTATTGTGCCTGATCGATCAAGTCGATAACTGGTGCGTCCTCACCGTGCAAATGAGGATCGTCCGATGCGAAAACCACGCGATTACGATGCCGAGCTGAAGGCGCTGAATGACCGGGCAAGACAGCTGAAGGACCGCAAAATCCAACAGCTTGGCGAACTGGTCGTGGCAACCGGTGCCGATGCGCTCTCGATCCAGGAGCTGGCCGGTCTGTTGCTCGCCAGCGTCGAGCGCGACGACCCCGTAAAGACGGAGAACTGGCGCAAACGCGGCGCTGCCTTCTTTCAGCGTGGAACTGCCAAGGTTGCGAACCACACTCGCGACGACACTGGAGGCGCTGCGACGAACGATAGCGGCACGCCGCCGTCTGGAAGCCAGGCGGGCGCGAACTGACCGGCGGCACTGGGTTGTGAAGCGCCGTGAACGCACCCGCCAGTTGATCGAACTTGGCGGACTGATCGCCAAAGCGGGCCTGATCGAACTCACCGAGGATGATCGTGCGGTCCTGTTCGGGATGCTGGCAGAGGCCGCAGCACGGCTCCGTGGCGGCGATCGCGACCAGGCTATGCTGCTCTGGCGTCGGCGGGGACGGCGCGCGTTCGAAGAGACAAACGCTGAAAGCATTTGACTCGATCGCGGAGGTGCCTTTGTCCTACGCCAGGGGGCGGCGCGATGCGGAAAAAGGAAGAGCAGAAAAACGGGGGCTGGATCTTCGTTCTGCTGATCGCCGCGTTTGTCATTGGGCGCTTTAGTAACGCCCCGAAAGCTGAAACTTCGACGCCACGCGTTTCGGAATCGAGCAACTCGCAATCGCTCCTCAAGACCGAACCCGTGGCGGCGGATGACGCCGCCGACGACAATCCCGTCCCCGAGCAAAGCGAAGTCGAGGCCACGATGCCGCAGCCGCTCGCTGCGCCGGCCGATGCGGTGGCCGACGTCTATTATCCGAATTGCTCTGCCGCCCGGGCGGCGGGCGCCGCACCCATCCATGACGGTGAACCTGGCTATGCCTATCATCTCGACCGGGACCATGACGGCGTTGCCTGCGAATGACGACGTCCCAGCTTCTGCCGCTTCATAGGCGAGAATGAGGCGCGCCGCCCGGAGGCGGCGCGCCTGCCCGTTCAATCCGCCGGGTTCCAGATGATCGCGAAGCGATCCTCGGCATCGCCCGGCACGCGACCGAGATTGGCGTAGAGCCGCCGCGGGCCAAATTCGGGCGCGGCGAGCGAGAGCGAGACGTAATCCCGCCCGCTGCTTTCGGCGCGGCGGTTCCAGCCGGCACCGATCTCGATGTCGCCCGACAGAACGCGGTAGTCGGGCTGAGTGTCGGCGGTCTTGCCGGCGTTGGGGACGATCGCGATGTCGGCGCGGATGCTGAGCGTCTTGAGGTTGCCCTTGAACGAACCATTGTCGTCGCGGGTGACAAATCCGATAGCAGGCATGGGTCTTCTCCTTCTGGTCGCGGGAACCGTTCCCGGCGATGCCGACCGAAAGTGGCCGGCTCGAAGGACCGCGCGCACCGGGACGGACGCAGCGCAGCGGAGGACCGGAGCGGACGCTATTCTTGGTGCGCGAGGAGCCGCGCAGCGGCGGGGAAGAATGGTGGCGGCGAGGGTTGCGCGAGGGCCTGACCGGCCACAGGTCAAGGCCATCACACGGAGTCGGTTCTGCGTTTCTGAAGGACGCTCCTGCCTGCCCGGATCAGTTCAGGCGACGGCGCTGCGCTCAAGCGCCTCGATATGCTCGCTGCAGATGACTTCGACCACGCGCCCCAGCGCTTCGACATGCGCACCCAGCCAGGCGAGTTCGTCTTCGGTGATGCGATAGTGCTTGGAATAGCGCGCCTTGATGTAGGCGGCCTTGAGCTTCTCGAACCGCGCGCGGTCTGCTTTGGTCTCGCGCGGCCATGCTTCGATGAGGCGCGGGTCGATCCGCTCCGCCTGCGTACGCAGAAACCCGAGATTGTGAACGTGCGGCGTGTAAAAGGTGCAAACCAGCAGCACGCAGTGGTAATAGCGCTCCGTCGCCTGATGCAGCGAGAACGCCGCCTCTTTCAGGCGCGATTTGTCGATGTAGAACGCAGCGCCCTCTTCCAACGCGCGTGCACTCGGCAGCCAGTCCTCAAAATACTCGCGCGCCATAGCCAGCGCCTGCGCGGGCGTCTTCGGCTGCGGCTCGGGCAGGTCGGCGGGATCGCTCTGGTAAAGCGCGATGCCGTCGCGCGCGATGTCCATGAAGAAATACCGCCCCTCGGACAGGCCTGCATTCACCTCGGCGGTGGTGTGGACGATGAAGTTGACCGGCGTGCGCAGTGTCCTGGTGATCGCAAGTTCGCGATCGAGCCGGTCTTCGGCGGTCGACCAATATTCGATGCGGTCGGTGAGCTTCTCGTGATTGACGATGACGAGCAGGTCGAAGTCCGACTGATAGCCCTTGGCGGTATGCGGCTCGTCGACCCAGCCGCCGCGCGCGTAGCTTCCGTAGAGGATGACCTTGAGGATGCGCGCCTGCTTCTTCCAGGGCGAAGTCGCAATCGCGGTCGCATCGCCAAATTCCTCGAACAGGATCTGGACGACGCGCTCCAGCTCGCGCTGCTTGGCCGGGGGCAAATGGTCGAGGTCGGTACGCATGGATGGATGATCCTAACCGAGCGTGGGCGCAAAGCACAGCCTCGCGGGGCACGCCCCGCGAGGCCGAAATTTTGCGGTTACCAGATGCGCCACCGGCGCCTCGGCGGTTTGCGCAGACGGCGGTCGATGCTGACAAGCGCCTTGGCGATATGCCGCTCGACATCGCGCACCGCGAGGCCGGTACGCTCGGCGATCTCGGCGTAGCTCATGTCATCGAGCCGAGCGGCAAGGAAGATGTCGCGCTGCAAGCGGGGCAGCTTGCGCAATGCCCGCTCAATCCGCTTCAAAGCCACGCGATCAGGATCATGGGTCATGATGTCCTCCACAAAGGAGAGGTCTGGCGGCGCGGTGGCCGCCAGACCCATGTTCAGGCGGCCTGCCGCAGCGGCTGCGGCTGGGGCTGCGGCTGGGGCTGCGGCTGGGGCTGCGGCTGGGGCTGCGGGAGAGTGAGGTCAGCAATCCGCGCGGCGCGGCTGACGGTGCCGACGCCACCGCGTTCGGTGTAGGCGGCGGGCGGGAACACCATCCACTTGGGCACCCAGCCCTGAACCTTGGCGCGTCCGTTTTCGCCGGTCAGGCAATCGCGGACGATCCCGCGCTTCACCTTCGCCGTGGCACCCTCATTGGCGCTGGCAACCGCATCGCCCGCCACATCGGCCAGCACACAGCCGATCACTTCACGGTCGCGGACCAGGTCGAGCAAGGCATCGTCCGCTTGCCAGACCTTGGCCATGTCGGTGCCGAGCAACGGACCCAGCAGTTCGATAAGCGCGCTCCCGGCCTCCAGCGTCTCGCCCATGACGATTGCCGCAACGTCGAACAGTGCCGGATCGGGAAGTTCAAGCAAACGCAGGAACAGCCCGGCAACGCCGTGCTCACCCTCATAGCCGCGCGTCACGGTCGGGGCCTCGGGATCGAAGCCCGGCAGCGCCAGCACCGCGCGCCGTTTCTCGTCGAACCGAGCTTCCGACGCACAAGTCTCGACACTCTCCGCAATCGCATCGCTCGATGCCCGCTGGTCCTCGATCCGGACATTCCACAGCGAAGACCCGACAATGGCATGCGCCACCATCAGACGCAGCGCGACCGACGGCTGGCCGATCAGGTCGGCCCGCACGGCGGCGTGCCGGTGCAGATCGACATAGGTCTGGATCGGTGCGCTAACCTCGGGCCGAACCGGCTTGTCCTCCTGACTGACTTCGCCGCGCTCGCGCCGCCGCGCCTCTTTGCAAGAAATATAGCCTTCATGGACCGCGACCTCGCCGCGCGCACTGACGGCAAGGAACACCTTGCCGCCCTTGCGCTTGGCGCAGCGCTCATGCTCCCAGCCATGAAAAGTCTCGCAGGTCGGCAGGATCATCACCTCTGACCAGCCTGCCTCGCGATAGCCCTCGGCCTTGGCGTCGATGGCCGCGTTCTGCGCCGCCCAGAACATGGCCGTGTCGGCGAAATAGCGCTCCTCGCCGAACAGGTCGGAAATCACCTCGCCGGGATAGTCCGCCAGATCGAACAGCGCCGCACGCACCGGGATCGACGCGCCGCCGAACAGCCACGCCTTCAAGTGATGTCCGGTGGGGCAACGGGCTTCGGGATCGTCCAGCAGCGCCAGCCATTCCCGCTGACGCGTCTTCGACGCGAGGGTCAGATGCCGCACGGTCGCGATGTCGATGTCGCCCTTGCGGTAGAGGCCCCGGATGCGGGGCAGCAGATTGCCCAGCGCAAGCGTCCGCTTCACCTGCAATTCGGTCAGCCCGAAGGTGAGGGCGATGTCCTCGGGCGACCGCCCCTCGCGGACCAGCCGCGTGAACGTCTCCCACAAATTGACCTCGTCGGGATCGAGCCGCGCGACATTCTCGATCAGCGAGGCCTCCAGCGCCGCCGCGTCGTCGCCCGCCGCCATGACCGCGCACGGCAGCGCGTCCTCCCCGCCGCCTGCCTCCGCGACCGCCAGCGCCGCGTGATACCGCCGCTTGCCCGCCACAATCTCGAACCGGTCCTGATCTTCCGCAGGCCGCACGATCAGCGGCACCAGCACGCCGCGCGCCCGGATCGACGGCAGGATGTGCGACAGGTCCGGCTTGCCCTTGGCCCGCATGTTCGCAGACGAAATGCAGAGCTTGGCGATATCGATATGCTTGAGTTCCATCTTCCTTCTCCTCGAAAACCGCATCGGCCCCGGAAAAGGGGGGTGGGCGGCAAGGAGCAGACCGGCGGTCCCGCTTGAGCGGCGGGCAGCACCCCCGGGGTCCCCGTTGCGCTTGTGCAATGGGGTGGCTTGCAGGGCCGAAACGCAGTGGAGGACTTGGGCGCAGCCCAAGTTGCTGCCCGCCGCGGCGGGACTAGAGGGAGCGACGCCCACCCCCCTTGGCCGCGGCCGGCAGACAACGCCGGCGCACCAGCGCCGTCCGCAGATCTTCAGCGCGAAGCGCCCGGCGCCACAGGCGCCAACACATTACAGCACTCTCGAAGCCGGACGGCCGTCGCGGTGGCGTGCGCGTGCGCCCGTGCGCCAGCCGCCGCCGCGCCCTCCGGCCGGATCGAGTGTGCCACGCGGAAAACAAAGGCACAGCGGACCCTGGCGGCTTCGCAGATGTCCGTCAGCGCACGCTCGTCAGCTGTCGCGTTCCGCTGCGCGGCAGCGCCCAATCCGCGTCATGCGATCGTCACCCGGACGGGCCGAGACGCATAAGCGACTCGGCGCCGCGCAGGCGGCGTAGAGCGCGGTCACGCGCAGCGTGAGACGCCACGAGACTTCGAACTGAATTTCGAACCTACGCCAGAGATACGTGTGTGCACGCTCGCGCTCGGACGCCAAAGGACCACTTTTCACCGCGCAGAATCGCTGCCCAACTTAAACCGGGGAGCACCACCCAGGCGGACAATGCAAAACGGCACGGTTCCCCAGAACGTCCAGAGCAGCACACGCTGCGCCGGTTGGCGCGGTTGTGAAGTCCATGCGTGGCTTCGCAACCCGATATTGTATCACTGGCGACGACAGATATGCGGTCGCCGTGCAGGTGTGCTTATGGGGCGATACCAAGCAGCCACGATATCCACCCCGCAATAGTTTCCCCTATCGCGTTTCGGTTAATCGCGAGCAACACCGCACCTGAGAGAGTGGCACCGAGTACCGAAAGCGCTGAGAGATATCCGAGCCAGTCAGCCAAGCCACTGTCGACCTTGACCAACCGTGACATCGTCGTCCCGATCGCCTTGCTCAGCCTGCTAAGCGCACGCTGCAGGCGCTTGCCGAAAGGTATAAATGTTACGTCACGAAAGACCAAAACAAAGGTTGCAAAGCCGATGAGAAAAATGATTGCTGTGAATAACACTGGATTTTGGGTCACCCACACGACGGCTGATGCGGTATCCATGTAATGGACAGGTGGGCAATGGGGTACCGACTTGCCGTTCCCGATCGGCTCGGGGCATACCATGGGGCGAATTTGCACGGCACCTGCCCACAGGGCGAGGCTGGACAGCACGACACCGGCCATGATTGCAAATAGCTGCAGGCCGCCGGAACGTTTCCAGGTAGCCAGGCTCTCCATCGCTTCCACGGAGCTCCGCGTATGCGCGAAATCGTACCGCGAAAGCCTGTCGTGAGGCTCGATCAGATCATCCAGCGACTGTTTCCGCCAGACCAGAGCCAGCGTCGACTGGAAAGCGTCGGCATAGGCGAGCATTCCGAGAACCTTCTTGAAATCGTAGAGCGTGTTGCGCTGGCGGTACTGCGAAACGACACGCGCAAGTCCCCATAGAGTCTCACGCCGCCAATTAAGTTCATTGGCTTCATGGTCAGCTGCGGTCGCGACCGCTTGCAGCCGCGTCAGCGGCAGGAGTTGATCGGAATCCGGCTCGTGATGATAATGGAGGTGCGTGATGTCCTTGGCGAAGAAATAGGCTTGGGGAGGTAGCGCCTCTGCAAGCTCGAGCTCCTCAGGCGAAGGAGGGATTGCCTGGGCATGCACTTCGCGACCAAGGAAAAATCGCATGTCGAACCAGATGCGAAGTTCCCCGGTGCGAAACATCGCGACCTCCATGGTCTGACACGCGATACCTTCGATCCGGGCGTCGTCGATCCGATCAAGGATGGTGTCGATCACCTGCTGGGGGGCGGCGGTGCGATCGAACTGTCGCTCAAGCTGGTGTCTGATGTCGGCGAGAAATTTTTTGCGCCTACCCTTCATTATTTTATCCCGATCGCGTGGGACAACGAGGATGATGCCGGAAAGCACCCCTTGGTCGTCACGTGCGATCTTGACGGCGCCGTTTGAAACATACGGAGTGTCGGCGGGCCCGGTACGAGCGATCAAGAAATAGTCTTGGGTTGCCTGCGGCCGAGCAAGCTGCACTGCGCCGGGCGGTGCGATGTAGTCCTGCGCCGTGCGCTTCTGGTGAACCGCGATCAGCCGGACAGGACCGGAAGCGACTGGACGATTGAATGTGTGGCAGCGGGGAGTGACCCGGGGTCCCCCGATTAGACTGAACGATAGATGTCCAGTGATGGTAGGGACCCAACCCGCATAGCAGAAAGGCTTGGTGAGCCACGGCAATGCGCCTGCGGTCGAAAATGCCGATAGGCGCATGCCAAGCTGCCGCGACTACGGACGAATCAAGCGACTTCGGCCGAGATCGTCCTTGTTTGCCTCACGGACACGATGCGCCCGTTGTCGGCGATGAACTCCAGCCCTTCCATGGCATCGTTCGTCGCGCCGCTGCCGTCTTTCGGCAATTCAGGGCGAACCAAGTTGCTCACGCCGTAACCAGCACGGCGGAGGCGCCGGATTTCACGGGGACCTTCGCGAAGCACTTTGAGCAGGACAGCCGTGATCATCACGGCAATCGCGCCGAATATCACGAAGGAAAGATTACTGATCAGCTCGCTCATAGTTCACTTCCCCCGATCTGCTTATCGTGACCGCCCGGGGCGCGACGGCTACGCGACGCCCCGTAGTCGGTGCGTCATCTCGAATCAACGGCCTTTGGCTGGAATGAACGATGGCCGAGACGTACGGTTCCGGCACAGCAAGAATGTCCGGTAGCTCTAAGAGATGGGAATCGAGGGGTGGTCGTCAACCCCTCGACGGCGAGCCGCTGACCGATCGCACGATGAATGCGCGCGGCCCTGCTGCGCTGATGCGGCGTCCAATCGAACACTGAACATCCCCTTCTCGCGGCCGGTTTTATCCGCCGTGTGGTCTCGACCGTCCTATGCGTGGAACAGAATTGATCCAGTGATCGATGTCAAGCTGGCTGGTGGACCTTCATCCGATCAGAAGCATTTCCTTGCGATCTACTGGGAGAGTTCGTCGGGAATACTGGACGATGACCGACGGCCCAGGCCGTTGTCTTGGAATGCGCTCGCGCGCTATCGCCTCAGCGTCGACCAGATGGTGACACGTCGGCCCAGTCGAGAGCGAACCGCGCGAGATACTTGCGCAGTCGACTGGCTGCGTTTGCCGATGTCCGTCGGGTGCGTGAGGCTGCGAAGAGCACGCGCCGGCTTTGGAAAGCGAGCGACTCGTGCGACAGACGCGAATGGCGTCGGCAAGCTGGACGCGATCAAAAGTATCGATTTCGACCAGAGTCTCGGTCGCGAAAACTTCTGCCAGCACGGCGACACCATCGTCGCGCTGGCCGGACCACAGGCGCTTCAGGCATCCGATCTCAGCCTCGACGCACTCCATGTCGATCCGGCCCTTAGGGCTGAGGATCGCCATGCGGGTAACGCTGGCCGCTAGATCGCAGAAATTGCCTTGGCCTGGACACGCTCTGGCTGGTCGCGAAAGCGAGATAGCGCCGGCGCGCTTCCCAGTTGAAGCTCGCACGATCGCCCTCGCGCTCCGGGAAGCGGTCGAGCTCGTAATCGAGATTGGGCTCGATATCCTCGCGCCGCTCGGCGAGGTCGGGCAGTCGGAACGTCCACAGGTTGAGCCGCACATACAGGTCGTCGCGGAACGTATCGGCGGCCACCGCCTTGCCCAGATCGCGATTGGTGTCGGCGATCAGCTGGGACTCCGACGCGGCGTCCTTATCGGAGCCGACCGGCAGGGAGCGCTTGTCCTTGATCGCGCGCGGGATGATCGCCAGCTCGTCGAGTCCCAACTCCCGATCTCGTCGAGGAACAGCTCCCGCCGTCCGCCGAGAGAAGCAGCCCCTGTCGGTCGGCAACCGCGGCGGAAGGGCGTGCTCGGCATCACCCCCGGCTCAATGGCCGCCAATCTTTTCGTTGTGCGCGGCCTTGGCAATGCGGAGTCGCTCGTCAGCTGTCGCGTTCCGCTGCTGGGCAGCGCCCAATCCGCGTCATGCGATCGTCACCCGGACGGGCCGAGACGCATAAGCGACTCGGCGCCGCGCAGGCGGCGTAGAGCGCGGTCACGCGAAACGTGAGACGCCATCAGACTTCGAACCGGATTTCGAACCTACGCCAGAGATACGTTTGTGCACGCCGCCGCGCTCTGATGCCCAAGGGTCCCTTTTCAAGATGCACAATCCCTGCCCAACTTGCTCCGGGGAGCACCGTTCAGACGCACATGATGCAAGGTGATACCGATGCAGACCGACACCCCCGACCGCATCCTCCGAATCAAGACCGTCCTCGAGCGCACCGGTCTCAGCCGCTCGACGATGTACCGCAAGATGCAGAACGGCACGTTCCCGAAGAACGTCCAGATCAGCACCCGCTGCGCTGGCTGGCGCGAGTCCGCCATCGTCGAATGGCTGAAAAACCCGATGTTCTATCAGGTCGGCGAGGGTTAGCTCGCTCAGGGACACACGACGTCGTCACCCGATTGTCGCGGAGCCGATTGGCGATGCAGGCCGCCTGCGGCACCACACCGTCAGTATCTGACGGAGAGTGGCATGACGTTGATCGGAGGTTCAGGCGCATCATGGTGGCGAGGCCAGCAACCGGAGGTACGGATCAGCCGGGAACGATTATACGAATTCGCCTGGTCCGCGCCGATGCGACAGTTGGCGTCCGAGTTCGGGCTTTCGGATAGCGGGCTGGCCAAGGCGTTGCGACAGCATGGCATCCTGCTTCCCCCGCCGGGCTATTGGAGCAAGCTGCAGGCGGGCAAGCCGGTCCGGCGCACCCCGCTGCCAGCACGCAAACCAGGCGAGGACCGCCTCTTGCCCGTTCACGGCGCTCTTGCCGATCGGTTCCGTGCCGAATCGTGCGCTCCGGAACACCCGGGCGGTCCTTTCGCGAGCGAGGAGGTACCCGAGGACCTGTACCAGCTGCGCGCCGACGTCCTGAAGCGGATAGGAAAGATCTCGGTATCGCAGAAGCTCGATCGCCCCCATCGCGCACTGCAGACGCTGCTTCGGCGCGACGAACGACGACGCGAGAAGATTGCGACATCGACCTATCCGAGGTGGAGCTTGCCCCGGTTTTCGAGCAACCGGATCAGCAACGCAAGCTTCGGATCGTCAACGCGCTGATGCATGCGCTGGCTCCAATGGGATATCCGTGTGCCCTTTGGGGCGAGCACGAGCCGAGCTTCCGCGCCACGGTTGGAGATCATGACGTCCAGGTCCGGATCCATCACCCCGGTGAAACTGCGCTTACCCATCGGCGCCAAAGTGACGCGCTGCCGAACCCACCCAAATCCCCGCTATGCATCGAATTGCTTCCCGCCTTGCCAGAGGGGTTCCCTCACATGTGGGAGGACGGCGCGGTCAGATTGGAAACGCGGGTCGCGGAAATCGCGGCCACGATCGTCGCTGCCGGAGAAGCGCGCTACCGCCTCAGCATCTCGGAGCGGCTTGAGCACGAGGCGCGGATGAATGCCTGGCGCGAGGAGCGTCGGCAGGAAGCCTTGGCCAAACAGAACAGGGAGCGCTTGGAAGCGCTGCACCGTAGCGCCGAGATGTTGCGGCAGGCAGAAGATTTGCGTGCACTGATAGGGTCGGTTAGCGCCGCCATAGAGAAGGGCCATCGAAGCCTGGACCCTGCCGCGTTCGCGAAGTGGAGGCGATGGGCGGCCGCAGAGGCCGATCGGCTGGACCCGGTGCTTTCCGGGCAGGTCGATGAACACCTGATCTAGGGGATGCTGTCATGGACCTGAGCGGCACATGCGTAAAAGAAATCCGTCGTTTCACGAACCAGACCCGGGCATTTAGATCAGGCTCAGCAAACGTGTGCTCCTGATAGAAGCTGCTATATGGACGCCACGGCGCGGACCGTCAGCTTAGCGCCCCATAATCGGTCGTTGAGGCCTTTGCGATCTGCCCTCAAAACGGACACTCGTTCATGTAGCGAATCAGCGTCGATTTCGGTGCCAACTTAAATGGCTGCGTTGGAACGCAACTTTAAATAATTGGACATCCGTCGTTGAACGCGAGGGATTCTTCTGCGCGCCACGAGATCGGCTTTTGCAGCGTGGCGAACGAACCTGTGCGCTGCGCATCCCCATTCCGACGCATCGAGAACGGCTTTCAAGCCGCTAGTCTGAGGGACGTCCGTCCCCAGATTTCGACCAAGGCGCTGGTCAGATCGCGCATCATCGCTTCGTCATGCGCGGGGCCGGGGGTGAAACGCAGGCGTTCGGTGCCGCGCGGCACGGTCGGGTAATTGATCGGCTGCACATACACGCCATATTCGGCGAGCAGCACGTCGCTGATCTTCTTGGCCTTGACCGGATCGCCAACCATCAGCGGCACGATGTGCGTAGTGGAATCCATTACCGGCAGCCCGGCTTCGGCGAACAGCGTCTTCAGCATCGCTGCGGCGGCGTGTTGGCCGTCGCGCTCGACCGAAGACGCCTTCAGATGCCGCACGCTGGCGAGCGCGCCTGCGACCAGCACCGGCGACAGCGACGTCGTAAAGATGAAGCCCGGCGCATAAGAACGGATCACGTCAACGATCGTCTGATCGGCGGTGATGTAACCGCCCATCACGCCGAATGCCTTGCCAAGCGTCCCTTCGATGATCGTCAGCCGGTCGGCGACGCCGTCGCGATCCGAAATGCCACCGCCGCGCGCGCCGTACATGCCGACGGCGTGGACTTCGTCGAGATAGGTCAGCGCGCTATACTTGTCGGCCAGATCGCAAATCTCGGCGATCGGGGCGATGTCGCCGTCCATCGAATAGACGCTTTCGAACGCGATCAGCTTGGGGGCCGTGGGATCGACCGAGGCGAGCAACTCCTCGAGATGCGCCACGTCATTGTGGCGGAAGACGTGCCGCTCGCAGCCCGAATTGCGGATGCCCGCGATCATCGAGGCATGGTTCAGCTCATCGGAAAAGATGATGCAGCCGGGCAAAATCTTGGCGAGCGTAGCGAGCGTCGCTTCGTTCGAGACATAGCCGCTGGTGAACAGCAGGGCCGCTTCCTTGCCGTGCAGATCGGCCAGTTCGGCCTCGAGATCGACATGGTAATGCGTGTTGCCGCCGATGTTGCGCGTGCCGCCGGAGCCTGCGCCGACGTCGTGCAGCGCCCCCTCCATCGCAGCGATGACATCGGGATGCTGGCCCATCGCGAGATAGTCGTTCGAGCACCACACCGTGATCGGCTTCGGCCCGTTATGCCCGGCGAAGCAGCGCGCGTTGGGGAACGCGCCCTTGTTGCGGAGGATGTCGATGAACACGCGGTAGCGCCCCTCGACATGCAGCCGGTCGATAGCCTGCGAAAAGATGTGGGCATAGTCGGTCACTTGTTCGACGTCGCCTTGAGATAGGCGATGATCGCCGCGCGATCCGTGGCGCTCGGCACTACGAGGAACATCTTCGTGCCTTTGACCATTCTCTGCGGGCCTTGGAGCCATTGGTCGAGCGTCGTCGCATTCCAGACGATGCCGGAACTCTTCAGCGCGGCGGAATAGCTGTAACCCGGTGCCTTGCCGGCCGGGCGACCGAACACGCCGCGATGGGCCGGGCCGATCCGGTTGGCGTCGAGGCTGTGACAGGTCGTGCATTTACTCTGGTACAGCTTGGCGCCGGGCAGGGCGTCGGCGGCGGTTTGGGCGAAGCCGGGGGTGGCGATTGCCACGGCCCCGACGGCGATGATCGATCGGATCAGCTGGTTCATGGCGATCACTTGTCGATGATGTCGCGGTGCATCGGCGCGAGCGCGGCGATCAACCGGTTCTGTGCCCGAAACGGGATATGGCGCTTGTTCATCGCCACCTGAAGCTCCTCGACCAGGCCGTAGAAATTGGCTTCCTTGACGTTCATGCCGCGATGCGCCTCGGCCATGGTGCGGCCCGAATATTGGCAAGGGCCGTGCATGATGACGCAGAATTGCTCGACCAGCAGCGCCTTGATCTTCGCCTGATCGGCATTTTCGAAGAAGGGCCGCGTCTTTGGGTTCTTCAGCCAGCGCACCATCGCATCGTCCATCAGCGCGGTCAGCCCTTCGCGGCCGCCAAAGGTCTCGAACAGATGCTCGTCGTCGGTGATAACCGGCGTGGTCGGCGCGGTCGGCTTGATCGAAGGATCGCTGACCGCAGGCTCCTGGACATTATATTTGCCGGCGAGATTTTCCTGGCGAAGGCAGCCGGGGCCGTCCCCGCCAGCAAGGCGAGCGAAAGGGCGATTTTCAACATGATGATATCCTCTTGAGTTTGGCTGATCAGAAGCCGAGCTGGAGCGAGACGTAAGCGCCGTTTTGACGCTTGAGCGCGATCTGGCCGAGCCGCGCATAGGCCGCCGTGATCGAGACGTTGCGGGTGGGGGCATAGGCGACGAAGAAGTCATAGGCATTTTCTTCGCGGAAGGTCGTGCCGCCCAAGGCGCCTTCGAGCCGGTTGGATTTGGTGCGATATTCCGCGCCGACCGCCAGCTTGCGCGTCAGCAGATAGGCGGCCGAGCCTTCGAATTGCGGCTTGTACGCCTGATCCTTGCCGCCAAGGCCGCCAAAACCGAGGATGCCGAACTGGTTCGCCTTGGTCAGCCGGACAGTCGCGTTGAGCAGCACACTTTGCGACAGGATGATCTTGGTCGCCGCGGCGTAGAAATCGACGCCCTCGCGCTTCACGCCGAGCGCACCGCCGACGACGGTTTTGTCGTCATTGATCTTGTACTGAAGACCGACCGAAAGCTGCGGCAGGATCTTGTCCTGGTCGAGCACAGCATCACCGACGAGCCGCACCTTGGCGCCGATGATCGTCTGGCTGATGATGAACTTGTTGCCGAGTCCAATCGCCGCCCCGACGCCGCGCAGATTGAAATTCTGCCGTGCGACCGACAGCTCGACCCGGTTGCGGAAGCTGAATGCCGCGCCGAACGAGCGAAGCGTGAAATCCTGTGTATCGACATCGGTGGCGAACGCGCTGACGCCGATCTGATTGCGGGTCCCATAGCTGCCGATCAGCGCCCAGGGGACGATGCCGCCACCCCCTGCGCCCTCGATCGTCGAGACGCCGCCGGTCAGCAACAGCCGACCGCCATTGGTGAGAAATGCCCGGTGCGGTTCGCTGGGTGCGGCATCGGGCGCGGTGTCAGGCGCGGACTCAGCCTGAGCCGTGGTTTCGGCTGGCGCCATAGGGGCGGCAGCGGTCACCGCTTCAGGTTCGGATCGTTCAGCTGCGTACGCAGCCGACACGGGCAAAGCGCACAGCGCCGCCCCACCGAAAATCGCTGCTGCGACCTTCGTCTGCAAGATGGCCGACATGTCTTGATATACTCCCTTTACTGGCACCGGCCCTTTCCCGGCGCTATCACTGTCTGTTACGGGCGCGCCCTGGGTTTGGATGCGCCACCGAAACAATTTTTATCGGCCGGCAGATTGGACGGCGAACTTCTGACCGACGCGCGTCACAGCCCGCTAAACCAGTTATAGCCATAGGTTTCCCAATAGCCGCCGGCGTAGTCGTTGCCGATCTCGATCTCGCCGATATGCTTGGGGTTCTTGAAGCCGAGCTTGGTCGGCACGCGCAATTTCATCGGAAAGCCGTGCGCGCGCGGCAGGATCTGATCGTCCATCCAGAAGCAGAGCTGCGTCTGCGGGTGCAGCGCGGTCGCCATGTCGATCGAGGTGGTGTAATTGTCGTCGCAGCGGAAGGTCACGTATTTCGCGCGCCGATCCGCCCCGATCCGGGCGAGAAAGTCGGAGAAGCGCACGCCGGTCCATTTCCCGATCGCGCTCCATCCCTCGATGCAGATGTGGCGGGTGATCTGGGTAAAGCGCGGCAGCGCGTAGAGCTGGCGCAGCGTCCAATCCTCCCTGCGCTCAGCCAGGCCGGTGATGTTGAGGACGAAGTCGGCCGGATCGATTATCGGCGCGAGATCGGGCGAATTGGGCGTGTAGAAGGAATTGAACGGAAAAGGCCGTGTGATCATGCTTTCAGGATATTCGCGCGCAAGCTTGTTCGGATCGAACAGCCAGGCCTGCGCCCGATCGTTGAAGTCGGACATGGCGCCCAGCGCACGCTCGGCGCCAAAGCCGTTGATCACCTCGCACCCGCTGAGCATCGCAAGCGTGCCCAGCCCCAGCGCGTTGCGCAGGAACAGCCGACGGGTCGGGACATCGAGCCCGCGCGCCGCATCCTGCAGGATATAGCGGGTTTCGTCGTTCATTGGTCAGGCTCCTCGGATCATCGCGAGCAGGCTGCGCGGGACGAGCAGCGACATCGCGACATGGACCAGCACGAACAGGACGATGCCAGTCATGGCGGAGAAATGGACGATCCGCGCCCAGTCGAAATCGCCGAACAGCCAGGTCAGCCAGCCGAACTGCACTGGCTTCCAGATCGCCAGTCCGCTCGCGACGATCAGGATGCCGAGCCCGATCACGCCTGCATACAGCAAGCGCTGGACGCCGTTATAGACCGACAGATCGGCATGCGAGAGTTGCCCGCGCAGGGCGGCGCTCGCGTCGGTCAGCGCGGAGCGAAGGCTGACCGGGCGCAGCTTGCGCGACAGGCGCCCGCTGGCGATGCCGTACATCAAATAGATCAGGCCGTTGATCGCCAGCACCCACATCGCGGCGAAATGCCATTGCAGCCCGCCGATCAGCCCACCGCCGAGGATAATGCCGTCGGGGAAGCGGAACGGGGCGATCGGATCGGCATTGTGGATCGCCCAGCCGCTCGAGATCATCACGATCATAGCCACGGCGTTGATCCAGTGGCAGCAGCGGACGATCAGCGAATGGATCGGCTGACGCCGGGGTCGTGCGAAGATGCGCGTTGCCATGGCCTGATCCTGCGCGGCGGGAGGAGCGAGCTTGGGGGAGGCGAGGAGAAACAGCCTCCCCCAAGGTCAACCGGTGCTTACGGGAGCAGCACCGCGTCGACGACGTGGATCACCCCGTTGCTCTGGTTGACGTCGGCGATCGTGATCGTCGACTTGCCGCCCTTCGAATTGGTGATCTGGAGGCGACGACCGGCCTGGGTGAAGGTCAGCTCTTCGCCCTGCACGGTCTTGAACATCGCGCGGCCATTGCCCGCCTTGATCTTGGCGCGCAGCGCGGTCGCCGAGAGCTTGCCGGGCAGGACGTGATAGGTCAGCACAGAGGTGAGCTGGCCCTTGTTTTCGGGCTTCAGCAGCGTGGGCACGGTCGCGGCCGGCAGCTTGGCGAAGGCGGCGTTGGTCGGCGCGAACACCGTGAACGGACCCGGACCCGACAGCGTTTCGACCAGTCCGGCGGCCTTGACCGCGGCGACCAGCGTGGTGTGATCCTTCGAATTCACCGCATTCTGGATGATGTTCTTGTTGGCATACATCGGCGCGCCGCCGACAGTAACCGGCGCGGGGCTGGCAAGTGCAGCGGTGCCGGCAATGCCGGTCATCGCCAGCAGAAGCGAAGAAATGATCGTCTTGTTCATCGTAAGTTCCTTAAATGATGTGGAGAAAGGCAGTTTTCGTCGATAATCTATATGGTTACATGAGCGCACATCACGATGTGCTGTCGGAGGAACCAGAGATTTCATCGAAATCCGCCCGCCGATACCGATATTACGATGGCGTCACGATCCTGGATGCACCCGGCGACCGGAATTGTTGCAAAAATCGCGAATCCAGCGCGGGCGACATTATTATTCAGCATTATGACGGTGTCGGTGCATCCGATGCGCGGCATCGCGCCGTATGGGAAATGTCGGCCAGTGCGGCGCGACATGGCCGATCCACTGCCGCCCCCCGGTGGATCGGCGCTCGTGACAGGGGCACACGGCAAGGTGGAAGCGCCCGTTTTCCCCGCAGTCGGAGCTCCCCGCCCCGTGTGCGATCGTCCGGAGATACGGGGGGCCTCCGCCCCCCGTATTTTCGTTACCAGCAGCGACACGCCCGCGGCGGAACCGCGGGCCACTGACCGGCAGAGCGACGAATCTTGTTGAAATCGATGACAACCGAACGGCTTATGGCGTAATGACCAATGACGATCTGCCTGAACATGCGCCGCGTGCCGGATGGGAGGACAAACGGGACTTGTCTCTCGATCAGGCGCTGGCGCTCGACCTGGCGCTGGGCATTCTGGTCGAGCCCGAGCACGGCCACGCGGTCGAGCGCTGCGGGGGCGACGACGCTTTTGCCGCATTGGTGACCGGCTACCGCGCGATGCTCGATCACGCCGATGAAGCGGTCTCGTTCGACGCGGATGACGCACCAGGCATTACGCCATCCGACGCTACATGGGCAGCGATTCAGGCGCGGATCGCACCAGGCAAAGGCGCCTGAGGCGATACGGCCTTAACCGGCTTCGCTGGGCGCGAGGCCGCGCCGCATGGCGTTGATCGCAGTTACCACACTGGCGTGGACCGCGGCAGCGTCATAGCCGAGGTTCCGCTGCAGGAAGACGAAGTTCTCGGTGCTCATCAGCGTCAGCATCGCCGCCGCGATGATGCGGCGCGTCGCCTCGTCGAGCTCGGGATGCTCGTTCCCCAACATGCGGATCACATTCTGATAGCCGAGTTCATAAAGCGGCTGGCGCAATTCGCGGCCGATCGCCGACAGATAGGTTTCGCTGACGATCTGCCGGTCGGCTTCCCACGCGGCATAGCGCGTCTCGAGCCAGGCGAGCAGCTCGTCGATGGTGCGCGGCAACTGGATGTCGGGGCCGCCAACGGCTTGTTCGAGATGCCATTTGATGAAGGCGCGGATCAATTCGTCGCGCGTACCATAATGACGATAGACCGTCTGCTCGGTCACTTCGGCGATCCGCGCGACCTCGGCGATGCTGACCGCGGCCAGGTCGGCCTGGCGGATCACCGTGCCGACCGCATCGAGAATGATCAGCGACGTCTGTTCCTTCAGCCGCGCGCGCAGGGGGCTTTGATAGGATGCCTTGGGTCCGTCCGACGTCACTTTATGCCCGGCCTCTCACTATCGGGATGATGCTGAGCGATCTCCTGCTTGGGGGCGCGGGTCAAGCCACCGCCTTTACCCATTCGCCACCGACGGTAGCGTGGCTGCCGGGTTCGCTTAGCGCCACGCGCAGCCGAACCAGCCCGCGCTGGGCGCGCGCCTTGGCGGTGGGCGTTGGGACATGGTCGGCGATCGCGACCTCCTCATGCGTCCATCCCTGCACCACGACGCGGCAGATCGTCGTGCGCTGTTCGGGCCTGAGCTGGGCGAGCGAGCGTTCGAGATCGAGCCGATCGGCAACGGGTTCGGGCGCGATCGGGATGTCGGGCAGATCGTCCCCGGCGCTTTGATAGCGCGCGATCGTGCGATCCTGCCGCAGCCGATCGATCGCCGCATTGCGCAGCACGCGCATGATCCACACCGAAGCATTGCCGCGCGCCGGATCGAACTGCCGGGCATGGCGCCAGATGCGGACATAGGCCTCCTGCAGCGTATCCTCGGCCGCGTCGCGGCTACCGAGGATCGCCGTCGCCTTCGACAACAGCCGCGACGCCGTGAGGTCATAGAGCCGCCGAAAGGCGCGCTGATCGGCGTCGCGGGTGCGTAGCAGCAGCAACTCGATCGGGTCGGCGGGCCGCGACGGCGCGACCGTGCCGGCATCCTCCAGCACGTCGCCGACCGGGCTGACACAGGCATCGTCGAACATTGCTCACCCTCCGCTGCAAAAAAACGCCACCACCCGACTCAGCATGTGAGTGCAGCAATCTTGGTGTAGGCATTACTAACATGAAGTAAGGGTATGTCAAGCTGATCGTGCGGCGGCGGCTGTACGCTTTCGCCCAGCCGATCGGCGGGCTATGAGTCGCGCTCCGGCTTTGGGGAACGTTGGCAGGGGGACTCGCGCAATGCCGCACTGGCGGTCGCATATCGCGCGCGTGGCAATCGCGGTCGGAGTCGTAGCGTTGCCAGGCATCGCCATTGCCCAAGAGCGCCCGCGCGACCCCGCCGCCGACCCGCAGGCCGATCTGATCGTCACCGCGCGAAAGCGACCGGAAAAGGCCGCCGAGGTGCCGATCGCGCTGTCGATCACCGCAGGCACCACGCTCGACCAGCGGCGCCTCTATCAGATCGAGGATTTGAAGCAGCTCTCCCCCAGCCTCAACATCAGCTACTTCAACCCGCGCGGCAATTATGTCGCGATCCGCGGCATCGGCCGCAACCCGGCGAGCGACGGCCTTGAACCCGCGGTCGGCATGTTCGTCGATGGCGTCTATCTCGGACGCCCCGGCATGGCGGTGTACGACCTCACCGACATCGACACCATCCAGGTGCTGCGGGGGCCGCAGGGTACATTGTTCGGCAAGAACACGACGGCGGGCGCGATCGTCCTCACGACCCGGGCACCAAGCTTCGCCCCCGAGGGCAACGCCGAGGCGACGATCGGCAGCCATGGCTATGTCCAGCTTCGCGGCAGCGCCTCGGGCGCGCTGGTCGGGGACGTGCTGGCGGGGCGGCTCAGCCTGTATCACACTGGCCAGGCCGGCTGGGTCCGCCGCGTCGGCGACGGGGGTCGGGTGAACGGCAATGATCGCGCCGGCGGGCGATTGCAGTTGCTGTTCGCGCCATCGCAGGCCACCCGGCTGCGCCTCAGCGCCGACTATCATGAGGAACGCGACAGTTGCTGCACGCTGGTCGCCGGGTCGTTCGGGCCAGCCTCGGCGAGCTATGTGTCGCGGGTCGCCGCCGCGGGCGGCGCGGCGGTGCTCGGCGGGCGGGATTATCTGACCACGGCGGATGCGCCGACATTCCTGCGCGTGCGCCAAGGCGGCGTGGCCGCTACGCTGGTGCATCATTTCGGCGCGAGCGAGCTGACATCGATCACAGCGTATCGCGCCTGGCATTATCGCGCCGGGTTCGACGGCGATCTGTCGAGCGCCGATGGCTATGCGTCCGCTGCGGTGCCGACCGACGATTGGCAATTCAGTCAGGAAGTGAGGCTCGCCAATCACGGCGACAGCGGGATCGACTGGACGCTCGGCGCCTATTATTTCCGGCAATCGCTCCACTCCACCCTGCGGCTTGCCTTTGGCGGGAAGGCAGCGAATTTCCTGGGCAACAGCGCCGCGCCGCCCAACGCGCTGCTTGCCTTCAACAACCTTACCAGTTCGACCGGATCGGACCTCGATACCGAAGCGCTCGCCGCGTTTGGCCAAGTCAGCTGGCATATCGACTCGCGCCTCGCGCTGACGGTCGGCGCGCGCGCCACTGACGAGCGCAAATGGGGCGTGATCGATCGCCCGGCCAACGCGGCGCAATCGGCCTATCACCAGGCGCTGTCGGTCGATGACGTCGATCCATCGGGCACGATCGCGCTGACCTATGCGCCGCACGCCGACCTGCATTTCTACGCGAGCTATGCGCGCGGCACCAAGGCGGGCGGCATCAACCCGATCGTGGCGGCATCGACCGACGACCAGATCGTCCGGCCCGAACACGCCGACAGCTTTGAGGCGGGGCTGAAATCGACGTTGTTCGTCCGGCGCGCCCATCTGAACATCGCGCTCTTCTACACGCGAATCGCCAACTATCAGGCGACGATAAACCGGCTGTTCGGTGCGGTCCTGACAAATGTCGGACAAGTCTCGACGCGAGGTGTCGAGGTGCAGGCGGACTGGCGCGTAACGAACAGGTTTCAGATCGCCGTCAATGGCTCGTACAATGATGCGCACTATGATCTTTATCCCGATGCGCCGTGCCCGCTCGAAAATATGATCGCGCCCCGTTGCAATCTGAGTGGCGGCCCGCTCGCAGATGCGCCGCAGTGGATCGCCAATGCATCGGCGCGCTACAGTCGCCGTTTCGCGAAGATGGGCGACGTTTGGATTGCGGCAGACTATGCTTATAGGTCTGTCTATTTTGGCAACCTAGACAACAGCTTATACTCAAAACTCGGAGATATTGGGATCGCAAATGCTCAGTTGGGATTGGACCTGCGCCAATCCCACACGACGATCCTGCTCTGGGTCAAGAATCTCGGCGATCTCCGGTACCTCCAAAGCTACCCACTCGGCGGCGCCACGATCTACGGCGCATATTTCGGAACCATCGGCCAGCCGCGATCGATAGGATTGACGTTCATCAAGCATTTCTGATGCCGCACGAGCACCACCGATTTAAAGTTGGTCGTATCATAAACGACATAACCAAAGTGCCGTGGTCAAGCATATCAATGGATGGTCGGAGGTCGGCCTAGCTCGAGCAGCCCAGCTACCTTGAACGTGTGTCCGAGGTTGGTGAAGTGCAAAATCTGCCCCCAAATTCGACGTGTAGGTTTGTTCCACCTCCCAAGCTTGAGGAGCGACGGCAGCTTCAACAACATTGCGTACCAGACCTGCCAGTCCGGCTCCGGCCCAGCTTCAGCCGTTATGCTGTGTATCTCGGGCGAAAGTCGGATGTCGCCCTCTGACAGAACCCGCCGTTCGACACATCGCTGGCGATAGGCACAAAAGTCCCAATCTCTCTTGTTCGGTCGCTCGCGGTGCTTGGTGAGCGAATGGTGGCTTTCAGGATTGGGACGGTGCGTCCGATCTACCCCCCCACTGAGCAAGAAACCGTGATGGCGGCTCCCCAAGCCGCGAGGAGTTCTCGCCGCAAAGCCAAGAATGACGTGCGCTTGTACGCGGCGATCACCTTGTCGGGCACCACATGCGCGAGTGCCGCTTCGGCAACAGGGTCGGGAATTGTTGGCATCATTTCGGCTGCCCAATCCCGGAATGAACTGCGGAACCCGTGCACAGTGAAGGGTACCTCGGCGCTCCTAAGAACCTTGGTAAGCGTCATGTCGGAAAGCTGACCGCCTTTCCGCGCCGGAAAAATCAGATCTTGCGGCTTCGGTGCAATCTCATCGAGGCGCCGACGCAGGAGATTGATCGCGGGCTCGTTGAGCGTGATAGTATGTGCGAGCCGGTTTTTCATCAGGTCAGCCGGGCGGTTCCAATTTCCTGAATCAAGATCGATATGGGACCATCGCGCTGATCGAACCTCCCCAGACCTGGCGGCGGTGAACAGCAGAAACATCAACGCATCGCGGCCAGTTGTTTGGGGGCGACCCATCAGATCGGCTACAAGGCTTGGAACTTCTGCATAGGGCATAGCAGCGAAGTTGTTGCCGCTAGCCTGGCGGGCGAGCCCCAGAGTGACCGCCTTCAACGGCGCCTCATTCGCCCTCCAGCCTTTGGATTGGGCATAGTTGAGGACAGTGCCAATCCGCTGGCGAACTTTGCGTGCCATGGACGGAATCTTGGTCCAGATTGGCGCCAGCATGTCGCGTATGACCGCAGCGTCGATCGTATCGACCCGACGGTTCCCAATCGGCCCGAAAGCATGTTCCTCCAACGATGCCAGAAACGCTGAAGCGTGCTTCGGTGACCAGCCTGACCTCAGGTCATCGTATGCCGCCTTCGTCGCTTCCTTGAACGTAGGGATCGGGCGACGATCACGATCTCGCTCGGTGATCGGGTCTCGTCCGTTCAACGCATGCTTGCGAAGTTCTGCCGCTTTCTCGCGAGCTTCTGCTAGGCTGAGCGCGGCCATCGAACCCAGGCCGATGTCCCTGCGCTTACCGTCGCGCTGCAACCGTAGCAGCCATGATCTGCTTCCAGAGTTCTTTACGAGAAGGTATAATCCGTTACCGTCCCCATGACGGCCGGGCTTGGCATTTCTAACACCGATGGCGGTCAAGCGGCCCATTTCTATTCCCTCGTTTGTTCCCACACTACGCGTTGGATGCGATGGAGCATTTTGGGAAAACGTGAGGATCAGCTTTGCAGATTATCGTTATATTTTAAAGACTAAGAGGCATCCTCGGCTTTCCTGAGACAAGGAGTATAGAGCTCACGGGGCATCCAGCCGACTGTCATAATTCACCATAGTCCGCTCTTTTTTTCAGAATGAGCGATGCTGCGGCGTGTACCTGTGATGCGCAGATACTTTATTTTAGGCTCGATCGAATCGGAGTCGATCGTCGCGCCGTCCGGCCGCGGGCGCCTAGAGGATATGCGACCCCAGCGTCAGAAACTTCCGCACCGTCGCTTCGGCCAGGTTGCGGTTCCAGAGCCCGGGCGCGATCTGCGGCACCTTGTTCGCATCGAGGGTAATGGCTGCGCGCATTATGGTGCAGCCAAAGCGCCTTGCGATATCGGAGGTCGTGACACCGAGTGATGCGCGGTGCAGAACATCGGCGACCAAGTAGCGCTTCTTCTTCGGCGTATCCAAGGATGCGAGCCCATCCAGCAGTTCCCCGGCGCTTCTGTTGCCGTTGAGACATTCCAGCGCGTCACCCTGCATCCAGTATTTCGCGCGCTCGATGGCCACCTTGGGCACTTCCGTTTCGGAGAGCGCGAGGAGCGCGGTGATAGCCTCCGGGCTCACGCGGAGACGGCCGACGAACGGAGGATCATCACAGGCCTCCGCCACCGCGAACGGAATATCGCCGTCAAGCATGGCGGCGAACGCCGCACCCCAAGGCTTCATGCGGCCGGAGACGTGACGAATCGCCTCAACGAAGGCGATGCTGCCGGTGACATCCGTCTTGGCGCGCTGCAGGTCTTCGACGAAAGCCTGGGCCGCTGCCATGTGCGCCTCGGTCTGCTTGATGCCAGGGCCGGGCGACACCGGCGAGAACAGGTCCCGTTCGAGGAGTTGCTCTAGTCCGTAGATTGGAAGGCCCAGATCGCTGGCAGCCCGGGCACGAGACCCAGCCACCCGGAGGAAAGGCGCGACTGCGACCACCTCTACGGGATCGAACGCCCTGACCCTAAGCGAACCCTGAACCCATTTGTGCTGAGTGAACCTGCCCTCGTCCCACGCCTTCTTCAGGGCGCTCTCGTCCACGCCGCAGAGCCGCGCCGCCGCCATTGCGCCGAGCAGGCTCGACCTGGCCCACCCTGCAGAGCCGGACGGGGCGTAGGTCGCAGCGTGCGCCGCGTTTGCTACTGCATGGACAGGCGCGGCTCTCTGCCGGACAACGGCGCTGTGGCCGCACACGTCGAGCATCCCGTAGTGCCGCCGCACCCACTCCCAGACGCTTACTGGACAGTTCTCGGACCGGCTGATCTCAGCCAAACCCTCGGGCCAGTTAATGACGGCGTCGCAGGCGCGAGCCAATGCGGTCGTGCGGGTCGAGAAGTCGTCCTCGTCCACGTCAGGGCTCACCATGCGCGCGATGTTCATCACCATGTCGTAGAGGAGGGTCCGGCTGACGCCGCGGATGGTGATCGGCAACATCTCTAGTGCCGCTTCCTGGCGTGCCGGATCCGGATCGACGATGCTGGCAATGAGCCGTAAGGCCAGACGAAGCGCGTCCGGCACCGGAACGGACGCGATCTTGCCCAGGCTGCCGCCGCAGGCGTGACACCGGGTCGAGCCGTTGACGGTCACCCAGTTCTGGACGACGCCGTCTTCGGTGCACGGACATGTGTCGTGCAGCATGTCCCAACCGACCGTCGAGAACGGCAGATCCTTGAGTTCGTGCGTGGCGGGGTGATGTTGCACGCCCTTCGCGATCGCCGCGGGCGAGAAGCGCCTGACCCGGGCCTCGATGCGGCGCTTCATGACATGGATGCCGAAGAAGATCCGATGGCCGCGACCGTGAGCGGGATAGCGGCGTTCGATGACTTCCGTTTCGTCGATCCGCAGCGCTGCAGCCAGGCCCGCGGTGTTGAGGTGGCGGCTCTCGGATACGAGCACGCGGTTGCGGTTCGGCATTCCGAAATGCTTGAGAATGCCGAACGTGTGGGGGATGCTGTTGCTGAAACAGGTGTCGAACACGATCCCCCGGAGCGATGCTCCTGGGGAAAGGTCGGCGCCGCGGAGCGCCTGCCGCGCCATATCAGAGGTCCCTCAGCGGATTGTGGCCGATGAACTTGTGATCGACGTTCCAGGTGTCCACGGCGATCACCAGATCGTCGAGAACCATGTCGGGCTGCTGCTTGAAAACAAGCGCCGGCGACCGGCCGTCGAGGCCCGCATGGGGAGACAGGTGATACACGCAGATCGCGCGCAGCAGCAGCTCCCGGGCCTTGCGGATCGGGACCATCACCATCTTGGTGGGATCGAAGCCGAATTCGCGCGCGCGCGCGATGTCGTAGGTCGCGGACGGCAGATCGTTAAAGGCGAGGTCGAGGATGGTGCCAATCACCCGCTCCATTGGAGCCTTGTCGCGCGGCATGTGGGCGCCGGAGAAGTGGACGTCCGTGCCCACGTCCATCATCGAGTCCTCGAAGTGCCGGGAGTGGTGACCGGTCAGGTTGTCCAGCAGGACGGCCGCGAGCTTACAGCAGATCCACTTGAGCTCTGGGTGCAGGGCGTCGATGTCCGGCGGGATCGCCTTCGGCGTGTTGGCGTGGGCGTATGCCTCGAGGGCAGTCGCGCTGGAGGCCTCGTCCCAGCTCAACCCCCACCCGAGGATCACCTTGGACACGTCCTCGAGGACGGCCGTGAAAGTCGCCTGGCCGAGCGGGATCCCGAGCTCGTCGTCAACGAGGAAGATCGCGGGCACCTTGGTGTCGTCCATCTGACCGAACGCGCCGATGCGCAGGTGGCGGTCGGTCCGCCCGCCGCCGCCATAACTCTGGTAGACCGCCTGGCGCCCGTGCTGGGCTTCGAGCGCCGCCGACGACTGGAGGTCGCGGCTCATCCGCCAGAAGGTGGTGTTGCTGACGGCCTTCCAGGGGACGGACGGCTGCTCGTAGTCAGCACCTTTGCGGCCAGTCGGCTGGCCCCGGTTGATGCGGTTGATCTCCCCCTTGTAGTCCTCCCATGCTTTCTTGGCCTTGGCCTTCGCACCCGGGCTCGACGTCGTCTTCCTGCCAACCGCAAGGGCCAAGTAGTGGGCGAGGATCTCCTTGGGGTGACGCACCCGGCGGCCACGCCGATAGCCGGTCATCGCGACGCCATCGCGCGCGCGGCGGTCACCGGGGAAGCCGCGCTTTTTGACCCATTCGCGCAGGGTCGAGCCGGCATAGAGCCTGGCGCCGGGCAGCACGGCGATGGCCGGATCGGTCAGCAGCCGCTCGTTCAAACCGCGGAGTGCCCGGTCCGAGAGGCCGCACGGATTTTTGTCGTACGCGCGGTTGAAAGCGGTGCGGAATTCGGAGTTTGGGTCCGCAGCGTGTGCGGCCTTGGCGTCCAGCTCGCGCTTGCGCGCGGCGCGGCGCGGCCCTTCCTCGAGGTCTCTGGCACGCTTGACGAAGGTCCCGCTGGCCATCATGCGGGCGATGTCGTCGGCGTCGGGCTTCCGGCCGAGGCCGGTCTCGCGATCGGTGACCTCGAACTCGACGTGCTTGCGCAGGGTGCGCAGCGTGATACGGCCATCGGGATCGACCCGCTCGAACACGTGTTCGATGTTGTCGATGGCAACGATGTCACCGGGTTCGAGGTTGAGCGGCAGTTCCTTCATGG
Organism: Sphingomonas sp. MMS24-J45; assembly: GCF_044881195.1. GTDB lineage: Bacteria > Pseudomonadota > Alphaproteobacteria > Sphingomonadales > Sphingomonadaceae > Sphingomonas. Next base: position 1,709,053 of record NZ_CP173255.1, on the reverse strand, counting down.
CTTGTCTCCCGGACGCAGGAGTCCGCGCCCGCGGACACGCGTCCACGACCGGAGACCCATTGGATAAGGGTGTGATGATCAGTCGTGGTGCGGCGCGGGGCGCCATTTGATTGGTGTCGGCGGGCGCGGGGCGACCAGGCAGGTGGTGCGGAAATGCATCGCTCAGATCCTGATCTGGTCGTTGTGCGGCATCGGGGCGAGCGGCGTTACGACGGTGGCGTCGGTGATGCGCTCGTCGAGACGCGCGCAACGATTTCGGGACCGAGCCGACCCCTTCCAGCGAGTTCTGGGGAAGCGGCGCGTTCCGCGGAGAGTTCCTGTGGAAGCCACAACACCGCATATTCTGCCATCGCGCACCCCTCTTCTTTTGCAAATTCACGATCTCGTGCCGACGGCACACTTTGCCCGCGATTGACCTGTCGATGCCGTAGCCGACTCGCAGGGGCTCGTGAATTCCTCCCTCGTGCTGGTCGGCGTGAACAGCACAAGCCTACACCCCCTCCTTGGGGTGGCGTGGCGTCGGAAGACGGTCAGAGTGGATCTCGCCGCTTTCGCCGGTCATCGAGGCCGAAGAGGGACATCGTTCCGACAAGTTGGCCGGGCACGTCCATGGACCGCTGCTGCACACCGATGGCCAGTGCGAGCTGGATCAGGGCGGATCTCGCCATCTTCATCATCCTGATCGCCTTCGCCTCCAGAAGGTCGCTCGTGATCGAGAGCCCGAGCCCGTCCGAGGTCGGCGTGGTTCCCATCAGATCCCAGGCCCACCCTTCGTGCACCTGCAGATACTTGTGCTCGAGAGCGTTGCGAATCCCGTGCAACTCGCGCGCGTCCGGGCCCGTGGTCTGCTTCAGGTCATCGTCGAACAGCTCCTTCGAGAGCCAGTAGAGCCCCCGCAGTGGCCAGTTTTCGCAAGCCTTGAACTGGTCGAGCAGGTGCGACTTTCCCTCAACCATCCATACGTTCTTGAAGTTGATGCGATCTGGGATCTTTCCCAGCTTCCAGTGGTGGTCGACGAGGAACGCGATTTTATCGAGAAGTGAGTATGCGATGCGGAAAGCTGTGCGAATGCGTTCAGTCGCAAGCGAATGCATCGGATAGTCCAGTGTGTCGAACAGCCGAACGTGGCGATCGGAGAAGTGCGTCCGAGTGTCCTGCAACCCCTCGAAGAGCATGAACCGTGCTGAGGCGTATTCCTGTTTCATCTGGTTGAAGAAGCCGAAGATAGGCGGCGGCGACGCGCTGCCGGGGCGATCCGAGAAGCTCTCCCGGATGGGCGGGAGGACGAGGTCATCCGTCGCGGCGGTCGAGTACGGCCCGAGGTCGTTCAGCGGATTTAGGAAAAGACGTCGGTCTAGGCACCATCGCCGATACGCACGCTCGGCCTTATTGCGCCCGAGACCAGGCCCGTCGAGATTCTGTTGGGCGCGGATGCGGTCGAGGTCTGCGGCCTGTGCGAACGAGGCTGCGGCGTCGGCGAACTGTTGGGTCAACGCCTCGGCGTAGTCCGAATCGAAAATCGCCTCGGGGGAGCTCGCGGCGGCAAGACCACTATGTCCGTGGAGCAGGAATATGGCGCGCTGCCGGTTCTCCCCAAGCAGCCTCCCATAGTGCTTCAGCCCAAGGCCACGGTTCCCGAGCGCCATCGCGAACTTCGGAATGATGAGAAGCGCATGGTCCCATCCCTCGACCGCGTCGATGAAGCGGCCCATCGTGTCGAGCTGGTTAGCCCTATTCGTGAGGATCTGGCAGCGCCGGATCGGGTCGAGTTGCACGAAGCCCGCATGAACCGCCGCCCTCGACAGGGCGAGGATCTGCTGCGCGCGTTTGGGATGCTCCCATGCCCAGGATCCGCGTTCACCGCTGACGCGTTCCTTCACGCTCCACGCGTTTGCGCGGAAATATTCCGCCAGCGCGCCATGTCGTGGCTCGAGGTCCCGCTTCGCGAGTTCGTCCAGCAGGTAGATGGCGCGGTCGGCGCCGCGGCCGTAGACCGCGTCTTGCGAGGCGTCGATCAGCAAGCCGATGTGGGCGAGCGCGGCGTCGTCATCCGACTTCGTGATCGAACGTTCTCGAAGTTTCTCCAGATCCCCTGACATGGGCGAATTCCCATCGCTATTGTCGAGGCCTCTCGACCTTCCGCGCACCGCGAATTCCATGCTTCAGCGGTCAGCGCCGCGGGGTTGCTATCCCAAACTCAGACCTTGTTCTTACCTTCGCCCATCATCTGCGTGATGGCGGTTGCGACGCCGGCCCAGGTCCACTTGATGGTTCGGTTCCGCGCCAGCCCTGTGGGCAGGGTGCTGTTGCTGTCCGCGCCGTCCACGTAGACGCCGAAATACGGGACGTTCTGCGCCTTCGCCATTGCGATCTCCTTCGCGACCCCGGTGGCGCTGGCCATCGTCTTTCCAACAAGGACGATGAGGAGGTTGCATTTGCCGATCTTGCCGCTGATGCTCGATTCCCAAACGGCCTGCGGTAACGCACTTTTCGACGACCAGTCCTGAACGGAAAACGGTGTGCTGGAGTTCTTGCACTGTCCGACGAAGAGCATCCGCGACTCCTCGTTATGATCGAAGTCGAAGCTGATGAACGCCCTGGGATCCGCCACGTCTATCTCCATTTGAAATGTTAGCCGACGCTCTGTCATCGGGCGCTACACCGCTCGGCTGTTCGCCAGAGATTGCGCAACCGGTCGGAACGCAAACCTGGTCTTGCCGGCTGCTATCCTTGTGTCATCGTCCAGTTAGATCGACAATGCGCAATCATGCGAAGGAACCAGTTTGGGACCATCCGTCGGTTGCGCCGGCACCGGGAGATGGCGCTATAACGCGGAGCATGATGATCGTTCTTCCTCCGCAACCGCCTCGGAGACGCCTCTCCGCAGAAACCGCGCCGCGCCGATGAGGAAGGTGGTCGTCTTACGGCGGGCCGTCGCCCGTGCCAGAGGCGGTTTCGAAACGAAGGGCTTCGGAACGGCCACCCGGGGGGCTCCCATCTTGACTTCGCTGACGTCCGAGATGCTGACGCCGACGGACGAGGCCGACCTGGCCTGGGATCCCGAGGTCGTCGCGACGGCACCGGTGATGCCCACCCGCTTGATACGTCCACTCGGCGACGCCGCGTCGGACGGCGAGGCCTGGGGCGTGGCGGCGGTGGGCGCCGATGCTTCCCGGTTCGACGGGTCCGGGGTCATCGTGGCGGTCCTTGATACGGGAATCGATGCTTCCCATCCTGCGTTCGCCGGCGTGGCGCTCGAGGAGCGCGACTTCACGGGTGCCGGTATGGCCGACGTGAATGGTCACGGGACCCACTGCGCCGGTGTGATCTTCGGGCAGGATGTGGACGGACATCGGATCGGCGTGGCGCGGGGCGTCCGTCGCGCTCTGATCGGCAAGGTGTTGGGCGACGACGGATCCGGCGACTCCGAGATGGTCTTCGACGCTCTGCACTGGGCAAGCGCGGGTGGCGCCAACGTTATCTCGATGTCGCTGGGCTTCGATTTTCCCGGTCTCGTCGAGGAGCTGGCCTCACAGGGGTGGCCGGTGCGACTCGCGACGTCGGTTGCGCTCGAGGCGTATCGGGCGAACCTTATAATGTTCAATGCGGTGATGGCGGAACTGAAGGCCGGCCGCGCGTTCGGACGGGACGTGCTCGTCGTCGCCGCTTCCGGCAACGAGAGTGAGCGCGCGACCGACCCGAAGTTCCGGATTGCCGCGTCCTTGCCCTCGGCGGCCGAGGAGGTCCTGGCCGTGGCGGCCTTGGGCCGCGGCGCGGGTGGACTGGAGGTCGCGCCCTTCTCTAACATCGGCGCGAAGCTGTCAGGGCCCGGCGTCGACATTCTTTCGGCATGGCCCGGAGGAGGGCTCCGGTCCCTCAGCGGAACCAGCATGGCCTGTCCCCACGTCGCGGGAGTGGCGGCGCTCTGGTGGGAGGCCGTGGCGTCGCGCGGGAAGGCCGGCGCGTTCAACGTCGGCGCGAAGGTCGTGGCCAGCTGTACTCGCGTTGGCCTCGCCGACACGGCACAGGAGGACGTCGGCGAAGGTTTGGTCCGGGCGCCGTGAGACGCTGAGCGGAGCACGGATCGAAAAACGAGGGGCGTCTTCATGAGTGAATTCAGACTGACGATGCTGCCCGCCGGAGACGGGGACTGCCTCATCCTAACTTGGGGCGAACCTGGATTGCGGCGTCATGCCGTGGTGGATGGCGGCAGAGCGTCCACCTACGGCGCGCTGCGCCCCCGTTTAGAAACGATCGCGGAAGGCGGAGAGGCCCTCGAACTGCTCGTCCTCACCCATGTGGACGCGGATCATATCGAGGGAGGCCTGAAATACGTCGAGGATGCCGATCCACCGGTCGTTCCGAAACGCGTCTGGTATAACTCCTTCGATTCTCTGGGTGGCTTCGGCGCCCGGAGCGTGGCTCAGGGTGACCGCTACGCCGCCGCCATCGCGAAACTTGGCTGGCGGTTGAACGAGGCGTTTGAAGACGGACTTGTGTCGGTCGCGACCGCACCATCCGACCTCGGGGTCCCCGGTTTGCGGGTGACGGTGCTCGGTCCGGATGGGGACGGCGTCGAGGCGATGCGCGGGAAGTGGGCCGACTGGCGCACCGGCCATGACCCCGCGCGGTTCGCCCGCACAGGGCGGTTGTCCCGAAGCTCCATGCCGCCGGTCCTCGATGTCGAGAATTTGGCCGCCCCCGGGAAGACGGACACGGAGCTTCCGAATGGTTCGAGCATCGCCATCCTAGCCGAGTATGATGGTCGCCGCATACTTCTCGCGGGCGACGCGCATCCTGACACGCTCGTCAGGTCGATCGCGCCGCTGGCCAAGGCGGAAGGAGGGCGGCTCCGCGTCGACGTGTTCAAGGTTTCCCATCATGGCAGTCGCGGCAATGTCACCCGGGAGCTGGTCGAACTCCTCGACTGTCGACGGTTCGCCATCTCCACCGACGGCACGCGTCACGGCCATCCCGATCCCGAGGCGATCGCCCGGCTTCTCGCCTTCGCGCCGCCTGGCCCGCGCGAACTGCTCTTCAATTATGCGACGGACAGGACACGACCATGGGCGGATCCCGATCTCGCCCGGCGATGGGACTACACGTGTCGATACGGCGAGTCGAACGGGTTGCTTAGCATCGACATCTGAGCTCGTTCCGTCTCCGGGCCACAGGCGACGACGGGCTTAAAGTCACGATGGGCGGCGATGCCGACCGGTCGTGCGGCGAAGCGGGCGCCGGCCGCTAGCAGCCGGCCGCCCCCATCGTCGGCTCAGATCTGCCCGCTCACCACCAGGCGGCGATAATGCTCTCCCAGAACGGTGAGTTTGCAACTCCGGCTTTCGATCGCGGCGTGATACATGTGCTTCGCGCCGACCGGGACGACCAGGTTCACCCGGTTGAGATTCTGCAGGACGGCGAACCGGCGTGTGTTTTCCTCGATGGGATCAACGTCGATCCCAGGCAGGGGACGTTCCGGCTCGAACGTCGGATCCAGTGCGAACTCGAAATCGCCGTCCGGAAACAGGGTGGCCAGGGCCTGCAGGTCCTGCAGCTGGATCGGCGGCGGCACCTGACGCAGCGATACGAAGCTCTTTACGTTGGTTCGGAACACGGGACGTTGCTTGTCCCATGGGCCGAGCGACTGGTCGATGTGTGCATAGACGCTGCCGGGCGTCACGTGGCCTTGCAGGTTCGCCGCGGCACCGGAGAGAGCATCGATCATGAGGTTGGTGAAGACGCCTCCGCTTCCCGTCTCGAATGCGCTCTGGGTCGCGGTGGAGGCGGTCAGGATCGTGAGCCCGTCACTCATCTCGGCGACGCGCGGATCGTTGGGAGTGGTTCCGGCGATTCCCGAATGACAACTGTCAAGGAGGATGATCTTGTTCTTTACCTGGGATTTGTTCGCAAGCATGACGATGTCGCCGATGGCGAGACCATCGTCGCCTGTCCGGGTGTCGCTGGCGCAGAGATACCCACCAGTCGCCTCGATGTGTCCATGGCCGGCGAAGAACAACAGCGCGATGTCATCGTCTCCGGCGAACAGCTCCTTCACGGCTTCGCGAAGCTCGTGCCGCTCCACCTGGTCGCCCGGGCCTGTTCCGGTGAGAAGGAGGCAGTGGAAATTAAGGGTGCCGTCGCCGTTGCGTTCCAGGAGTGCCTTGACCGCATGGGCGTCGTCCACGCAGCTGCGCAGCGCGGGGACGTGCTCGTAGTGGTCGATGCCGACGATGAGTGCCTTCCGGGTTCCCATCGTCAGAGGCCGTCGATGAAGTCGGCGATGGTGTCCCATTCCCATTTCTTCGCGCTTACGCCCTCGACCGTGGTGCGATCGTCTGAATAGGCCCAGATCGCGAGGATGGGGATGCCCTCCTCTTTTGCACACGCGATCTCCCACTTCTGGCCGGAACTTGTCAGCGAACTCTCGCTGATCAGCGCGATGAGACCGTCAGAGCGCTTGATGCGGGTGCGCACCTTCGTTTTCCACTCGGTTTCGTAGGCCTCCTTTACCGACATGTCGACGTAGTCGAATGGCGACTGTGTGTGGAGCGCCTGGCCTTTGAGCAGGTTGCGTTGCTTCTCGTCCTCGATCGCGAACGCGACGAATATCACTTTCGTGTCTGCCATGGATCGCACTCCCACCCCTGTTGAACCCGCGAGGTCGGTCGGCTGGCGCTACAATACAAGGACGCTTCAGCGGTATCGCTCTCGATTTGGGTCCGATTTCCCTATGCCTTGCCTCAAAGCCGATAGCTACGTCCGGTCGAGGTAAGGCTCCATTTGTAAAAGGTGGGCGCGTTTCTCGCGCGGTTCCAAAGGAACCAAATTGGGCATGATCCTGGTGGACGCGTGGACCGATGCGTTCGACGCGGGTCCGATCATTCATGGGAGCGAACCGATGATCAAAGTTTTCCTGTCACACCAGGCGGCGGACAGCGTCACCGCGGCGCAAGTGGCCCGTCGGCTGAAGGTCTACCACGATATAGACAGCTATCTGGACGTCATCGACCCATACATCGGTTGGCGCGGAGAGGATCTGGCGTCGCACATACGCCTGGAGATGGGCAAATGTACACAGCTCCTGGCCGTGGTGTCCTCCTCGACGCTGGCTTCGCAATGGGTGCCTTGGGAGATCGGCGTCGCCACTGAGAAGGATTACCCGCTCGCGACCTACACGGCTGGTTTCGGAACGCCCCCGGAGTTTCTACGCAAGTGGCCGTATCTGCGCTCTGACGCAGACCTCGACCAGTATGCGCTGGTATCCAAGGCGGCGCGCTCCTCGCTGCTCCGAAAGCGTGCGGTGCTGACGGAGGAGGCCGCGCTTTCTAGTTCGGTCGGGGAGTTCTATTCGAGCCTTCGTGGGCGGTTGGGGCAGTAGCGTCGGGCGGCCGGGCGGAGCAACCCAATGGGCGGGGCCGTGTTCTCTCTAAAGTGCCCATGAAGTCTCGATTCCCCGGGGCGCAGGATCGCCGGCCGGTTGTGATTTAGGTCAGCAGACAGGATTGAATGACGATGGGCACGAACTCGACAGAACATCGACTGGAGGCGGGGATCGATCGGTTGGCCGAGCTCGAGCATGAGCGATGGGCCCACTGGCAGCGCTACATGCACTCGAAGGGGAAGAGGACACCCGACGGATCCCTCGTTCTGCCGGCCAACCTCGTGGCTCGCTGGGACGCTCAGATTGCCACGGCGTACCGAGACCTGACCAGCGACGAGAAGGAAAGCGACCGCGAGCAGGTCCGGCGCTATCTGCCGACCGTCGCGGCGATCCTCGACGGCAAGACGGATGACCACTCTGCACCTTCGGAGTTTACCAAGGACTAGCCACGATATTACCGGCGACTAGCCAGCCTGTCGTTGCTGCGGCGCGAGGACATGACGAGCCAATGGAAGTCGGCCGGTGCACGACTTGCGCCCTTCCATTTGCGACGACAGGAATTACACAGATGTGAATGAGCAGTGCGAAGAGGCAGTTGTCCCCTCGACAGGCAGAATGCCTGCGGCGGGTCCGTGCCCTCCAGAGCACGGACGAGATCGCCCGTGATCTTCAGATTTCGACCGGCACCGTGAACGGCTACATTCGCGAGGCGGTGGTGGCTCTCGGTGCGCGCGACCGGCGGCATGCGGCGCTGATTTTCGAAAGCGTCGAATCGCCGGACGTCGAGCCCGTTGCCATTGCGCATGACGCATCTGCCACTGTGCATGGCGCGCACGAAGCATTCCAAGATTTGCCGTCGTTCCACGCAATCGACTTGGAGAGACCTCCTAGCGTCGTGAGGGATGCGACCGCGCCCGCAGGCGCGGTGGAGCTGCCGCTGAGACGGGTCGTCCGCGAGATCGTCAATGGATCCAGGCCCGAGGGGTGGTCAATCCTCACCAGGTCGACTCTGATCCTTGGCTCGGTGGTAGTGATCGGTGTGGCGATCCTCGTCATCAGCGCCTCGCTTGGCATCCTCTACTCCCTGGCGTCTGCGATCCGGTCCGCCACGGGCTGAGTTCCGGTCAGCCGGAAGCAGTCCCCGCTCATGGCATAGACCTGGCCCCTAGTTATTGCGGGGACGAAATCTCCGGCTGGTTGCACGCCCGCGCTCCGAGCACCCCGCTGTTGGGAAGACTGATGGCGAAGGCCGTCACGGACATCCGATGGGGGAAAACTTTGGATCGAAGGCAGCTGTTCCGCCGGAGCGACTGCGTCTCCGTCCTTGGGGCTTTCCCGCAACGCCTCCCGGCGCCGCCGGGCCAAACGGGAATTATCACGATGTTTGATGAACACGGACGCAATGACGCAAGCAGAAACTTGGCGCTGACGGAAATCGCGGACGCCGTGCTCGCGGCCGAGTCTGCCAGTGATGCCATTCTGGCGGCTACGGGCTCGCTGCTGACGAGAGCGGTGGGAAATCGGGTCGCGACGGGGGTCCCGGTGAAGGTCGCCCAGCGCGTCCTGGACCAGCTCGAGAAGATGGTGATCTCGCAGTTCGACAGTCGAAGGGCCCTGCTTGCCGCGCATAGCAGCCTCAGCGCGATCGCTCGGGTCACGCGCGCCGCAGAGGAGGCCACCTGGGGGCCAGACAGCACATGTCCCCTGGCCAGCACAGGGGCCGAGGTTGTCGAACTTCGGTCCGTAGCCTGACCATTGACGGCGAGTGATGGTGGTCGTGTAGATGGGCAGTGATTCTGGCGGCTTTCCTGGCTTTCTGGCTCTTCGTGTGCGGTTACGCGCTTTGGCGTGGTGGCGCGCCCGAGCGGGCGGCGGCGGCGGTCTTCCTCCTCGCCTTTCCCGCGTCCCGGGTTGCATTCCTGACGGGCTGGCACTTTCACGGACTGGCGGTGGGGGTCTTGCTGGTCGATTTGGCGATGCTCCTACCACTGGTCTGGATCGCCCTGCGGGCGAACCGTCAGTGGCCGATACCGATGGCCGCGATGCAGATGCTTGGGCTGGCAGGGCATTTCCTGAAACTCGCCGAACCGTCCATGCTGCCTCTCCTCTATTGGCTAGGAAGGATCGCCTGGGCGTATCCGATGCTGGTCCTGCTAGCGTTGGCAACCTTGCGCCATGTCAACCGAGAGCGTCGGCTGGGTGCCGAGCCGCCTTGGTAGCACTCCTCGATCAGGTCGAAGGGGCCGCTGCCGGAGCGATAGCGGATGCATTGATCAGGGAATTCGGCTCGCTACCGGAGCTATTCGCAGCGTCATCCGCGCAACATCTCCGGGTGACTGGGAGCGACCGGGTCGTCGCGTTGCTTGCGGCGACCCGAGACGTGCTCAAGAGGGCCACCACGGCGCGGTTGGAAACGCGGCCCATCCTCGCGACCTCCGGGGACCTGCGTGACTACCTTCGGGTTCACATCGCATACCAGCGGGTTGAGACCGTGCGGGTCCTCTTCCTTGATGCGGCACGGCGGCTCATCGCCGACGAGCAGGCGGGACAGGGTGGTCCCGACGAGGCTCCGTTCTACGTCCGCACGATCCTCGGGCGGGCGCTGGAACTGGGCGCCACCGGGATTCTTGTCGCCCACAACCATCCGTCGGGCATATTGCGTTCCAGTGAGGCCGACCGTTCGATCACCGAACATCTGTCACGAGCCGCTGAGGTCGTCGGCGTCCATCTCATAGATCACGTCATAGTCACGCGTGGTGGGTGCACGAGCGTGGTGGCGGAGTTGCTCGAAGATGGCCTCCCGGTCGACACCGCGGCGCGCGTCCCCTCCGTCCTTCCAAAGGTCGCAGGAACTGTTGTTAGCGGTGGCAGGGACGCTGCGCAGATGACGTTCCGGCATCGCAATGATGGCGGTCTAGTTGAATCAGCTGAACGTAGGCGGCTAGCGGCCACCGTGCGCACCCTCATCCGTCGTAGGAGGGCGCGCGACGAGCTCTTCCCCCAGGGCTGTTCAACGATCCTTGCTGGAAGATCTTATTAGATCTCCACGCCGCTGAGCTGGAAGGCACTCCGGTGAGCGTGAAGAGCGCCGCACTGGCGGCGGAGGTGCCGATCTCCACTGCGCTCCGATGGGTCGACACCCTGTGCCGGGAGGGCGTGCTGCTGCGCTGGAAGGACCCTGTCGATCGCCGTCGGTCCTTCTTGGAGCTTTCCGCCAGCTCCAGGATTGCCATGGCGGAGTTCGCCTCGATAGTCGGACTGTGATCGAGGGCAATGGACGGCCTGCGGCACACCCCCTGGTTTCGGCAAGTGCCACAGAGGCGTGAGGGACGCGTGAGCCCCTCCCACGGCCACTATAGGGTGACGAAATCCGGCTCGTTCGCAGTCACCTCGACCGCAGGATCGGAGAACACCTTGGGCTGCTCCCGCATCAGGCGCTTCCAAACCCTCGCCGGCGCGGAGACGATCAGGTTCGGTGTTCCGACGAGATTGTTGACGACGCGTAAGCCCGAGCTTTCGTAGGTCCCGAAGTGCTTTAGGATCGGCTGTTTCTTGCGGCTGTAGAATTTCGAAAGCGTCGCGACGCGCTTCTTGCGGTCCTCCGCCAAGTTGAGCGCGGACCCGATGGGATGCACGGTCAGTATCAGCGAGACTCGCTTCGAAGGCGTGGCCTGATTGACGACTTCGTTGGCGCGATCAGTCAGCATTTCGGAATCCTAGCCGATTCGTGACTCGGGGTCGAGCCTAGTTGGCGATGGTCGTCAACATCAGACGCCCTCTGCCGCCGCGACGGTCGTCATAGCCGGCCGATTGCCTGGGCAGTGGCACGGCGAGATCGAGGAGCTTCCGGGTCAGCGCGTCGGGATCGCCCCTGAGAGAGGCGTCACGTTCGATTAGCAAGGCAGCCGAGCCAGTGACGATCGGGCAGGCCATCGAGGTTCCGCTCTTGCTGGCGTAACTCTTTCCCGGCACGGCGCTGGTTACGTCGACGCCGGGTGCCATCATGTCTGGCTTGTAGTCGCTGGAGGCCGGAACGGCGTGGCATAGCCCCCAATCGCTGAAATCCGCTACGCGACCGCTGTTGTCGATAGCGCCCACGCCGAGAGCGCAGTCGAGCATCCCGGGAGCGGAATGCCGGCCGATTCCGAGCTTGCCGCTGTTGCCGATGGCCGCGATCGTAAGGATGCCGCTCTGACGATATGCCTCGACCGAGGCGAAATACCCGCTTGCGGAGCCGGGGCTTCCCAGCGAGGCGTTGACCACGTCGACGCCCTTGCCGGCCCCACCGCTCCCGGCAAGCCAATCCATTCCGGCGAGAATCTGTGCAAGATAGCCACAGATCTTACCTTGCAGGTTGCGCTCCGTCATGACGGCCGCGATGACGAGTTCGGCACCCGGAGCTACGCCCACGGTCTTGCCCGCGCACAGTGCCGCGACATGAGTGCCGTGAGAGTCGAAGTCTTTCGGCTTGATGGCCCGTCTCTCGCCATTCGTCTTAAACGCCATGAACTCGATACTGGTGTCGGCGAACTCCGGATGCGATGGGTCGATCCCGGTGTCCAGGACGCCGATCCTCACGCCGGACCCGGTCAGTCCGGCACTTCTCGCAGCGTTGATGTCGATCGCATCGAGATGAGCGCTCGAGGGCACCCTCACAGCGCTGCCACTGCTCGCCGGATCGTCGATCGTGACGAGCTCGTTCGCGAGCACGACCGCTCCTGCACTCTCGAGTGCATGCGCTTCCTGCGCGCTGAGTTCCGGCACGATCGCGATACCCATCGCTGGAAGATAGAGCGCCCGCGTTTCCGGGCGTGGCCCATCCGGCCGACGACCGATCGGTGGGAATCGTGCGCTTCGACGTCGCGCGCTGATCAACGCATATGGCCGCATCTGCGACCGTTCGGACGCCAAGTGGAGCATCCGGCGCATATCCTTCCGCATGCTGCGAATCTTTTTCGGGCCTGCCAGCTCGAGCTGCGGTGTCACGGCGTCCTCCAGGATGACGATCCGCAGCGAGGGCGCAGGTTGGGATCGCCACTGAACGTCAGCGAAAGTCTGCTGCGCTCGGGGCAGTTCGACTTGTCCGTGGAGCCGACGATACCATTTGCGCCGACGGCGCTGTACGTCGTGCAGATGCCGACGACCTCCGATCGTCCCGCCAACGACGCGTCGCATGCGAATGCTGCGATTCATCAGCTCTCCGAGGAACTCCTCGGGACTCATCCCCCAACTTAACCGTGCCATCGATGTCCCAGGTGCGCTGTGTCCGATCCGTCGCAACATGTTCACAAAGCATCGTTGCTTCGTCGACCTCGGGATGTTCCCGAAATCGATTCCTGACGCGACAAGAGAAAGAACCAATTTGGGACTATGGCTACTCACCCGCGACGTCGCCAAGCAGACGTATTTGGTATATTCCAGCCATATCGTCGCCAGATGCTATGCCACCTTGGGCTTCATCATCCCAATGTTTTCCTATTGGCTCGCGGCGAGAGATAGTTAATATTCCATAAGAATCATCGCGGCATTTTCATTGAACCGCTGACGTTCGAGTGTTGCGTTCCATCTAGTCGTGAGACAGGCATGCTCGGATCAGATCGTCGATTTCCGTCGTTATTCCTGTCGGTGGCCGTCGCGATCGCCGCGGCCCCGGTGGACGCGCCGAGTCTCGCTCGAACGCCAAGCGCTGTTCGCAAGCCCCCAGCGCAGCCAAGCTGCGATGAAGCGACCTATGCGTCCCAGGCGGCGTCCCTGCCGAAATTCCACGCCGAGCATGACGGAGCGACCTTCGACTACGTCGTTCTGCAGGGGGACCTGATACTCACACGCGAGGAAGCCATCGCGTTCCTCAAGCAGAGCTGTCTCGGTGCACAGGAGACGCGTCGCCAGCCGGCGCTCAGTAAGCAGATGGGCGCCGCCGAACTGAACTTCGCGACCTCCTCGACGGGCGCCGCCGAGATATGGCCGAGGACCCGACGCTCGCTGTCCTACGCCGTGGATCGAAGCAGCTTCGCCAGTCCCGCCGCGTATCAGCAGGTGGTGACTCTCATGGCCGCGGCTACCAAGGACTGGGTCGACGCCTGCCCCGAATGCGGTTTCAGCTTCGAACACCGGTCCGCGCTTGATGGAGGCCGCGCTCGCATCGCCACTGGGCTGCCGGGACCGGGCGAGGTGACATTCATCGTCCGCTACCTTCCGGCGGAGACCGAGTTCATCGCCGCGTCCTTCTTTCCCAACGATCCCGTCTATAAGCGCAACCTGTATATCGCGCCCACCTTCTTCACCTCGTCGTTCGCTTCCGTAGGCGTCCTTCGGCACGAGCTCGGACACATCATCGGCTATCGTCATGAGCACCTCGGCGTCGCTGGGTGCCCCCTTGAGGATACGCGCAATTGGCGCTCGGTCGCCGGCTACACTGCCAACTCGGTCATGCACTACCTCTGCGGAAAGGGCGGCACCCGGACGCTCGACATTGTCGCGCAGGACAAGCTCCAGCACCGTATGCACTATGGTATTCTTTAGGCGGGGCCCTTCCTTCCTGGCATCGCTTGCCGTGATGGCGATGCTGGGTGTGCAGGCGCCTGTCCCCGTGCGGGCGCAGACAACGGATCCGGTCAAGGCGATCGAGCAGGCCACGGGCACGGGTGCCAAGCCCGGCGACATCGTCGTCGAACTGCGCGGTGGAAAGGTCGCGGAGAATCTCGCTGCGATCCTGGACACCCTCATAGGTGTGCCCGACGCGCTACCGATCGAGACTGTGTCGCTCGACGACCATCCTCGACTCTGCGACCTGTTGACGGCGCGCGGGTATCCGCCTGGTTGCGATGCCCTCCTGGTGCCGATCCGTCGGCTCAATCCTGGTTTGGACCTGAATGCGCTTCAGCCAGGCTCGCAGATCAGACTGCCGCAGGTCACCCCCACGACGCTGGCGGGTTTCCGGGCGCTGAGCACCGTCCAGGCGAAAAGCGCCACTGTTGGAAAGGGCTTCAGGTGGAGCCCGAACCGCTTGGTCGCGAACGTCCTTGGAAGATCGCTTCTTCGCTACACCGCCTACCGGCTGCTGATCCCGAGCAGCGACGACGTGCATGCTGAGGTCATCCTGGCTGCGATCCGGGCGAAGGAACTTTCGAACGTCGACGTCGAGTACGCGCCTCGCCTCCAGCCGCCGCCACCAGCTTTCGCCTTGGCGGATACCGCGCCAGTCCCATGCGGGCCCGCCTCACTGCTCGACTATGCGACGTTGCTGGAGGGCGACTCGAATTTGGCGACGCTGACCGCCTTGCCGAAGAATGCGCCTCCCACCGACGTGTGGCTCGTCGACACGACGCTAACCTCCACGCCCGATCTCCCCGAGGAGGACGATGCTTCGGCGCCTGGTCCAGAAGGATGCGTCCAGGCGTCGTTCGACCGGCCACGGCACCACGCGACCCACCTCGCCGGCATCGTCGGGAGCCGCAACGGCGTTCGGTTTCGTGGACTGTCTCCGGGTGCACGGGTCCATTCGATTCCGTATCTGAAACCGGATCCAAGTGATCCGCGCCAATATGCATATGTCGACGCTGCACCGGGCTTCGCGCTGCGGGGTCAGCTCGAGACGGTCATTTCCGGGAGCTCGGAGAGGCGCCCGGTGTTTCTCGTTGCCACCAGCTTCCCTGCCAACGCCAGTGAGATGGACGCGGTCCGGAAGTCACGGCAGAGCCGGGCGGGAGTCGCTCCCAACAACGTCTTCTTCGATTACCGTCCCATCGTCGTCGCAAGCGCTGGTCAGCAGCGGCAGCGTTCCGACGGCAGCTTCGACCCAGCCGACGCGGTGCTCGACAAGATCGCTCCCATCTACTCGAACTCACCCCAGAACCTCGGCGATCTGTCCAACGTCGTCCTCGTGACAGCCTGTGGAAAGTGCTCCCGGAGCGAGACTCATCTCATGAACGGGGCCTACCGCCCACTCCCCGGAACCCCATCGACGATTCCCCTCATAGCGCCGGCGGGCCCGATACCTGGCTGGGTCGGCCACGGCGAGATATCGCAGGCGAGCGGCACCAGCCAGGCGGCGGCGTATGTCGCCGGAGTGGTGGCTGGCATGGAGTCGCGCTACAACTATTCCGACGCCTGGAAGATCAAGTATCGGTTGATGGCGACGGCCTGGCCGCTGGTGGACAATGGTCGGAATGACAGTGAGACCATCGAAGCCGTCGGCGCCGGCCTGGTCGAACCCTTGCGGGCTTGGCTGGACCCATCGAAGCATTGGGTGAAGCTGCGCGGTGGTTCATGGGAGCCCGTTCGCCTGAGCCGCTGGAGCGGAAAGGCGCTGGAGGTCTTCCTTCAGGATGGCAGTTCCCAGATCGTCGCGGCACCATCGATCGCCCACATCGTCCGCGTCAGTGAGCCAACGGCCGTGCAACGCCAATACGCGTTGCTGATGCTCGAGAGGGCCCCGACCGATTTCAGGAAACTCGGACCAGTCTCGTTCGATGGTTCGGTGACGATCGAACGCTGCGACGGCGCGGATCCGATCGCGCTAGAGGACATCGAAGAGCTGATTTTCGCCATCCCCCGCCTGACGGAGCGCGCAAATGGCTGTCGCTAGGCTCGCCCTCTCATTCGCGGCGTTCGCCATGCTCGGGGCTGGTGCGCCGCGCGCTCCGGCGCCGACCATGGTCGCTTCGGCACACGATCAGTATCAAGGTGGCTCGTGTGTCGCGCCCGAGCTCACCACGAGGTTCGGTGCGTGGTTCTCGTCCGGCGCCAACGTGCGTCCCAACTCGGTCGCCCGCATCTATCCGGGCATCCAGGACTTCCCGGTGGGGGGCATCCGCCTTCAGTTGCAGCGGGCAGGGGGGCCGCGAACTGGGTGGAAGATGTCCGTGCGCAACGGTGCCGGGCGCCTGCTTGCGCTGTTCGACGCCGCGGACTTCGACGCTACGTCGGGTTCGTTGTGGACCGGAAGGCTCGTTGCCGGCGAGGTCTACCTCGAACTCATCTCCCCCGACCAGACGGTCCGGGTCAAGGTGGTCCAGGGCATCGCCGCTCCCGCGGAGAACAACAACCAGCCGCAGCTCTACTCGCTCCAGGACGGAAGCTCCCCGAAGTGGAAGTTCGCGTTCGAGGCGGGCTCGGTCGACGACGACCTGCAACTCAAACTGGCCGACACGGTGGGGATGATGCACACGGCCAGCGAGCGCGCCGGAGGAGGTGTGGGCATGACCCGCAAGAGTTGGTGCTGTTCGGGAGTCATGATCGCATCCGACCTCTACCTGACCAACGATCACTGCGGCGGCATGCCGATCGCGGGAAGCGAGAACTGGGACCAGGCGCAGTGCGACGCCACGCTGATCGATCTTGGGTGGGAGCAGGACGGCATCCCCCGTCAATTCGCCTGCAGGAAGGTCGAGGCGCACGACTCGCGTCTGGACTTCGCGATCATCCGGCTGACGCCGGTCGCAGGAAGCGAGGCGGGACGCGGCGGATCACGGGCGGCTCCAACCGCGACCGGCCTGGTTTCGCTCAATCAGCCGCTCTTCATGATCCATCACGCCAGTTGCCAGTTCAAGCGCATCAGCCAGCCTTGCGCCGCGACGGCCCGACGTCGTGCGTGGACAGATGGCGCGTCCGCGACGGACCGGCCCGAATTCGAGCACACCTGCGACAGCGAGCCGGGAGCCTCCGGCGCTCCGATCTTCGATGGCGCCGGGCAGCTGGTGGGCCTGCATCATCTCGGGTTCGAGACCTGCGGCGGCGTGAGCGATAGGCGCAACAAGGCCGTCGGCATCGCGGCGATCAGGGCCAAGGTCGTCGACTCGAACAAGGCGTTGGCGCGCGAACTTGGCTGGAACTGAGGGGATGGTCGGGGCATGCAGGATTTGACGCTGACGCGACGGTCGATGATCGCGACCGCGGCCCTGGCAGCAGGCGGGTGTCACCAGGGCATCGCCATCGGCCGACCTGCGGCACCACGCACGGTGGGCGACGCCCACACGCACCTCTTCAACGCGTCCGACCTTCCGGTCGCGAACTTCGTTCGATACGTGATCCTGCCTTCCCGCTACGGAGCGATGCCGGGCTGGGCCAAGGCCGTCATCGATCTGTTCGCGCGCTTCTACAAGAGCTTCGCCGCCAGCGCGCGTGCGGAGATGGGTCGCGCTGCCGGCTTCGCGGAGGGCGACCTGGATCCGGAAGACTTCGGCCTCCGGATCGCCGAATTCATCAATCGCGAGATCGACGCGGCGAATGCGAAGGCGGGTGACGCCGAGGCAGCCGACCTCGCTCGTAGCTACCGCGAACTCAATGCCGCGGTCGCGGTAGATGCCGGCGGCAGTCAGGCCGGGTTCGTCGACCCGGAGCGGGCCAGCCCCTCCGCCTTCGCACTTGCCGCGCGTAGGGGCGTCACCGGCCCGGTCGCTCCGGGCGAGACCGCTGACAGGACGTCCTCGGCGGCGTTCGGGGCTGCAGGTCTGGGCGACGCGGTGCGAATGATAGGGTGGGGCTACGAACTGCTTCTCTCGCGCGATGCGCATGTGCGCAACTACCTCGCGCGCCACGTCACGCCCGGGCGCCTGCCCGGCCGTCTGATCAACCATCTGGTCGACTACGACGTCTGGCTCGATGACGGTCCGGCCTCCGGCTCGAGCATGTTCGAGCAGGTTGAGGTCATGGCGAGGATAGCGGTTCGCTACCGCGGAACGTTGGATATAGCGACCTTCGCCGGATACTGCCCCCTGAAGAACAGCATCGAGCGGCTTCGCGGCGGAACGACGACCCTCGATCGCCTGCTTGGGATGCACGCCCAGGGAAAGGTGGCGGGATTCAAGCTCTACCCGCCGATGGGTTTCCAGGCGACCGGCAATGCGGGTTTGGCGGATGCCGCGTTCGATCCGCGCGAGAAGGGCCGCGTCACAGCGCTCGACCGCTGGCACTCGGCGGGAGGAAAGGGCAAGCTGGGCCAGGCGCTCGATGCATCGCTGGAGGCGTTCTACGCGGTCTGCGCCGCCCGCGGCATCCCGCTCATGGCGCACGCCGCCAACAGCAATGGTGCGGGTCCGAACTTCAGCCGTCGGGCCGATCATTTGTTCTGGAAGCAGGTCGCGGCCCGCCATCCCATCCGCCTCAGCCTCGGCCATCTCGCTGGCCAGGTCCGACCGTTCTGCGAAGCGGTCGCCAAGGGACCACCCTATCCCGCGGACGACTGGGCGCTGGCGACCTCGATCGAGCTGCTGGACGCCGGGAGCAAGGGTGCCGAGGTCTACGGGGACCTCGCCTACATGGAGGAGCTGATCGACGATCCGCAGCTGGCGCGAGACTTCTTCCTCGCCCTGCGCACCGCCTACGGCAAGCGCGATCCAAACCTCACCCGCATTCTCTACGGGACCGACTGGATCATGCTCGGCATCGAGCGGCACCACGAGCGCTATCTCGACCAGGTCGTCGCCGGCATGCAGGCCGCGAACTACAGCCCTTTGCAGCAGAGCAACATACTTGGCGGCAATCTGCGCCGCTTTCTGCGCCGCTGATCGAATCACGGAGACGGGGGAAGGTGATGAGGTTCGTCCTGTTGGCGCTGATCAGCGCACTACTCGGTGGCTGTGCCACGCGCGGTTCCATCAACGTGTCGTGTCGAGGCTTCGAGACGGACCTCGTCGGGCGCCTTCAGCCCTCTGAACTCGAGCAGGCGATCCACAGCCGCGCCGCCCAGGGCTTTGTCAATTCCTCCGATGATCCGCTCAAGCAGCGTCTCGAGCGCTCGCTGATCGCGACCAGCGCCTCCAATGGCCTAGCCGAAGCTCCGCCCGAGCCCGCGATCCTGCTGCTATCGGGCGGCGGCCAGTGGGGCGCGTTCGGAGCCGGCTACCTGAAACGCCTCCATGAAACAGGAAGGCTTCCGGACTTCGTCGTCGTCACCGGCGTCAGCACCGGGGCGCTGCAATCGCTGTTCGTCGCCATCGGCGACGACGAGGCCTACACACGGCTGGTCGCCAACTATTCGCCTGCTTCCGAGAAGGCCGTCGTCGATCGGAATGCGAAGGCGCTCACGGTCCTGACGGGTTCCATGGCGGGGCTGAAGCCGCTGCGCGCCCGCATCGAATCCGCACTGTGCAAGAACCTGTCGGAGCCTTGCATGCTGGATCGGCTGGCGGCCCTGTCCGGCCGCAAGATGGTGCTGATCGGCTTCGTCAACGCGAAGACCGGGAAGTTCGGGTTCGTCGACGCTGTGAAGGTCGCGGCGCTGCCCGATCGCGAGCGGGCGCGTTCATGCCTGACCGGTGCCGCGCTCGCGTCGGCCGCCATGCCTGTCTTCTTCCAGCAGGTGAGGGTCGACGGGCAGACCTATTACGATGGCGGTGTCCGCCAGTCGGTGTTCGAGGCACGGGTGGCCAGCGACGCCGGGCGTGCGGTGCGGGGTCAGGCCGCAGCGCTCGCGAGACTGCCGCACAGGGTCGACGCGCCTCAGGGCTACCTGCCACTCTATGTGTTGCGCAATGGCCCGACGACGCTTTCCGTCCTGCCGGTCGAGGCCAATGGCCGGAGCGGCGCGGACCGGCGCGCTGACGCCCTGACTGCCGCTGAACGGGCGGAGGCGATCGTCGTGAACGAGATCGAGGTCGGCTCGATCGCCGAGCTCCGCCTCGGCCATCCGACCGGCACGATCCTGATGATGAGCGCCGATGGCTTCGATCGAGTTGGCCATTGCGTGAAGCCGAAGGACGTGATGTTCGACCCTGGCTTCATGGCCTGCCTCCGTGCCTACGGGCGGACGGTCGCCGACGGCGCCGGGAACCCGTGGATATCGCTCCCGCCGCTCAGGAACGACCCCGCAGAAGCAGTCCAGGAGATTGAACGATGAGCCTCGCTCGCACGCTGACTTCGCTCGTTCTCGCCGCGTCGCTTGTCGCGCCCCTGCCGGCCCAGGCGGCACCAGCCAAGGCGGAGCTGGTCGTCTGGACTGGCCCGACCTGCGGTGGACCCGATGCTGGGGGCAACCGGTTCATCGGCGCGCTGGTGGCGCTTGTCCTCCCGTCTTTGATACAGGCCGGCATAAAGGGACTTGGCGATGGCCTGCAGTCCCTTGGGAAACGGACGGACGTCCATGTCGTGGCCGCCCAGCCCAGCTACTTCTACCGTGCGACCTTGGATCCGAGCGATTTCTCCAAGCCTGCGGTCTTCGGAACTGGCGCTGGCTGCGTGCTGGTGGCGCTGGGACCCAGGGCGTCCGCTCCGACGATGACCGCGGGCGAGGTCGCCGGTGAACTCAAAGACGATGCACCCTTGAACGGTGCCGGCGATGGCTTTGGTGCCTCGATCGAGGACAGGCTGGGCGCTGCGCTCGATCGCGATCGGATGACGGTCATGGTGGTCAGGATCGAGGTCGCTCCCGACGGGACCGCCTTCCGTCTCGTTCCTCAGTTGGTGAGGATCGGTGCCGCGATCGACGGCAAGCATTCGAAGAAGCGGACGTTGGCCCTGACGATTAGCGTGTTCGCTCCGAGTGTCGGCCCTGACGGCACGTCGCTTGCGACGCGCTCCTTCGGCTTCGAAGACGAGACGGCGCCCCGCACCATTGGGTTGGTCAAGGCGCGGCTGCTGGCCACCAGCTGGATGCCGATGCCAAGCCTGTCCGATCCCGCGAAGGCACGGCTGACCGCGGTGCAGAAGCGGCAGGACGACCTGGCGACCGCCACGGCCTCGGGTGTCAATCCGACGCTCACCCCCGCGCAACGTCAGAAGGCCTCGAAGGATGTGACGAACCTCAAGGCGGCACTGGCCGAGGACCTGATCTTCCTTGCGCGCCTGACCCCGGTGACCTGGCGGGCCGACTTCCACGAGACCAGCGGCGGCAGCGGTCTGCTGACAGCCATCGGGAAGTTCCTCAGCGACAAGTCCGAGGCGATCGCCAAGCCGATCGCCGCGGAGTTCGACCCCAAGACAGCGCAGGCGGCGCTCGATGAGGAGGACGGCCTTCGGATCGCCGCCGTCACCGACGTGGATGCCTATGTGAAGGCGAAGGCGGCCGGCGGGGCGGCTCTCAGGATCGCACAGATCAAGGCGCAGGCGTCGTGCCGCAAGCTCGAGGTGGCAGGCTATGCGGATGCAGCCTGCCTCGAACTGCAATAGGTGCCGTAGCGAACGGCCGTTCATCTGAATGGCCTAGCGAGCCCAGGACGCCATTAGCGGAGATGGTCGGGACGTCCGCCCCGGGCCTCGTCACGCTCAGGGCAGTAGGAAGCCCCCGAGCTCGGCGACTTCGTCGAGCACCGCGCGGTAGGTAACTTCCCGTCCCCGCTGTTCCCGACGGACGAGCCCGGCGTGCGCGAGGATGGTCAGGTGCGAGGAGATGGTGTTGTGCGGGCTGCCGACCCGTTCCGCGATCGCGCCGGAGTTCAGCCCGCTCTCGCCGCACTCGACGAGCAGCTGATACGTCCGGAGCCGCGTGGCCTGCGCCAACGCCGACATGATCGTGATAGCCCGTGATGCGTCCATTTGTCTGGAATGGTGGACAGAAGACTGCAGGTCAATGCGGGGCAGCGCGCCGGCGCTAATAAATCTTATGCGAGCGTCCGGTGGAGGCGGCTCGCCATCGGCTCCGGGGCACGCAAGGCGCATGGCTCCGTCCCGGAAGTCTAGCTAGGCCGGGTCACCCTCAGCGTGACGAGCAAGATCAAGATACTTCATTTTTAACTCCCATATCCACCTTGCTCCGACGCCTGCCGATTCACTCCTACAGGCCGACGCGACGCGGCTGGCCACAGAGCATAACGCGTTGACAACCCTGGTCATGGCGTTCCGCCGCGGTCGCCCGTGGCCCCACACCCATCTTCCCGAACAAAACACTTCAATATGTCCAGAGCTATTGAAGTGTTTTGACGCATCGCTATATTGCGTTTGTTGCCGGGTATTTCGCTGCCCGCGACGCCGTGATCCGATGGCGACAAGGGAGTTGATCATGAGCACGATCACCGCACAGATGCCCGCTCTATACCCACGCCTCGAAACCCCGACTGGCGGGAGGTCGACCTACCTCGATCCTCTCGACGACGACCGGGCGGACGACGCGGTCGTCGTCACCACGCGTCGCGCGATTTCGCGCATCGCCCTTGTCGCGGCCGAGGCCGCCGGGCGGTTTCAGCGCGACGGTGTGCCCCATGACGCGATGACGTGGATGCTGGCGCCGCTCGCGCTGTTCAGCGGGTCGAATGCGCTCGAGGCGTGCCTTCAGCGCGACGCCTGCCTGCGCGGCATCCTGATCCACGGGCTCTCGCTTGGCCTGGACGCGGATCCGACCACCATCGACGCGCTGACGGACGACGACGACGACGACGGGGACGTTTCGGCCCCGAGCCGCACGGCGGATGCGTCGGCGGACCGGTGGCGCACCAACGTTCTGCCCTTTGCGGATCCGTTGGTCGGGCAGATGCGCCTGTTCACCGCCACGATCGTCGCCGACGACGGTTTCGAGACGGTCCAGGCGTTCCACGCGTCCCTTGCCACGGATGAGACCGAGATCGCGGGCAGGCTCCACTGTCGCTTCGGTGCCGCCGCGGCGGACGCCCGGATCAGGAGGGGGTTCGATGCGACCGACCCGCTTGTGGCAGCGCTGGTGTCGGATGTGATGTGCGACACCCTGGCGCTCATCGCGGCCGAGCCCGCGTCGCCGATCGCCGCCGGCCTCGACGTCAACATCGAGCAGCGCTTCCACATCTGAACGCCATCCCGTGATCGCGCCCGCCGGGAGTGCGGGCCCGATGACGGGGGGCACACCTTCAACCCAGCATGGGAGAATCGCGATGCGGGACCCGATTCCCGAGACGGGAGAGCTGCGTGCGGTCAACACCGACGACGATGTCCGGCTGCTGCGGCGTCTCGACATCCGCGAGGGGGAGACCGGCGTAGGCGGTCGCGTCGACACCGTGATCGGCGTCGTGGTCGATGTCGAGACTTCAGGCCTCGGCGCCGACGACGTCATCATCGAGCTGGCCTTGAGGCGCTTTCGCGCAGACCCGGACGGTGTGATCGTCAAGATCGACCGTAGCTATTCGTGGCTGGAGGACCCGGGCCGCGACCTGCCCGAGGACATCGTCCGCCTGACGGGGCTAACGGACGCCGACGTCGCCGAACAGGTCATCGACGACGAGGCCGCCATCCGCCTCCTCCGCTCCGCCGATTTCGTCTGCGCACATAATGCGGGCTTCGACCGCGGATACATCGAGCGGCGCCTGCCGGATGCGGCCGGGCTAGCTTGGACCTGCAGCTGCGCCGACATCGATTGGCGCGCGTCTGGCTTCGACGGCAGATCCTTGGGCTGGCTGCTCGCGCAGGTCGGCTACTTTCACGGTGCGCACCGGGCGGGCGACGACGTCGACGCGGTCATCGCGCTTCTCCAGCACTCACTGCGCGGGGGCGGCACGGCGCTGTCCGAGATGCTGGCGACGGCTCGCTCTCCCAGCTGGCGCTTCCGCGCGATCGGCGCGGCGTTCGAACGCAAGGATGCCCTGCGCGCGCGCGGCTACAGGTGGGACGCGGACACGAAGACGTGGTGGCGGGAGGTGCCCGACACGAGGCGATGCGAGGAGGAATGGTGGCTGGCCGGCCAAGTCTACTCGGCGGACGCCAACCCCAAGGCGCTGGGGCCGGCGATCGAGCGGATCACGTGGCACGAGCGCTACGCCCCGGCGGACCGATAGCCGACAACTACCCAAGACGGCCACGGCCGATAACCGGAAAGGAGTATGCGATGGCCAGGAAGCCCAAGACGACGAAGGCGATCATCCCGGTCGCGGCTGCGGTGCAGCACCGCCCCCTCGCGGGCACAAACATCATGCCGGTGGAGGTGTATCGCGTGCCCGGCCGCCATCCGGCAGGTGACGGACCGTGGAGCGCCGAGCCCGACAAGGTGTCTTGGATCGATCCCGCCACGGCGATACCCTGCATCATGCGCCGAGGCACTGACGGCGCGTTGCGCGGATACGTCGGCGTCGGGCCGGACCACCCGCTTGCCGGTTTCGGAGAGGAGGCGCTGCCCCACGATCCGCCGATCGTCGTACATGGTGGTGTCGACTACGCGTCGCCGTGCGAGGAGTATGAGCCGCACGAGACTTCCGTCTGCCAAGTCCGGGTGCCCCGCGCCGCGGAGGGGCGGTCGTCGACGCCGCTCCGGCCGCCGTTCGACGCGTGCACCATGGTCGCGTTGGCGATGCTGCCTGACGAGCTGTGGTGGTTCGGATTCTCCTGCAACAAGGCCTACGACCTTGTCCCTGGGAAGCGTCACCCTGATCCGTTGGGGCTGGAGAACGGCCGGGTCTACCGCGACGAACGCTATGTCGTGCGCGAGACGACCAACCTGGCCGCCCAGCTGCACGCGATCGCCGAGGGGCTGGAAATGCCCGAACTCAAGGGTGAACGGCCGCCCGTCGGACTCTCGGAGTATGATCAGGTGCCACGCCGATGAGGTATGAGGACGTCCGCAATCCCGCGTTGCCATGGGGCTATTGGCTCCACGCCGAAGGGGCTCCGTGTGGTGGCCTCCTGGCGGATGAGCAGGGGTGCCGCTGGGACACGGCGCGCGAGGCCTTCTGGATCGGCCGGCTTGGGATGCCGACCACGCTGTTCATGGAGGAGGGCCTTGAGCGGCTGATGGGCTACCTCGCCGCCATAAGCCGGCGGGTCGTCATCGTCGCGGAGAGTGCCCACGACCTGTTCGCCGGCGAGCATGACTTCGAGCGTTTCTATGGAACTTGGTTGTATTCCCACGCTCTGACCGGCGGCGACCCGCCCTACGGCACCGGCATCAGCGCGGAGGGCCACGCAGCGCTGGTCATGCTCGCCTCTACGCGGCCATCGCAGGTGCGCAGTATCCCAGTAGGCAGCGAGGCGATTGCGACCCTCGCGCCGTCGAAGGCGTCGGACGTCGACACCGCGGCATGGCTCGATCGCGTGGAGGCGATGTCAGCAAAGCTGCCGTTCCGCTTCGAGAGGCGCGAACTGTGGCGTAAGCCCGCACTGGCCCTGGTGGGCGACGGCCTGGGCGACGTCGTGCCGCTCCGCCGAACGCTGTGGATGCAGTCGTTCTCGGACAATCCCTCCCGGGACCGTTTTTACGTCTGGCTCGCGCATCGCTTAGACCGATGGGAGAAGTGGGGCGGCATGGCCTATCAGCGGGGTGCGCCCGTCCTGACGCAGCACCTCTTGGCGATGGTCATGACCGCGCCCGACGATCCCGATGGCGGCGTCGCACCCGGGCGCGGGCGGCGGCTTCTGTGACGGGCAGCGACCAGACGGATCCGACGACGGCAGCCGATCGGCGCGTGATGAAGGTGGCGCGCGCGGAGGCACGTGCGCGGGTGTGGGGTATCAGGCGCGGCGGCAGTGGGTCGATGCGCGATGCCTTCCAACAGGAAATCGCTGCGACCGTCCGTTCGGCATCGCCATTCCTCATCTCCCTCGTCGCATCTCAGGGGAAGTCGGTCGACGGAGTCGTCGCCCGAATCGAGCCCGCGGACCGGTGGCCACGGTGGCCGAGCCTGCATAAAAACGTCCGGTTTCGGCCTGCCCGCGAGACCCATGACCAATTCGAGATCTGGACGGCGTCCGGCTGGCAGCCGACCGTTCTGCTGCGTGGCTTTGGTCATCGCATCGCGTTTCTTCGGTCGGGCGACGACTGGGCGGATCTGGAGATCGTCAACCATTCGCTCGAGGTCGAGGGGCAGATCGGCATGGTGAAGTTCGAGACGCTTTTCGGCACGCTGCGGGTCAAGCTGGATGACCGTCTGCCTGAAACTCTGGCGATGGCGTGCGTCGGAAGGCCGATCGGAGACGTTATCGACCACGCCTCCCTGCGTGGACGCGCTTGGCGGGTCATCGAGATCGACGATTCAGCTTCGCCGCTCGCACAGACCCTGGTGGTTGCGACCGGATCCCAGCCTTATGTTATGCCATGGGCGGCTAGTCGTCCTCGGGCCCTTTTCGTGTAAGATCCGGCAGGATAGCCACTATCCCGAAGTTCGATCCTTAATGGGCGCAGGGCCGGTTGTGACTGCGCCGGAGCCCGCTCCGGGCGACCGCGTTGCATCGGCGGCTGACGGGGGATCTCGAGCGTTGAGCGGGCCAGAAGAAAAATACCGGCGAAATGAGCGGCTAGGTTGCAATAAACTTGGCCGCTCAGTTTGAAAAAGTTCAGGTTTTTCAAGGGCCGGTTGAGCGGCTTTTAGTGAATTGCGACACCGACTAAAAAACCCTCTTTCTTGTCGGTATCGTAAATCGAATGGGCGGAAACTGGTCCCCCATCGGTTCTCACAGCGCGTCGGCTATTCGCTATCGCGCGCGACCGGGCCGCCTTTGAGCCCCTTTCTGACGATTCGAGTTTCGTTCCTCACACCGCGGAGCACAGTGCGCGCGCCCTATTTCCGCCCGTCGAGGGCTCACCGGCCACCCCGTCGGCCGCATCTGCTCGCTTGCGCCGTCGGTTGCGCCAAATGTTCTGGCGAAGGACAGCTGCCACCTGAAGAGCGCAGTCCGAAACGTCGGAAACGCAGGTTCGGCACTTTTTAGAACAGACCGTCGTCCTCATCGTCATCATCATCCGATCCCGGGTTCCCGCCGGTCATGATGGTTTCGCTGTTTGGCGCGAAGCGGTGATGGACACTCCGTTCTTTCGCCATCGTATAAAGGTTCGCGATCTGGTTCAGCAGGGCCTGCGCGGGCTCCGACAGTTCCGCCTCAATTTCTGGTTGCGGCTGCGCGATCATCTGGAATCGTTCGCCGATCTCATCGAGGGACGCGGCGAACGTCGTCTCGCAATCGACCGCATTGACGGCTTCGTCCAGGATGGTGGCGACCAAGGCGGCGCCATCTTTGAAATCCGACAGATTTTCGCGCATCCGTCGCGCGCCGTTCTGGATCGTCGCAAGCGACTGTTCCAGCGTTTCCTCCTCGCCAGAGTCGCTTTGCGATCGTCCGATCGCGCGCGACGCGGTCTCCAAGCGGCCGACATCCGCCGCAACCTGCGCGGAAATCGATTCCAACGTACCCACAAAGCTGCGGATCTCCGCCGCGATACGTGCCAAGCCATTGCCGTCGCGCCCGATGCGATAACATCGCAGGTCGGTGTTCCAGGCCATGTTGTGCACTTCGTTGGTGACCTGGTGGATGATCTTGAGCCGCTGCCCCAATCTTTCGACCGTCGCTGCAGTCTCCTGGCCCAGCATGTGAGACCGCACGTCCGCATCGCGCAGGCCCGTGGTGACCTTGCCCACTTCAGCGACCCGCTGTTCCAGCGTCTCCAAGAACGCCGCGTCCCCGTTGGTGTTGGCACCGCCATCGCCGTGCAGCGCGAGCATATCGACCACATCGGGGACAATCTCGCGCAAGCTGTCGACGAGCCGCTGGTTCTCGAGCCGAAAATCCGCGATCGCATCGCTGGTCTGCGCCGACAGGAGTGCCAGAACGTGCTTCTCGGCGACCTCATCGAGTGCATCGCCTTCGCGGTCGGCACCAGATACGGTCAGCAACATGCGGTAGCCGGTCGCGACATGCTCCAGGCGTTGGCGCGTGATATCGCCGATTTGCAGCGCACCAAGTGCGTCACCGAGTTTGCCGCGAATCCGGCGCGCGACGGCGGCGATCGTCTCGGACAGCGTCGTGACACCGTCCAGATGCTTCTGGAGGCCCAACGCATCCTCCGCCAACCGGCGCGGGACATTCGGCACCACCACCGCACACTCGACCGCGAGCGTGCGATCGACCGTCAGCACGCTCGGGATGAGCGACACGAGGTGCCGCAACTCGCGGCCGATCGCGGCAATTTCGCTCTCGCTGACATCGAGCTTGACGAAAATCGCATCGGCGAATTCGGAAAAGCCGTTCTGACCGGCGGCCGCCACCTTTATGTTCAGGCCGCAGATGCGCAGAAACTCCAGGGTCCGGCCAACGCGGAAGATATGGTCCTGCACATTCTTCCCGGCCTTTTCGACCGTCGCCAGCGCGTCCGATCGCGCGGCCATTGTCGCGGGAAGCCGCTCGAGCCGCTCTGCGGTGCGCTGCATGTTGGCCACTGCCCGCGTGGCAGCCTCGCGATCAAGCGCGTCGGTCATGCCGCCCAAACCCGCAATGACCTTTTCGACGATATCGTAGGCGCGCGCGAGCGCGGCCCCGGCATCGACGAAGCGCGCATCCAGTCCATTCGCCACCAGATCGAGCGCCACGTCGACGCTCGCCGGTGCCTGGCCGACGTCAGGGATTGTCGCGGAATACATTGCGTCCTTCCTGCAGAGGCGCTGCGTGGCGGCGGTCGTTGCGCATCATCGGTCCGCCGCCTGCAACATTTCGCGCGCGATCTGGCTGAGCGGGATCACCTTCTCGACCCCGCCATGCGCGATCGCTTCCTTGGGCATTCCGAACACGATCGAGGTGGCTTCGTCCTGCGCGAAGGTGCGTGCCCCGGCCTGCCTCAGTTCGAGCATCCCGCGCGCGCCGTCATCGCCCATGCCCGTCATGATCACGCCGACCGCATTCGACCCGGCCGAGCGCGCGACCGAGCGAAACAGCACGTCGACCGACGGGCGATGCCGCGACACCAGCGGCCCGTCGCGCACCGACACATAGTAGCGCGCGCCGCGCCGCTCGAGCATGGTGTGCTTGCCGCCTGGCGCGATGAGGACTTGGCCGCGCAGCACCGGATCGCCGTCCGCTGCTTCCTTCACATCGGTTTCGCACAAGCTGTCGAGCCGCTTGGCGAAGGCGCGGGTGAAGTTCTCCGGCATGTGCTGAACGACGACGACACCGGGCGAATTGGCCGGCAGCGCCTCCAGCACTTGCCGCAGCGCTTCGGTCCCGCCGGTGGAGGCACCGAGACAGATAACCATCTCGGTGGTGCGGCTCATCGCCCTGCCGCTGGGCGGGGGAAGGACCGCGTCTGCGGTCAGTTTCTTTTCCGGGGCGCTCGAACGAGCAACCCGCGCCGCTCGACCCTTGACCCGCGCCTTCGCCGCCGCCTTCACCGCATCGCAAATCTGCAGATTATGCTCGGTGAGATGCTCGGCAACACCGACCTTGGGTTTGAGAATGACGTCGACCGCGCCTGCCTCCATCGCCTGCAACAGCGTGTCGGAGCCATCTTCGGTAAGCGACGAGCACATCACCACCGGGATCGGGCATTGCGACATCAGTTTGCGCAGGAAGGTGATGCCATCCATGCGCGGCATCTCGACATCCAGCGTGATGACGTCGGGTACTTCTTCCTGAATGCGCTTGGCCGCGGCGAACGGATCGGCCGCGGTGCCCATCACCTCGATCTCGGGGTCGGCTTCCAGCACGCTCGTCATGGTCTGTCGCACGATCGCGGAATCGTCGATGATCAGCACCCGGATCTTTTTTGGCCGATCGACCATAGGTCAGCTCCGCTTGAAGATGGTGTTGGCGACCTGGACGATCGGCAGATCGTGCCCGGCGATGGATTCGGAATGCCCGAGGAACAGCAAGCCGCCGGGGGCGAGCTTGTCGACGATCTGCGACACGACCCTCAGCTGCGTTTCCCGATCGAAGTAGATCAGCACGTTGCGGCAGAAGATCAGGTCCATCGCCTCGCCGACCGGATAATGGTCGTCCATCAGGTTGAGGCGGGCAAAACCGATATTGCGGCGCAGTGCGGGTACGATGCGCACCTCGCTGCGGGCCGGATCGCGCGACCCCATTACATATTTGCGGCGCAGGACGGGCGGAATCGGTTCGGCGATTTCGGCAGGGTAAATCCCGGCGCGCGCGATTTCGAGCACGTCGGTATCCAGATCGGTGGCGAGAATGCTGTAGCTCGGGCCGAACCGACCCGCCGCAAAATCGTCGATCACCATCGCGATCGTATAGGGTTCGGGGCCGGTCGAGCAGGCGACGCTCCAGGCGCGAAGCGGCTGCGATCCGCGCGCCGTCAGCTGTGGCAGTGCTACCTGCCGCAAATATTCGAAATGCTGCGGTTCGCGAAAGAAGTCGGTCTTGTTCGTGGTGACGGCGTTGATGAGATACTCACCCTCGCGCTCGATATTGTTTGCCGCGAAGAAATACGCGCAATAGTCATCCAGGCTCTCGACGCCGACGGCACGTTGCCGACGACGCAGACGACCTTCCAGCATCGTCCGCTTGCTGGGCGGCATTTTGATGCCGGCATAAGTGTAGATGTAATGCGCGAGCTTATCGAAATTCTGCGCGCTGATCCGGTCGCCCGGGGGCGCCAGCGATTGTGCGAGAGGTGCGGCGAGGGTCACGATGATACTCCGCGGATATCGCCCCGCCAGGCCTGGATGAGGGAAGCAGCGCGTCGCATCGCATGCTCAGGCGGCGATCGCGCCGGGCTGCAGCGACTGAACTTCGTCAGCCGAGAAGATCTGCACGACATCGACCAGAACGACGAAGCCGTCGGGGCGTTTCGCCACGCCAGCGAGATACTGCGAGGGCCAGCGCACACCGATGTCGGGCGGGGGGCCGATGTCCGCCGTGTCGAAGGTGCTGACGTCCAGTACGCGATCGACGACCAGCCCCAGCACCAGCGTACGCCCGTCGAACGGCACATCGACCACCAGGATCCGCGTGCTCGCGGTGGGTGCCACATGCGGCAGACCCAGGCGCAGGCGGAAATCGATCGTCGTCACGCCCTCACCGCGCAATTCGGTGAGGCCGAGCAGATAATCGGGGCCGTTCGGGATGCGAAACGTCTCGCGATAGTCGAGGATTTCGCGCACCAGCGTGACCGGGACCGCGAACGTCTCCGCGCCAAGACCGAAGGTTACGACCTGCAATTCCTGAGCGTTGCTCATGCCGCTTCGCTCCCGAAAAGGGCGTCATCGGCATCCGGGCCCCCGCGGCTCAGATCGAGCGCGAAGCCGTTCGCGCGCGCCTGCTGATCGGCGATCGAGTTCGGCTTTGCCCGGTAAGTGGGTTTGGGACGCGAAACGGGCTTCCTGGCCACGCGCGCCGCTGGCTTCGCCGGCTCCGGCATGTGGCGCGGCTCGCTGGGCATCGTGGCACCACGCCTCGTGCCTGCATCGTCGCTGACCCGGAAATACGCGATGCTGCTCTGCAATTGCTCGGCCTGCGTCGCGAGCAGTTCGGAGGTCGTCGAAATCTGTTCCGATGCGCTGGCGTTCTGCTGTGTCACTTGGTCGAGCTGCTGGATCGCGTCGTTGATCTGCGATGCACCAATGTCCTGTTCGCGGCACGCCGAGCTGATCTCCAGCACGAGTTCTGCGGTCCGGCGGATGTCGGGTACCAGCCGCCCGAGCATGTCGCCCGCGTCGGCGGCGGCTTTCACCGTTTCCGACGAAACCAGACTGATCTCGGCCGCCGCGCTTTGGCTGCGTTCGGCAAGCTTGCGCACTTCGGAGGCGACCACGGCAAAGCCTCGGCCATGTTCGCCTGCACGCGCCGCCTCGACTGCCGCATTCAGCGCAAGCAGATCGGTCTGCCGCGCGATTTCCTGGACGATGCCGATCTTCTCGGCGATCGTGCGCATCGCGTCGACTGCCTTGTCGACGGCAACGCCGCTTGCCTCCGCATCACGCGCCGACTGGCGCGCCATCTTTTCGGTCTGCGCGGCGTTATCGGCATTCTGGCGGATGTTGGCGGCCATTTCCTCCATCGACGCCGATGCCTGTTCGGTCGCGGCCGCCTGCTCGGTCGCGCCCTGCGAGACCTGTTCGGAACTCGCCGACAGTTCCTGGCTGCCTGCGGAGACACTGTTCGCGGCGACCGTGGCATCGCTCACCACCCCGCGCAGGCGATCGATCATGCGGATCAGGGCGTTGCCCAATGTGTCGCGATCCGACGCGGCTTGGTGGGTGATGGTCAGGTCGCCATCGGCAATCTTGTCGGCCACGCCTGCGGAAACACGCAGATTGCCGGTCATCCGCACCAGCGCATGGCCTAGCGTATCCTTGTCGGACAGCGGCTGGTGATCGACACTGAGGTCGCCCAGCGCAATGCGATCGGCCAGCGAGACGCTGTCGCGCAGATTGCCGGTCATGCGGTTGACCGTGTCGACCAGATCCTTGATTTCGTCGTTGGTCGAGACCTGCACCTCGTGATTCAGATCGCCGATCGCGACGGCATCCAGCGCCGCGCGCGCCTTGCCAAGGCCGATCGAGACCGACCGTGCGATCCAGACCGCAGCGGCGATACCGATCAGCATCGCGGCGATCACCAGCCCGATGAACAGCCCGCGCGCAGCGGCATAGGTCTCGTCGCCCACCCTGCTCGCAGCGTCGCCGCCGCTGACGTTCAGCTTCACCAGCTTCAGCAGATCATCCGACAGATTGTCGAAGAGCGGCTGGCTGTCCACCATCGCCTTGGCCGCCTCGGCATTCTTGTTCTGCCGCGACAGCGCCAGGATTTCATCCGCAGCCCGCTCATAGCGGCCATATTTCTCGGCGAACTGCTCGTAGATGCGACGCTCTTCGTCGGACGAGATCAGCTTTTCATAGCGGCCGCGCAACTCCTTGATGTCGCTGCGGATCTGCTCGAGCTCGCCCTCCGCTTTGCGCATGGCGGCTTCCTCGGTGGTGGCGATATGGGAATATTGCGCGACGCGAAGGTCGGAGGTTGCCGTGTTCAGCCGGTGGACGGCATCGATACTGGGCATCCAATTGTCTGCCATCTCGGTCGACTGGTCGTTGATCGACGCCATTTTGGCTACACCGACCCCGCCCAGAATGGCGGTGAGCAGCAAGAGAGTGGCAAAGGCCCCGCTCAATTTCGCCTTGATCGTCGCACGCATCGTATCGTCCTTTTCGGTCGGCGCCCTGCGACGCCGCGTTCCTTGCAATCGGTTGGAGGTCAGGCAGCCTTGGTCCCGAAATCCGCGTCCTCGGCGTCCGGGCCGCCGTGGTTCAGGTCGAGCGCGAAGCCATTCACGCGCGCCTGTTGATCGGCGATCGAATTGGGCCTTGGCCGCGCCTTGGCCTTGAGCTTCGGCTTGTAGCTCGGCGCTCGGGCGGGAATGTTGGGCGGTGCCGCCCGCGCCGCGCTGGCATGGCGGGCAGGGGGCGCATCGCTCACCCGGAAGTAGGCGATGCTGCTCTGCAAATGTTCCGCCTGGGTGGCGAGCAGCTCGGAGGTGGTCGAAATCTGTTCCGAGGCATTGGCGTTCTGCTGTGTGACCTGGTCAAGCTGCTGGATCGCCTCGTTGATCTGCGAGGTGCCGATGTCCTGTTCGCGGCAGGCCGAACTGATCTCCAGCACGAGCTCGGCGGTCCGGCGGATATCGGGCACCAACCGCGCGAGCATCTCGCCCGCATCGGCCGCCGCCTTCACCGTCTCGGAGGACACGAGACTGATCTCGGCAGCTGCGCTCTGGCTGCGCTCGGCGAGCTTGCGGACTTCGGAGGCGACGACTGCGAAGCCGCGGCCATGTTCGCCCGCCCGCGCCGCTTCGACCGCGGCGTTGAGCGCGAGCAGATCGGTCTGCCGCGCGATTTCCTGGACGATGCCGATCTTCTCGGCGATGGTGCGCATCGCCCCGACCGCCTTTTCGACCGCCACGCCACTTGCTTCGGCATCGCGGGCCGACTGGCGCGCCATCTTCTCGGTCTGTGCGGCGTTATCGGCATTCTGGCGGATGTTGGCGGCCATTTCCTCCATCGAAGCCGATGCCTGCTCGGTCGCCGCCGCCTGTTCGGTGGCGCCTTGCGACACTTGCTCCGAACTCGCCGACAATTCCTGGCTGCCGGACGAGACGCTGTCGGCGGCGATCGTCGCATCGCCAACCACCCCGCGCAGCCGCTCGACCATGCGCACCAATGCTTGCCCGAGCATGTCATTGTCGGACAGCGGTCGGTGCGTCACGGTCAGATCGCCATCGGCGATCTTGTCGGCCAGATTGGCGCTGGTGCGCAGGCTCTCGACCAGCGCGTTGATCGCATCCCGCATCTGGCGGTGATCACCCTCGCAGCGGATTTCGACGCGCTCGGTCAGATCGCCCGCGCTGACCAGATCGAGCACGCGATTGCCTTCCAGGATCGGCTGCAGGATCGCGTCGAGCATCCCGTTGATGCCAGACACGAGTGCTGCGAAATCGCCGACGAAGCGCTTCTGGTCGCCGCGCTCGTTCAGGTGACCGGCGGTGGAGGCGTCGATCAGCCGCTGAATCTCTTCGGTAATGTCGCGCAGATTGCGCCGCAGCGTCTCGACGGTGTCGTTGATAAAGGCTTTCTTGCCGGGAAACTGTTCCAGCGGCGCATTGAAATTGCCCTCGCCGAACTGCTTGATGCAGGCCATCGCCTTCTTCTTCACGGCGATATGCGCGGCGACCATGTCGTTGACACCGTGCGCCATCAGGCCGAAGTCGCCCTTGAACTTCTCGGCGGGCACGAAGACGTCGATATCGCCTTTGTCGTGCTCGGCCGACATGTGGCGCATCTCCGAAATCAGGCCTTTCAGATTGCCGCGCAGCGTCTCGATGGTGTCGTTGATAAAGGCTTTCTTGCCCGGAAAGGGCTCGAGCGGGGCCTCGAAATTACCTTCGCCCAGCTCCTTTACACAGGCCATCGCCTTCTTCTTCACGGCAATGTGCCCGGCAACCATCTCGTTCACGCGCCGGGCCATCGTGGCGCACTCGCCGTGATAGCGCTCGACCGGCAAGGTCACATCGATGTCGCCTGAATTGTGCTCCCGCGCCATCGCTTCGATATCCGCGCCCAACGCGGCGATCGGCTGCATCGCTTTGTCGAGAAGGTCGTTCAGCGCGACCAGAGCTTCTCGCGTCTGGCCCTTGGCGAGTGAGACATCGGCCCGTTCCGCATAGTTGCCACTCGCCATCGCATTGCCGATCCGGGCGAATTCGGCCGTCAGGACGCTCGCGGAGATGCTGCTGAAAATATTGAGTGGCATATTGTTTTTCCCTGTGATGGCGCGTCGCGCGTTCGGCGCTACGGCCCGGTCAGACGGCGTCAGGCGGCTTGGGTCGCGAAATCGGCGTCGTCCGAATCCGGACCACCCCGGCTAAGGTCGAGCGCAAACCCATTCGCGCGGGCTTGTTGATCGGCGATCGAATTGGGCATTGGCCGCGGCTTGGCTTTAGCCTTTGGCTTGATGAAGGTTGGTGCTCGGGCTGGCGCGCTTGGCGCCGCCGCTCGCGCCGCGCTAGGCGGACGGACCGGGGCTTCGTCCTTGAGCCGGAAATAAGCGATGCTCGTTTGCAGCTCGCCGGCCTGGCTGGCGAGCAGTTCGGAAGTTGTCGAAATCTGTTCCGACGCGCTGGCATTCTGCTGCGTGACTTGGTCGAGCTGCTGGATCGCGTCGTTGATCTGCGAGGCGCCAATGTCCTGCTCGCGACAGGCTGAGCTAATCTCGAGCACGAGCTCGGCGGTCCGGCGGATATCGGGCACCAACCGCGCGAGCATCTCGCCCGCATCGGCCGCCGCCTTCACCGTCTCGGAGGACACGAGACTGATCTCGGCAGCTGCGCTCTGGCTGCGCTCGGCGAGCTTGCGGACTTCGGAGGCGACGACTGCGAAGCCGCGGCCATGTTCGCCCGCCCGCGCCGCTTCGACCGCGGCGTTGAGCGCGAGCAGATCGGTCTGCCGCGCGATTTCCTGAACGATGCCGATCTTCTCCGCGATCGTGCGCATCGCGCCGACTGCCTTCTCTACGGCGATGCCGCTGGCTTCGGCATCGCGCGCCGACTGTCGCGCCATTTTCTCGGTCTGTGCGGCGTTATCGGCGTTCTGCCGGATGTTGGCAGCCATCTCCTCCATTGCGGCGGAGGCCTGTTCGGTCGCAGCCGCCTGTTCGGTCGCGCCCTGAGACACCTGTTCCGAACTTGCCGACAGCTCCTGGCTGCCGGAGGAGACGCTGTCGGCAGCGCTATTTGTCTTGCCGACCACGTCGCACAGGCGATCGACCATGCGCACAAGCGATTTCCCCAGCCGGTCCGCGTCGGAAAGCGGGCGATGCGTCACGGTCAGATCGCCATCGGCGATCTTGTCGGCGAGCGCGGCGGAAACGCGCAAATTGCCGGTCATGCGGTTGACCGTGTCGACCAGATCCTTGATTTCGTCGTTGGTCGAGACGTGAACATTCTGGTCGAGATCGCCGATCGCCACGGCATCCAGCGCCGCGCGCGCCTTGCCCAGACCGATCGAGACCGACCGTGCGATCCAGATGGCGGCGATAATGCCGATCAGCATCGCGGCGATCATCAGTCCGATAAACAGCGCGCGCGCCGCAGCATAGGTTTGGTCGCCCAGCGTGCTTGCGGCGTCCCCGCCTGCGACGTTCAGCTTGACGAGCTTCAACAAGTCGTTGGACAGATCGTCATATAGCGGCTGGCTCTCGGTCATCGCCTTGGCCGCCTCGGCATTCTTGTTCTGCCGCGACAAGGCCAAGATCGCCTCTGCAACCCGTTCATAACGGCCATATTTTTCGGCAAACTGCTCGTAGATGCGGCGTTCTTCGTCGGACGAAATCAGCTTTTCATAGCGGCCACGCAGCTCCTTGATGCTGCTGCGCAATGCGTCGATCTCGCCCTCCGCCTTGCGCATGGCGCCTTCTTCGGTGGTGGCGATATGCGAATATTGCGCGACGCGCAGATCGGACGTTGCCGTATTGAGACGATGGACGGCGTCGATGCTCGGCATCCAATTGTCCGCCATCTCGGTCGACTGGTCGTTGATCGACGCCATTTTGGCGACGCCGACCCCGCCCAGAATTGCGGTGAGCAGCAAGAGGGTGGCAAATGCTCCGCTCAGCTTGGCCTTGATCGTCGCACGCATCGTACCGTCCTTTTCCGTCGGCGTCCTCCGACGCGACATTCCGTGTGTTGTGTTAGAAATCGGGCTGCCCCCGCACCGGCTTGGCGACGCGACGCTTCACCCCAGCGGCCACCCCGAGAATGCTCATTTCTCCAAAACCGGCAGCGGGTCGACGATCTTGCCGCCGAGCAGCGGATTGAAGATCGCAACCAGGTTCGGGAGGATGACGACGCCGCTTGGCCGCCGCACCATCGCGCGCAGATAATCGCGCCGCCAGCGCAGCCCCACCGCAGGCGGTGCCTCGCTCGCATCACGATGCAGGGTGGCGACCTCGTGCACCTTGTCGGTCCTGATGCCGACCTGGAACGGCCCATTGTCGGTCGCCAGTTCGATGACGACGATCCGGCTGTCCATCGTCGGGTCGGTCCGCGGAAATCCGAACGCAAGCCTGAGATCGGCGATCGGAATGATCTTGCCGCGGAAGTTCACGACGCTGCCGACCAGCGGATTTGCACCCGGCACGGCCGTTTCGGGCAGCAGGTCGAGAATTTCGCGGACCAGCACCGCTTCGACCGCAAAGGTTTCCGATTGCAGGTCGAAGGTCAGGACTTCGAGTTCGCCCTCCGGGCTCCATTCGATATGTGCGAGATCGTCCATCCTATGCAGCGGCGCGCAGCCGCTCCTCCCGGTGCTGGCCGAGCGCGACCAGTTGCGCGACATCGAGGATCAGCGCGACGTTGCCGTCGCCGAGGATCGTCGCGCCGGCAAAGATCGTGACGTCGCCGTGGACCGGCGACATCGGCTTGATGACGGTCTGGTGGCTGCCGATGATCTGATCGACCACCAACCCGACGCGATCCGATCCGGTCGAGATGATGACGATCTTCTGATGCGGATCGGGCGGCGTCTGCGTATCGAAAATCTCGCGTAGCCGCATGAAGGGGACCAGCCGCTCGCGCAGCGTGATCAGGCTGCGACCGCGCGAGCGCACATCCTCCTCCAGGCTCAGCTCGATACACTCCTCGACCGCGGACAGCGGGATGACGTAGCGCGCGGTCCCGACGCGGATCAGCAGCCCGTCGATGATCGCCAGCGTCAGCGGAATGCGCAGTGAGATAGTCGAGCCTTCGCCCGGAACGCTCGTCACGTCGATCGTGCCGCGCAGGCTCTCGATCGTGCGTTTGACCACATCCATGCCGACGCCGCGACCCGACAGGTTTGTGACCTGTTCGGCGGTCGAGAAGCCGGGGTGGAAAATCAGCTGCAGCACCTCATGCTCGGTCGCGACCTGGCCCGGCTGGAGCAGGCCCTGCGCTTCGGCCTTGGCGCGGACGCGGTCGCGATCGATCCCGCGGCCGTCATCGCGAATGGCAATGATCACCTCGCCGCCGGCCTGCTTGGCCGACAGCAGGACCCGGCCGGTTGCGGATTTCCCGGCCACCACGCGCTCGTCGGCGGTTTCCAGGCCGTGGTCACAGGAATTGCGGATCAGATGGACCATCGGATCGGCGAGACGCTCCATCACCGTCTTGTCGACCTCGGTCGATTCACCCTCGGTGACCAGCTCGATCGCCTTGCCGGTATCGCGCGCGAGATCGTGAACCAGCCGGCGAAAGCGCCCGAACAGCGTTGCGACGGGCACCATCCGCAACACCATCATCGTGTCGCGCAATTCGCCCGCAAGTCGCTCGATTTCCTCGGAAATCGAATGCAGGATCTGGTTGGAGGTGCCCGCTCCGCCCTGCGCAAGTTGCGAAAGGCGGCTTTGCACGATCACCAGTTCGCCGACGCGGTCCATCAACAGGTCGAGGCGTTCGGCCGGAACGCGGACGGTCTCGCTGGCCTTGGGCAGGACCTTGGCCGCCTCGTCGGAAGCCGGGGTGGAAACGGGGGCCGCGGCGACGGGTTGAGCGCTTTCGACCACCGCCGCCGGGCTTGCCGCCGCAGCCTCGGATGACGCCGCGTCGCCGTGCGCATCCCCCTCGGCAATCTCAAGTTCCATGTCGTCCATCACGAAGATGAACACGTCGTCGATATGGTTTCGGCTGATGTCGCCGCGCAGCGTGACGGCCCAGCCGAAGTGGCATTCGGTCGGGTCGAGGTCGCCGAGCGGTGGAATCCGGTCGGTCAGCGCAACGATCCGGCTCTCGCCCAGCGCGCGCAGTTCGTCGAGCAGCATGAGGGGGTTGCTGCCGTTTGCCATCGCGTCGAGCGGCAGCCGGAAGGTCAGGCGCCAGACTCGATCGTTCGATTTTGCGGGTTCGGCGACGGGCGTCGCGCCGTCCATCGCCGCGTGGAGCCGCTCGATGATTGCCGCGCCGGTGTCGGCGGAAGCGGAGGCACCGGTCGTATCGTCGAGCAACGCGCGCATATGGTCCTGCGCCGCCAGAATTACCGCGACGAGCTCGGCGGTGGCGGGCGCAAGGCGCTTACGCACCCGGTCGAAGGCGGATTCGCAATGATGCGTGAAGCCGGCCAGCGCATCGAAGCCGAACATCGCGCCCGAGCCCTTCAGCGTGTGCAGCCCGCGGAAGATCGAGTCGATCAGATCGTAATCGTCGAGCCGGTGGCCGAGATCGAGCAGGCCTTGTTCGATCTGGTCGAGCAATTCGCCCGCTTCGATACGAAAGGCGGCGATCGGATCGGCCTGGCTCATCGC
This sequence comes from Sphingomonas sp. MMS24-J45, assembly GCF_044881195.1. Classification (GTDB taxonomy): domain Bacteria; phylum Pseudomonadota; class Alphaproteobacteria; order Sphingomonadales; family Sphingomonadaceae; genus Sphingomonas. The sequence goes on along the minus strand of NZ_CP173255.1, from coordinate 1,669,296 downwards.
CCAAGGACCTTACGCGAAACCTTGATCAATTGCTCGGCCACGAAGGGCTTCACCAGCCAGCCGGTCGCGCCTGCGGCCTTGGCCTGTTGCTTGATCGAATCATCGGATTCGGTGGTCAGAAAGATAATCGGCGTGCCGCATTGCGCGGGGTTCTTGCGCAGCTCCCGGATCATGGTGAGCCCGTCCATCCGCGGCATGTTGAGGTCGGTGATGATCAGGTCGAACTTGGCGGCGTTCGCCTTGTTCAGCCCGTCGACACCGTCCTCGGCTTCGGTAACGGCATAGCCTGCACCGGTCAGCGCGATGCGGATCGCCATGCGCATGCTGCCCGAATCATCGACCGTCAGGATCGAAGCGCTCATTGTGGAAGGGCTCCGTCCAACCAGAAATCGAGATCGTGCTGCGCGGGGGCATCGAGCATTCCCGCACGCCGAAGTAACGCCGTCACGACGTCCGTTGCCGGACCCGCGAGCTGGATCGTTTTGTCGGTACGACTGGCGTGATCTCGCGCTGCACACAGGATTTGCAGGAAGCTGAGATCGACTTCCTGCACCTGGGCGAGATTCAGAACGGTGGTGTCATGCTGATCGAGATGTTGCGCCACGCTTTCGGCAAACATCGCCGCCGATGAAATCGTCACCGAACTGGGCACTTCTAACACTTGGGCCATTTCTGCCTCATTCATCTTCCACCGGCCGGATCGCCGACGCAGATCGGAGATTCCGATCCTGCGGCAAGCATCGTCTCTATGTAGCTGGCCCGCCGGGCAGAGCGCGCAAATCGACCGAAATTTTTTAAGGCGGTGCGGTGCGACGAAGCGCGAGGATGGTCTCTGCACGGGGTGGGAACACCGCGCCCTCCGGCGCGAGAGAGAGAGCGACCGCGTGGTCCGGTGGATTAGCCGTGCACGGCTTCGATCAGAACGGCGCAGGTCCGAGAGATCCAGCAAATCTTTACAAGACAAGCCGGCGTGTCCGGATGGACTACTTCTGCTTCGCGGCGACAAGGCCCAGATGGGGTCCGATCGCTGCACCATCTGGAGGCCCGCATGACGATCACAGCACCTGCCCCGCTTGCGGAGCCGCGCCGCGGGCTCGGCGCCGCGGTCAACTTCGCCATGGCCGTCGCCGCGGGCGCCGCGGTGGCCAATATCTATTACAACCAGCCGATGCTCGGCATCATGGAGCGGGACCTGCCAGGATCCATCACCAGCTTCGTACCGACCGCAACACAACTGGGGTATGCCGCAGGCCTGTTCCTGCTGGTGCCGCTGGGCGACCTTATCGAGCGCAAGCGCCTGATCGTCCTTCAGTTCGGCGGCCTCGCCGTCGCGCTGGCCATCGCGGCCATCGCACCGGGCGCGCCTATGATGATCCTGGCCTCGCTGCTCGTTGGCGTGCTCTCGACGGTCGCCCAGCAGATCGTGCCGCTCGCCGCGCACTTGTCGACCCCCGAGCGGCGGGGCGCGACCGTGGGGACCGTCATGGCCGGCCTGCTATGCGGCATCCTGCTGAGCCGAACGCTGGCCGGCTTCGTTGCGACCCATGCCGGATGGCGCGAGATGTTCTGGCTCGGCGTGCCGATTGCGCTGGGCGCCGGCGCGCTCATGGCAGCCATACTACCCCGGAGCGTTCCGGACACGGACCACAGCTCTGGCCCGCTGATCCGTTCGCTGGCGGGGCTCTGGTCCGAGTTCGGAGCCCTGCGCAAGGCGGCGATCACGCAGGCGCTGTTGTTCGCCGGCTTCAGTGCGTTCTGGACGATCCTTGCGCTGCGTCTGCAGGAGCCGCGCTTCTCCCTGGGCGCCGACGTCGCCGGCCTGTTCGGGATTGTCGGTGCCGTGGGCGTCCTTGCGGCGCCTGTGGCTGGCCGCATCGCCGACCGTCGCGGGCCGCATCTTGTAGTCCTGCTCGGTGCTGTCCTGACACTGGCAGCGTGGACCGTGTTCGGCGTATTCGGCACCATCGGTGGCCTGATCGTCGGCGTCATGCTGCTCGACTTCGGGGTCCAGAGCGCGCTCGTCTCGAACCAGCATGTCGTCTACGCCCTGCGGCCCGAGGCGCGAGCGCGCCTGAACACCATCTTCATGGGCGCCATGTTCCTGGGAGGAGCCGCCGGGTCCGCCGGCGCGACCTTCGCCTGGAGCGCCGGAGGCTGGACAACGGTCAACCTGCTTGGCGTCGTCGTCTCCGGCATCGGCGTGCTGATCCAGCTCCCCGGCCTGAAGCGGGAGGGCTGACCCGTGCGGATCGCAATCGCCAGAGGCTCGCTGGCCGGCGTGGGTAGATCTCCCTTTCCCGGGTCGGCTTGATGTCAGTACCGAATGCGTTCGCCGGGCGTGCTCACAAAGGCCGCAGCTGAGGTTACCAGCGCAATGCGCGTGGTCCGATCATCGCGCCGATCGCCATCGCCGCCACGATCCCGAGCGAATACCAGGTGAGCACGAACGGTGCCGCGGTTTCGGGGCAGTGGACGCCGTAGAGCGTCGCCGCGATGCCACCGGCCGCCAGCCCTGCCATCGCCCCGGCCAGCCGCAGCCGCGTCGGCGCGAGGCTGCGCAGCGCGCGCAGGGTCGCGACGAAGATCGGCAACGCCAGCAGTACGACCGAGATCGAGCAGCGTTGCCAACTATGGCCAAGCCAGAGCATCGGCCAGCCGTCCCGCGGGGTTGCCATGACTTGCGCGACGGCAAGGGCGGCCAGCAACCCGACTGGCAGTAGCAGCGCCAGCCACAACCAGCCCAAGGCCCGCCGCTCGGGCCGGGCGATCACCGCGACACCGAGCGCGGCGAGCATGCCGATCGACAAGGTATAGGCCCATTTTATCCAGATCATGCTGCCGTACAGCGCGTGCGACAGATCGGGTCGCAGGCCAAGCCAGATGACGACCGCCAGCGCGGTCACGACGCTGCCGATCAGGAGCGCGGAAACAAGACGGCCGCCCACCGCGCCAGGGGCTACGGGCACGACTTGCTCGGCCAGCGAATCGATCAATGCGTCGGTCGATGCCATCGTCATGATCCCAATCGCGCTGCGCCGAGCGTTGCGTCGCTCAAGCGCTGTTCGAGCGTCTTCAGCCCGCGGTGCACCGACACCTTCACGTCCGATTCGCTGATCCCGGCACGCGCCGCGGCCTCCGCCACGCTCAGCCCGTCGATCTTGGTCGCGCGGATTGCCTGGGCTTGCTTGGGCGGCAGCGCGTCGAGCAGGCGGCGGATGTCGAGATAAGCGCCGCTTGCGTCCTCGAAGCTCGCGGTCGACAGGATGTCGGCGAAATCGTCGATCGGCAGCGTCTGCTTGCGACGGCGGAAATGGTCGATCATTTTGTAGCGCGCGACCGCATAGGCCCAGGCGGTAAACGGCCGCGCCGGATCATAGGTCGCACGGCGCGTGTGAATGGCGATCAAACTGTCCTGCACCAAATCCTCGACATCATCCTCGGCCCCGCGCAGCCGCCGCGCGAAAAAGGCGCGCAGTACCGGGGCGAGCGCCTGCAACAGCTTGCGCTGGGCGTCGGCCTGACCGGCGAGGCCGCCGATCATCAGCGCTCGCAGTTCCGCTTCACCAGCGCGCACGGGCATTCACACGCGTCATTCGGATGCGACCGGGCATTGGTTACGGCCTCGCCTGCGGTTTCGTCACGGATACTTCTCGGGTAGCGTTGCGGACATGACAAGCGGCGACATTCGAATCGGTATTGGCGGCTGGACGTACGAGCCGTGGCGCGGCGTGTTCTTTCCCGAGAAATGGCCGATCAAGCGCGAGCTGGAATATGCCGCGGGCAAAATGACCGCGATCGAGGTCAATGGCACCTATTATTCCTCGCAAAAGCCAGCGACCTTTGCCGCGTGGGCGAAGGCGGTGCCCGACGGCTTCGTCTTCACCCTCAAGGCATCGCGATATTGCACCAATCGCAAGGTGTTGGCCGAAGCGGGCGAATCGATCGCACGCTTTACTGGGCAGGGAATCGTCGAACTGGGCGACCGGCTGGGTCCGATCCTGTGGCAATTCATGGCGACCAAGCACTTCGATCCGGACGATTTCGGGGCGTTCCTGAAGCTGTTACCCGCAAAGCAGGACGGCGTCGCGCTGCGCCACGCGGTGCAGGTGCGGCATCAGAGCTTCTGCGTGCCGGAATTCGTTGCACTGGCGCGCGCCGCCGGGGTGGCGATCGTCTATGCCGATTCAGCCGACTATCCCGCGATTGCCGATGTCAGCGGCGATTTCGTTTATGCGCGGCTGGAGGCAGCGGTGGAGGAGGAGCCGACCGGCTATACGCCGGCCGCGCTGGATCGCTGGACCAAGGCTGCGCGAAGCTGGGCCGCAGGCGGCACGCCGGAGGGCCTGCCCTATGTCGCGGACCCGGCGCCGGCTCACCCGCGCGATACGTTCGTCTTTTTCATCAACGGCGCCAAAGTCAGAGCACCCGCCGGTGCGATGGCGCTGATCGAGCGAGTCTCGGCCTAAGGCGTCGTCGGCACGGTGGACGGCGCCGCGGGGGGCGGTGGCGCATCGACGCCGGGTGCGAGGATCGCGGCGCTTTCGATCGTATCGAGCGCCCGGCGCGCGGCGATGTAGCGCCGTGCCGCACCACTCCAGCTTTCGGCCTGACGTGCGCCCGGCGTGCGCGAAACTTCCGCCAGCGCCGCCTCGACCTGCCCCGCCTCGATCAGGCGGCGTGCGCGCGCCACGCGGTCGAGCGGGAGCGGCGACGGCGTGCCAGCGCGGCGCAACACGACGAGATTGCCGATTTCCGAGCGGAGGCTTTGCCACCAGCCGACGCTTGCCGCACCAGTCATCAATTCGGGCGCGATCCCGTCGAGGCCGACGCGCAGGTCCTCCAGCGTCACCGGTGCGCGCGCGGCCTGCAGCACGGTGGCGACGGCTGCGGCCTGCGTCCCGCCGAAGCGGCTGCGCAACTGATCCTCGAGGAACCCGAGGTTGAGCCCGCGATCGAGCGCACGGCGCGCGGCGAAGGCGACCATCAGCCCTTCGCTGCGCGTGGCATATGCGGAGGCGCGCTGCGAATCACGGTCGATCGCCCCAGCGCGGGTTTCGAGCTCGCCGATCTTGGCAGCCAGTTCGGCCTCGCGAGTTGATAGCGCGGCCAGATCGATCGCAGGCACCGCCGCACCGGTTTTGCCTGGCACGATCACCACCGGGGCCTGGCCATTCGCACCGACCGGGAGCGTCACCGTGGCGACCGGCTTGGCTTCACCCGTGCGCGCGAATTTGTTGAGCGCAAGCGCCGCCACGCCGACCCCGACGAGGAACGCGATGAGCCCGAGCGCGACCCCCATCCGCCAGCCCATGCCGCTCGAGGCGGGCGGCGGCGGCGGTGGCGCGAAGCTCGGGAGCACGCGCGGTGGCAGCGGCGGAAGAGCGGGCGGCACCGCTGGCGTCACCGGAGCAGGTTCTGGCACCGGGGGGATTGCGTCGTCCATGCGACCTTATCGGGGCCGTTACGCGACCGGTCAACGCCCCCCCGTGCGGTCGATGCGCCGGGCGGCGGCGAACAGCGCGGCATCGTCGGGCGTCGTGGCGCTGGCGCTATCGGCCCAGCCGCGCCCCGCCGCAGCCGCGATTGCCGGGCTGAACGCGGCAATGGCAAGGCGCGAACGGTCGATCCCGGCGGCATCCAGCAGTTCCGCCAGCCGCCGCGCCGCGCGCGCCGAATGAAGCAAGGCGATCGACCCGACCAAGGCCTGCAGCCGCGCCGGATCGACCGGGACGACGGCGCTTTCGTACACCGGAATAACCCGTGCGATTGGCCCGCCAGCCGACAGCGTGCGATCCCGCCCGGTCAGATGCAGCGCGCGCGATACGCCCTGCGCGGTCGCCAGCGCGGCAATTTCAGCGCCATCGCCGCCGCCCGCCGCCATGACGTCAAACCCCGCTTCACGCGCCGCTGCCGCCGTATGCGGGCCAACTGCCAGCACGGGCAGACGCGTCAGATCGGACAGCCCCGGCCCGGCAAAGCGCAAAGCATTGGCACTGGTCAGGATCAAAGCATCGAAATCGGCCACGCGCGGCGCATCCCATGCCAGCGCCTGCACCGCGAACAACGGCAGGGAGATCGTCTCGAACCCGGCCGCCGCCGCCCGCGCGCAGGTGGCGGCGTTGCCCGGTTCGGGGCGCAACACCGCCAGTGCTGCGCTCATCCCGCGAACAGCCGCCGTACCGCCTCGGGCGCGCGCGCGAGCAGATCGGCGGCGAGCCGCTCGGCCAGCGTGCCATCGTCCGCCGCGCCACGGATTTCGCCGGTCACGTGCGCGCTGCCATCCTCGGCGAAGAGTTCGGCGCGCAACCAGACCAGCTCGTCCTCAATCACGGCGAGCGCGGCAACTGGCGAATGGCAATCCGCCTTCAACGCGGCAAGCAGGGCGCGTTCGACCAGCACGCACAGATGCGTCGCCTGATGATCGATCGCTGCGAGCCAGCCCAGAATCTGGTCGTCCGCTGCCCGCGCCTCGATCCCGACCGCACCTTGGGCGGGGGCGGGCAACATATCGTCGGTTTCGATGCCAACGCCGACATCGGGCCGGCCCAGCCGATCGAGCCCCGCCGCCGCCAGCATCGAGGCATCGACCTCGCCCGCCGCGACCTTGGCGAGGCGCGTATCGACATTGCCGCGAAACAGCACCGTCTCGAAATCGGGGCGCATACGCTTCAACTGCGCGACGCGGCGCGGCGAGCTGGTGCCGATTACCGCCCCCTGGCGCAAAGCGGCGATGCTCGGCGCACCGATCAGCCGATCGCGCACGTCGGCGCGCGGCAGCATCGCCGCGATCGCGATTTCGCGCGGACGTTCGGTTTCGACGTCCTTCATCGAATGGACCGCGAAATCGACCTCACCCGCCAGCAAAGCGCGGTCGAGTTCCTTCGTCCACAGCGCCTTGCCGCCGATTTCGGCGAGCGCCACGTCCTGCACTCGGTCGCCCGTCGTCTTGATCGGCACGATCTCGATCGCGTCGATGGTCCAGCCATGCGCGGTACAGAGCGCATCCCGCACCATATTGGCCTGGACGAGCGCGAGCGGCGATCCGCGCGTGCCGAGCTTCAACTGTGGTTGCGTCAAGCGATCCCTCCCCTTTGCGATCACCTTGGCGAACGCGCCCGATTTCGACAAGCCGTGTCCGAACGGCTAAGGGACAGCAATGGCACTCATTCTCGGCCTTGAATCAAGCTGCGACGAAACCGCCGCAGCGCTCGTCACGTCGGATCGTCGCATCCTGTCGCACCGTCTCGCGGGGCAGGAGGCGGCGCATCGGCCGTATGGCGGCGTGGTGCCCGAAATCGCCGCGCGCGCGCATGTCGAGATGCTGAGTCCCTTGGTCGCCGCCGCCCTGGCCGATGCGGGCGTGACGCTGGCGGATGTCGACGCGGTCGCGGCGACGGCGGGGCCGGGGTTGATCGGCGGGGTGATGGTCGGGCTGGTCACCGGCAAGGCACTGGCGCACGCGGCGGGCAAGCCGCTGATCGCGGTCAATCATCTGGAAGGCCATGCGCTGAGCCCGCGCCTGTCCGATCCGGACCTCGACTTTCCGTATCTGCTGCTGCTCGTCTCGGGCGGGCATTGCCAATTGCTGCTGGTCGAGGGCGTCGCGCGCTATCGCCGCCTTGCCACGACGATCGACGATGCCGCGGGCGAAGCGTTCGACAAGACCGCCAAGGTGCTGGGGCTGGGTTTCCCCGGCGGCCCGGCGGTCGAGGCGGCGGCGGCGTTGGGGCAGCCGATCGTGCCCTTGCCGCGCCCCTTAAAAGGCTCGCCCGAGCCGCATTTCTCCTTTGCGGGTCTGAAAAGTGCGGTGGTGCGCGCGCGTGATGCGCAAAGCTGGGCCGTCGAGGATATCGCCGCGTCCTTTCAGGCGGCGGTGGTCGATTGCCTGATCGACCGCACCGTTCGGGCGCTGGGGCAAGCGGGCGAGGTCACGGCGCTGGTCGTCGCGGGCGGCGTGGCGGCAAACACCGCCGTCCGCACCGCGCTTTCGGGTCTTGCGAGCGAACACCGTCTGCGCTTCGTCGCGCCGCCTTTGTGGCTGTGCACCGATAATGCCGCGATGATCGGCTGGGCCGGGGCCGAACGCTTTGCGGCAGGCCTGACCGACCCGCTCGACGTCGCCGCCCGCCCGCGCTGGCCGCTCGACCCGGGCGCGGAAGCGGTGCGCGGCGCGGGGGTGAAGGCGTGAGGATCGGCGTCATCGGTGGCGGGGCGTGGGGGACGGCGCTCGCGCAAGTCGCGGCGCGGGGCGGTCAGGACGTGGTGCTGTGGGCACGCGAGCCGGAAGTTGTGGCGTCGATCAACCATGCGCATGAGAACACGCGATTCCTCGCCGGGATCACGCTGCCTGCGTCGATCCGGGCGACGCAGTCACTCGGCGATCTGGCAGGCTGCGAGGCGTTGCTCGTGGTCGTCCCCGCGCAACATGTCCGCACGGTGCTGGCCGAGACTGCGGTCGGCGCGACGCCGTTGGTGCTGTGTGCCAAGGGGATCGAGGCAGGAACGCAGCTTCTGGTCGGTGAGGTCGCGCAACAGCTTCACCCGCACAGCCCGATTGCGGTGCTCTCCGGCCCGACCTTTGCGCATGAAGTCGCCGCGGGGCAGCCGACCGCGGTGACGCTCGCGTGCGTCGACGAAGCGCTCGGTGCGGCGCTGGCCGAGCGGCTCGGTGGACCGACGTTTCGGCCTTATGCCTCGACCGACGTGATTGGCGCGGAGATTGGCGGGGCGGTGAAGAATGTCCTCGCGATCGCGTGCGGCGTGGTCGAGGGAGCTGGGCTTGGCCAGAATGCGCGCGCGGCGCTGATCGCGCGCGGCTTTGCCGAGATGACGCGTTTTGGTCTCGCGCGTGGGGCGCGGGCCGAGACGTTGAGTGGTCTGTCGGGACTGGGCGATCTGGTTCTGACTTGTTCGTCGACCAGCTCGCGCAATTTCTCGCTGGGGATGGGCCTGGGGCAAGGCAAGCGGGCTGCCGATCTGCTCGCGGATCGGCTGACGGTTGCGGAGGGCGCGTTCACCGCGCCGGTGTTGCGCGAGGCAGCGAGCGCGGCAGGTGTGGCGATGCCGGTGGTCGAGGCTGTCTGCGATCTGCTAGAGGGGCGCGACGTTCACGCGGTGATCGACGCGTTGCTCGCGCGGCCGTTGACACGGGAATGAATTCGCGAACAGCGTCACCCTGCCCTTGTGCCGGGGTCTACCAAGCCGCTCGGTAGGCCCTTCGAAGTAGATTCCACATCGCCCATTGCCCAGTGGACACCGGCACAAGGCCGGGGTGACGGGATATGGGATCCGCCGCCGCTTAAAAATCGATTGCGATGCCCTTCAGCTCCCAATCGCCATAGCGCGTCGGATCGAGCCCGTCGGGATCGCCCTTCGCACTTTGCGTTTTCACCGGCACCGGATCGGGCCGCGGCACCGGCGGATTGGCGCTGAGATAGGCGGGTGGCTTCACATGTGGCGGGCGAGCGGCCATGAGGGTTTCCTGAAGACGGCACGGTATAGTGCTCATGCCACATCGGCCTTGCCCAAGAAGAGTTCAAGCTTTTGACCCTGCCCCCGCCCCGCCGTTACATGCCCAAGCCCGAACCGGTCGAGCCGCCCGGCGTCCCCGCACGCCGCGCAGCGCTGCGCTTGCTCGATGCGGTGCTGCGCCAGGGTCTGCCGCTGGAGGCCGCGATCGGGCGCGCGACGGCGGGGATCGAACGCAGCGACGATCGCGCGCTTGCGCACGCAATCGCCGCCGAGGTGCTGCGGCGCTTGCCCGATCTCGACGCGCTGATCGATTCGGCGACCAAGACGCGGCTGCCGGATGATGCCAAGGCGCGCTTTGCGCTGCGCATCGCGCTCGTTCAGGCGCTGTCGCTCGGCACCCCCGCGCACGCTGCGATTTCGACCGTGCTGCCGCTGGTTGATGGCGGCCCGCGCAAATTGGTCCACGGCGTGTTCGGCACGCTGTCGCGCGGCGGCGATCAATTGCCCGAACAACCCACCCTGCCCGATCCGGTCGCGATCCGCTGGCACGCGGCATGGGGCGATGACGGCATCGAAGCAGCGGAGCGCGCGATGGCGGCCCCGCCACCGCTCGACCTGACGCTCGCCGATCCGGCAACCACCGCGGCGATGGCCGAGGCGCTGGGCGGAGTCTCCTTGCTCCCAGGCCATGTGCGGCTCGATTCGGCGCATGTGCCCGAACTGCCCGGATTCGAGGAGGGAAGCTGGTGGGTGCAGGACATCGCCGCTTCGCTTCCGGCGCGCCTCTTGGGAGCCGGCCCCGGCACGGTGCTCGACCTGTGCGCGGCCCCCGGCGGCAAGACAATGCAGCTTGCCAGTGCCGGATGGAGGGTCACCGCAGTCGATTCGTCCGAAAATCGGCTGGCGCGACTGCGCGAGAATCTCGAACGCACGAATCTCACCGGCGAGGTGATCGTCGCCGATCTGCTGCTCTGGTCGCCGCCCGCGCCTGCCGATGCGGTGCTGCTCGATGCGCCGTGCAGCGCGACCGGCATCTTCCGCCGCCACCCGGACGTGCTCCACCGCGTGCGACCCGCGCAGATCAGCGAACTCGCCGCGCTCCAAGCCAAATTGCTCGCGCGGGCGGCTGATTGGGTGAAGCCGGGCGGGACTCTCGTGTTCGCGACGTGCTCGCTCGAACCGGCCGAGGGCGAAGAGCAGCTCGCCAAATTCCTTGCCGCTCGCTCCGACTATAGCGTTGTACCGGTGACGCAGGATGAACTCCCCGTCGGCATGACGCCAAACCCCGGCGGATGGCTGCGCACGCTGCCCGGCATGATCGATCCCGGCGGCAATGATGGCTTCTTCATCGCGCGGTTGCGTCGGCACGGTTAACGCGCGACTTGCCCGATGACTCCACCGTGCTAGAGGCTATGCCCTTATGTCGCAGCTTCCCGTTCGCATCGCCCCGTCGATCCTGTCTGCCGATTTCGCGAAATTGGGCGAGGAGGTCCGCGCGATCGATGCCGCCGGGGCCGACTGGATCCATGTCGATGTGATGGACGGGCATTTCGTGCCCAATATCTCGATCGGCCCGGCGGTGGTGAAGGCGATCCGCCCGCACACGACCAAGCCGCTCGACGTGCATTTGATGATCGCACCGGTCGATCTCTATCTCGACGCCTTTGCCGAGGCTGGCGCCGACACGATCAGCATTCATGTCGAAGCGGGCCCGCACACGCACCGCAGCCTCCAGCATATCCGCAGCCTGGGGAAGCGCGCCGGTGTCGTGCTCACCCCCCAGACCCCGGCCAAGGCGCTCGACTATCTGCTCGAAGAAGTCGATCTGGTGCTGATCATGAGCGTCAACCCCGGGTTCGGCGGGCAGGCGTTCATCGAATCGTCGCTGCGCAAGATCGAGGCGGTGCGCAAGATGATCGACAAGGGCGGCTATACGGTCGATCTGGAGGTCGATGGCGGGATCGACCACATCACCGCCCCGCACGCGATCGCGGCGGGTGCGGATGCGCTGGTCGCGGGCACGGCGACCTTCCGCGGTGGCCCTGGTGCCTACGCGACCAATATCGCTGGCCTGCGCGGCTAAATGAACGATGTGCCGCCCCCCGGAGCGTTTACGCCCGATCAGGCGGGCGGTGCCGACGGCATCGACCAGGGCAAGCGCCTGATCCGGTCGGGCGGCGACAAGGGGTTGTCGCTGGCCGAGCGCCTGGCAGAACGCTTTCATCGCCTGACGTGGCGCACGCCGATCCATGACATGCGGTTGAAGGGACGCCATCCGTTGAAACTGATCGCCGTGCCCGACGATCCGTTTCTCGGCGATGTGCGGCGGGGCAATGCGCTGCTGGATGGCACACTGACGTTCCGTGGGGAAAGCCGCGCGGTCGAGACACTCGATCTCACCAAGCCCGATTTCTCCAAGGCCTTTGGCGACTATCTGCACGGCTTCTCATGGCTGCGCGACTTGTCGACAGTCGCCACGCGCGTGCAGGCGACGCCGGTCGCCGAGGCACTGATGCGGCGCTGGCTCGAGGCCCATGCCGACAAGGTGAGCGAGCCAGCATGGCGCGCCGATCTGTGGGGACGGCGCATCCTGTTCTGGACTGCGCACGCACCGCTGATCCTGTCGTCGACCGACCTGGTGTATCGCAGCCGCGTGCTCAACACGCTTGCGCGGGGTGCACGGCATATCGATCGTGGCGCGGACAAAGCGGCACCGGGCGCGCCCCGCATTGCGGCACTGTGCGGGGTCGTGGCGGCCGGCCTGCTCATTCCGGGCGGCGACGCACGCCGCGGCGCGACGGAGGCGGCGCTGGCCAAGGCGATCGGCGTGTCGATCTTCGAGGATGGCGGTAACGTCGCGCGCGCGCCCGCCGCGCAAGTCGATTTGCTGATGCTGCTGACGCAGCTGCGCGAAGTGTACGCCGCGCGGCGGATCGACCCGCCAGCAACCGTTACGGCCGCGATTCAGACGCTGGTCCCGGCCTTGCTTGGCGTGTGCCTTGGCGACCGCGATCTCGGGAGCTGGCAAGGCGGCGCGCCGATCGGCGTGGAACGGCTCGAACAGATCATCCAGGCGAGCGGCGTGCGGACGCGCCCGCTGCGCCAGGCACGCGAATGGGGCTATCAGCGGCTGGCCGCCGGATCGGCCGTCGCCATCCTCGATGCGGCACCACCGCCGGTCGCGCGGCTGGTCGAGGGCGGCTGTGCCTCGACGCTGGCCTTCGAATTTTCCGATGGTGCCAACCGCATCGTCGTCAATTGCGGCGGCGCGCGCGCGGGGCTCGCGCAACTGCCGCCCGCGCTGGCCGAGGGGCTGCGCACCACGGCGGCGCATTCGACGCTGATTGTCGGCGACAGCAATTCGACCGCGATCCATGCCGATGGCACGCTCGGCCGCGGGGTCGGCGAGGTCGAACTCGCGCGGCAGGAAAGCGACGGATCGAGCCGGATCGATGCGAGCCATGACGGTTATGCCCGCCGCTTCGGCTTCCTGCACCGTCGGCAGCTGACGCTGACGAGCGACGGCCGTGAGCTGCGCGGCGAGGATATGCTGCTGCCCGCGACCAAGCGGCGCAAGCTGGTCGCCACCGGCTTTGCGATCCGCTTCCATCTCGGCCTCGGCATACAGGTGTCGCCGACCGCCGATGGCCAGGCCGCGCTGTTGCGGCTGCCGGGCGGTGGCCTGTGGCAATTTCGGTGCCGCGGCGGTGCGCTCGCGATCGAGGAGAGCGTTTGGATCGACGCTGATGGCCGCCCCCACGCGACGATGCAGCTGGCCGTCACCGGCGAATCCCCCGCTGGCGGCGCGAGCGTAAGCTGGGCGTTGAAGCGCGCCGGTTGAAACTTGGCGGCGAACGGGGCAGGGACGCGCGAACCCGCCGACCCGGAGCCTCCCCATGACCGACATCCCCGTTCGCCGCGCCCTTCTGTCGGTGTCCGACAAGACAGGGATCGTCGATCTTGCGCGCAGCCTTGCTGAAAAGGGCGTCGAATTGGTCTCGACCGGTGGCACCGCCAAAGCGCTGCGCGATGCCGGGCTCACGGTGCGCGACATCAGCGATCTGACCGGCTTTCCCGAAATGATGGACGGGCGCGTCAAGACGCTGCACCCGGTGGTACATGGCGGCCTGCTCGCGGTGCGCGACGACGCCGCGCATGTCGCCTCGATGGAGGAGCACGGCATCGGTGCGATCGATCTGGTCGTGGTCAACCTCTATCCGTTCGAGGCGACTGTCGCGAAGGGTGCGGAACGCGACGAGATCATCGAGAATATCGACATCGGTGGCCCGTCGATGGTGCGTTCCGCCGCGAAGAACCATGCCTTCGTGGCGATCGTCACCGATCCGGCCGATTATCCGCTGGTCGCGCTGGGCAGCACGACGCTCGCCGACCGCCGTCGCTTCGCCGCCAAGGCCTATTCCGCCACCGCCGCCTATGACGCGGCGATCGCTGGCTGGTTCAATCATGTCGATCAGGGCGAACGCTTCCCGGCGCGCGTCACGCTGCCGATGATCAAGCAGGCGGAGCTGCGCTATGGCGAAAATCCGCATCAGATCGCCGCGCTTTATGCCCAGCCGGGCGGCGGCGTGAACGGCATCGCCCAGGCGCAGCAGGTGCAGGGCAAGGAGCTGAGCTACAACAATTATAACGACGCCGATGCCGCGCTCGATCTGGTCAGCGAATTCCGCGACGGCCCGCCGACGGTGGTGATCGTCAAGCACGCCAATCCCTGCGGCGTGGCGAGCGCGGATACGCTGATCGAGGCGTATCAGACCGCCTTCGCGTGCGACACCGTCTCGGCCTTCGGCGGGATCATCGCGGTCAACCGCCCGCTCGACGGCCCGACCGCCGAGGCGATCTCCGGCATCTTCACCGAAGTCGTCGCGGCGCCGGATGCCGATGACGCGGCGCGCGCGGTGTTTGCACGCAAGAAGAATCTTCGTCTGCTGCTGACCGGCGACCTGCCCGATCCAGCGCGGCGCGGGCGGGTGATGAAGGCGATTGCGGGCGGATTCCTGATCCAGTCGCGCGATGCGGCGGGAACGCCCGACCTGACCGTCGTGACCAAGCGCCAGCCGACCGATGCCGAACTGGCCGATTGCCGCTTCGCCTGGACGGTCGCCAAGCACGTCAAATCGAATGCGATCGTCTATGCCAAGGGCGGCAGCACAGCCGGGATCGGCGCGGGGCAGATGAACCGGCTCGAATCAGCGCGCATCGCCACGTGGAAGGCGAAGGACGCTGCCGACAAGGCAGGCTGGGCCACCCCGCGCACGATCGGCTCGGCGGTGGCGTCGGATGCCTTCTTCCCGTTCGCCGATGGCTTGCTGGCGGCTGTTGAGGCGGGCGCGACCGCAGTGATCCAGCCGGGCGGGTCGATCCGCGACGACGAGGTGATCGCCGCCGCCGATGCCGCGGGGCTGGCGATGGTGTTTACCGGCGTGCGGCATTTTCGGCACTGACCGACGAACCCACGCCATAGCCACGCTATGGCACGGGCGCGAAGCGATCGTTCCGGCCGGCGCCGCCTCGGCGGCGACCGACGGCGTGGGCTTTGCCCGCGCCGACCAATCCCGCGAACCGATTACACCGGAAGCGCCTCGCCCCCCGGCATCTTGCGGAACAGCGCGCGGTCTTCGGGTTTGAACGCCCAGCGGTACAGCACGAAAATATAAACCAAGGCGATCGCCGGTTCGCCGATCGCCAGTTCGACCCATTCGAAGCGCGGCGGCAGAGCGGTGAAGGCCGCACCGACGGTGCCCGCCGCCAGGATCGCCCACAGCATCGGCAAGCGCCACCCGGCGACGCGCGCCTTCAGCAGCCGCGCGAGGTAATTGGACTTGATCACCGAGGTCAGCGTGACCGACAGGAACAAGGCCGCCGCCGGGCCCGCGGCCTGATAGGCGACCGGCCAGCCAAGCGCCTGCATCGCGAAGATGAGCCCAAAACTGAGGCAGATCTGGAACAGCAGCATCCCGATCGAAATCGCCACGTTCTGCACCCGCGCGATATAGACGAGGGCGGATTCGCACACTGCGCCGGTTGAGGCTGCGGCCTCGGCGAAGAGCAGAAAGGCAAGCGCCGCCGTTCCCGCGACGAATTGCGGGCCGACCGTGCCCATCACCGCCTCACCCGGAATCGAACCCATCAGCGCGAGGCCGGTTTGTGCCGCCAAAATCCAGAAACCGACTTGCCGCACCTGGCTCGCCACCCCCGCCGTATCGCCGCGCGCCAAGCTCGAGGTGATGACCGGCCCCAGGATCGGGTCGAAGCTGGTCTTCAGCTTGCCCGGGATGGAGGCCACCTGCTGCGCCATCCAGTAAATGCCGACGATGCGCGGTTCGAACATCAGGAACAGGATCGAGCGGTCGACGTTGCGCGTGCCCCATTCCAGCGCATCCGCCCCGGCGAGCGGCGCATTGCGGCGGATCAGCGCGACCGTCCGTCCGAGGTGCAGCCGCCACCCGGTCGGCGCGCCATAGCTGCGCACGAATGGCACGAACGAGGCGATCAACGCCGCGATCATCGACAGCATATAGGCGATCACGAGCCCGTCGTGCCGCGCGACCGGGTACAGCAGCCCCGCCGCGATTGAGATCGTCCAGGGTTCGATCACCGCGCGCGCCGTCACCGTCGCGCGCACGTTGCGGCGATAGGCGAGCGCGGCCAGCATCAGATCGGACCAGGCGCCAGCAACGATGATGCACGGCAAGAGGCGTTCGAGTGCGGTCGGCGTGCTGTTGTGAAACATCACGTCGGGCATGAGCAGCAGGATGCCGCTTGCCACGCCGGACGCGAGCGCCGCGACGACCAGGCAATCCCATACGATCTGCACGTGCGGCCGGTCGGTCTCTGCAATCGCGAGCGCAAGGCCGCGCTTCAGCCCGAAAGTGGCGAGCAGCGAAGCCACCTCGACGAACAGCACCGCGCGCGCGAAGGTACCGAGCGTATCCGGCCCGTACAGCCTTCCTGCAATGAACAGGAACGGCAGGCGCGCGACCAGCCGCATGACGAACCCGATGATGTTGGTCCGTCCGCCCTTGGCGAGCGCGTTGATTTCGTCGGCGGTCTGTCCGCCGGTGGCGGCGATGGATTCAGCCGTCATTGGCACAACTCGATAGGGATAGCGACGCGGCAAAGCCGCGTCGTCGGTCGGGCAGAGCCCGCCGTCCGCGCTGATGCGAGTCAGCCGGACGTGGCCGGCTGCCGCCTTGCGCGATCAATGCGCTGCGCCCCAACTCGGCCCCGTGCCGATTTCGATCCCCAGCGGCACATCGAGCGTGATCGCCGGTTCCGCCGCGGTCGCCATCACGCGTTCGATCACCGCGCTCGCCGCAGCGACATCGCCTTCGGGCAATTCGAACACCAGTTCGTCATGCACCTGCAGCAGCATGCGGACATGGCCGAGGCCCGCATCGGCCAGCGCCGGGCCCATCCGCACCATCGCGCGCTTGATGATGTCGGCGGATGTGCCCTGGATCGGCGCGTTGATCGCGGCGCGCTCCGCGCCCTGGCGCTCGTGCTGCAGCTTCGAATTGATCCGCGGGAAATGACATTTCCGCCCGAACAACGTGGTGGTGAAGCCGCGTTCGCGCACTTCCTCGGTGGTGCGGGCGATGTAATTGCGGATGCCGGGGAAGCGCTCGAAATAGCGATCGATCATCGCCTGCGCTTCGTCCGCCGTCACGTCGAGCCGCCCGGCCAGGCCCCAGCGGCTGATGCCGTAAAGGATTGCGAAGTTGATCGTCTTGGCCCGCCCGCGCGTGTCGCGATTGACCTCGCCGAACAATTCCTTCGCGGTCAGGCTGTGGATGTCGGCGCCATCGGCAAAGGCCTGCTTCAGCGCGGGCACGTCAGCCATGTGCGCGGCCAGACGCAACTCGATCTGCGAATAGTCGGCGGCGAGCAGAACATTGCCCGGTTCCGCGACAAACGCATCGCGAATCTGCCGCCCGATTTCGGTGCGGATCGGGATATTCTGCAGATTGGGGTCGGTCGACGACAGTCGCCCGGTCTGCGCGCCGGTCAGGCTGTAGGAGGTGTGGACGCGCCCCGTCGCGGGGTTGATCTGCGCCTGCAGCGCATCGGTATAGGTCGATTTGAGCTTCGACAATTGCCGCCAGTCGAGCACCTTTGCGGCAATATCGCGCCCCGGCGAATCCTTGTCGGCGGCGATGCGTTCCAGCTCGTTCACGTCGGTCGAATAGACGCCCGACTTGCCCTTGCGACCGCCCTTGATGCCCATGCGTTCGAACAGCACGTCGCCCAACTGCTTGGGGCTACCGATCGTGAATGGGCCACCGGCGAGCGCGTGGATCTCCACTTCCAGCGCGCCCATCGCGCCCGCGAATTCGGTCGACAGCGCGGAGAGCCGGGCCGCATCGACCTTGATCCCGTGCATCTCCATCTGCGCTACAACCGCTGCGAGCGGACGATCGACCATTTCATAGACCCGCGTCGCTTCCTCGGCCGCAAGCCGCGGCTTCAAACGCCGCCACAGGCGGAGCGTCACATCCGC
The DNA here is from genome assembly GCF_044881195.1 of Sphingomonas sp. MMS24-J45. Lineage (GTDB taxonomy): Bacteria > Pseudomonadota > Alphaproteobacteria > Sphingomonadales > Sphingomonadaceae > Sphingomonas. The sequence goes on along the minus strand of NZ_CP173255.1, from coordinate 1,651,307 downwards.
ATCCTCGGCCGCGTAGCGTGTCGCCGCATCGAGATCGATCTCGTGGAAACCGCGCTGCGATTTGCCGGTGCCGACCACATCCTTATACGCGATGCAGCTGTGCGACAGATGCGTCGCGGCGAGTTCATCCATGCCGTGCCCGTGCAGACCTGCGTCGAGATCGAAACTCATCAGGATCGTGTCGTCGATCGGCGCCACCTGCACCCCGCCCAAATCGGCATAGGCGCGCATCAGCACGATCAGATCGTATTTGAGATTGTGCCCGATCTTGAGCACCGCCGGATCCTCCAGCAGCGGCTTCAGCTTGGCGAGTGCGACCGCGCTGTCGAGCTGGGCGGGCTTTTCCGCGAACAGGCCCGATCCGCCATGGCCGAGCGGAATGTAGCAGGCGAGATTGGGGTGCAGCGCCAGGCTGATCCCGACGAGCTCGGCGCGCGTGGCATCGACGCCCGTCGTCTCGGTATCGATTGCGATCCAGCCCTGATGCCGCGCAACGGTGATCCAACGGTCGAGCGCCGCCTCGTCGACCACGGTTTCATAGCCGTCATGGTCGCATGGCGGATCCTCGACCACCGGCGTGATCTTGGTCGGCGCGTGCGGCGTGACCGGCGCGTCGGCCACCGCCGACAATTTGGCGAGCAGCGATTTGAAGCCGTGATGTTCGAGAAACGCGCGGAGCGGCGCATCGGGAATGCCCTTCAGCTCCAGATCTTCGAGCGGCTCGGGCAGCGCGACGTCGCAGCGCAGCGTAACCAATTCCTTCGACAGGCGGGCATTGTCGGCCTGTTCGATCAGATTGTCGCGCAGCTTGCCGGGCTTCATCGACGGCGCTGCAGCGAGCACGCTTTCGAGATCGCCATGCTCCAGGATGAGCTTGGCCGCGGTCTTGGGGCCGACGCCGGTGACGCCCGGCACGTTGTCGACGCTGTCGCCCATCAGCGCGAGCACGTCGCCCAATTGCGCGGGCGTGATGCCGTGAAACTTCTCCGCGACATGCTCCGGCCCCAGGCGGCGGTTGTTCATCGTGTCGTACAAGTCGAGCCCCGGCTCGATCAACTGCATCAGATCCTTGTCCGACGACACGATCGTGACCGACCAACCCTGCGCCAGCGCGGCCTTGGCATAGCACGCGATGATGTCGTCCGCCTCCAGCCCCTCGGTCTCGATGCACGGCAGCGAGAAGGCGCGCGTTGCATCGCGGATCATCGGGAATTGCGGGACCAGATCCTCCGGCGGCGGCGGGCGGTGCGCCTTGTACTGGTCGTACAGATCGTTGCGGAAGGTCTTGGACGATTTGTCGAGGATCACCGCCATATGCGTCGGGCCGTCGGCCTTGTGCAGCTCGTCCGCCAGCTTCCACAGCATGGTCGTATAGCCATAGACCGCGCCCACCGGCTCGCCATGCACGTTGGTCAGCGGCGGAAGGCGGTGATAGGCGCGGAAGATATAACCCGAGCCATCGACGAGATAGAGATGCGGCATTAGCGGGAGATAGCAGCGCGATGCGCTTTGCCCAAGCCCGAGTTATGAGGACGAGTGCGGGTACCCACCTCCATCCGTTCGGCACCGGACTGGATCCGGGGTTGTCGAAGCCATGCCCTTCTTTTTCAAGCGCGGAAAGAATGGCAGCCCTTCGACAAGCTCAGGGCGAACGGGGGTAGGTGAATGCCGGGCCGCTACCCGTGGTTCGCCACCACGCTCGCCACCACCGCTTGCATCAGCGCCTGGCGATCCGGGATCGGTTTGGGCGTGTCGCCGATCATCACCGCGATTGCATAGGATTTGCCGTCGGGCGCGATCAGCAGGCCGACATCGTTATAGCCCGCGGTGCGCTTGCCCAGATCCTGCCCGGTCCCAGTCTTGTGGCCAAAGCTCCACCCCGGCGGCACCGCGCCGCGCATCCGCATCTTGCCGGTCCGCGAGGACTCCATCGTGCCGATCAGATAATCGCTCGACGCCTTCGACAGCAGATCACCGCGTTTCAGCCGTGCCAAAGCATTGGCGATCGCGACGGGGGCGGCGCCATCGGGCGGATCGGAGACATAGCGTTCGAACGCCGCGATCCGGTCGAGTGTCGGCAGCTTGGCACGCGCCTGCGCAAAGGCGTTGCCGCGGGCAAAATCGGGTTTCCAGGTTAGGCCCGCGGTTTGCGCCTGCAACAGCCGCTCGCCCGGGCCGAAGCGGATGTTGTCGAGCCCCTTGCGTTGCAGGAACGCGCGCACCGCGGTCGGCCCACCGACATAGCGCAGCAGCCGGTCGTTGGCGGTATTGTCGCTCATCGTCAGCGCGCGTTGCAGCAATTCGCCGACCGTCGTCTTGTAACCTTCCTCGCCCTTCACGAGCGCAGCGATCGGCTGATGGAACAGCGTCAAATCCTCCGGCCGCACCGTCACCGGATCATCGAGCTTGAGCCGACCGGAGTCGCGCTGGTCCAGCACCGTCATTGCGACCCACAATTTGCTGACGCTTTGTTGCGGCAGGCGCTGGTCGCCGTTGCTGTCGACCGTCCAGCCTTGGTCGACGCTGCGCACCGCGACGCCGACCCGTCCGTCGAAACTTCGCACCAGCGCCGCGACGCTGGCGGCGAGCGCGGTCGGCGCGCTGGCTGGGCGAGGCGCGGGCGGTGTCGGGGTACGGACCGGCGCGGGGGTGATCGGCACCGGCGCGACCCGCGCGACCTGCGGCGCGGGCGCGCTCACGCAAGCGGCGGTCAAGGTGGCGAGCGCGATCGTCGCCGTCGCCCGCAGCACTCGCCTGTCGTGAATGTGTGTCACCACTGCCTGCCCCGCGTCCCGCGAACCCCAGTCATAGTCATGATAGGAGCATGACAGGGTTGAGAAGTCCTTGCCGCAGGCGCTTGCGACGAGGCGACGGAGACGCAGGGCGAGCCGATCGTGGCAGAGTCGTTCGCTATCCCGTTGAACTCATAAGGGCTTTTACGGAACCAGTACCGTGTCGCGCGCCTCCGGCAACAGATCGGGATAATCGAGCGTGTAATGCAAGCCACGCGATTCATGGCGAGCGAGCGCCGAGCGCACGATCAGCTCGGCGGTCTGCAACAAATTGCGCAGCTCGATCAGATCGGGCGTGACGCGGAAATGGCCGTAATAATCGTTCACTTCCTCGGTCAGCAGGCGAATGCGGTGCTGCGCGCGCTCCAGCCGCTTGGTCGTACGCACGATGCCGACATAATTCCACATGAAGCGGCGGATTTCGGTCCAGTTCTGCTTGATGACCACCTCTTCGTCCGAATCCGCGACGCGGCTTTCGTCCCACGGGCGGATTGGCGGCGGCGGCGGCAGATCGTCCCAATGCTCGGCGATATGCGCGGCGCACGCCTCGCCAAAGACGAAGCATTCGAGCAGCGAATTGGAGGCGAGGCGATTGGCCCCGTGCAGCCCGCTCTCGGTGCACTCCCCGGCGGCATAGAGGCCGGGCAAGTCGGTCCGCCCGTCCAGATCCACCACGATCCCGCCGCAGGTATAATGCTGCGCGGGCACCACCGGGATCGGCTCCTTGGTCATGTCGATGCCCAGGCCCATCAGCTTTTCATAGATGTTGGGGAAGTGTTCGCGGATGAACGCCTCGCCCTTATGGCTGATGTCGAGATGGACGTAATCGAGCCCGAGGCGCTTGATCTCATGGTCGATCGCGCGCGCCACCACGTCGCGCGGGGCGAGTTCGAGCCGGTCGTCGAAATCGGGCATGAAGCGATAGCCGGTCTCGGGGATGAGCAAATGCCCGCCCTCGCCGCGCACGGCCTCGGTAATCAGGAAGTTCTTGACCTCGAGATTGTAGAGGCAGGTCGGGTGGAACTGCATCATCTCCATGTTGGAGACGCGGCACCCGGCGCGCCACGCCATCGCAATGCCGTCCCCGGTCGCGCCGCGCGGGGCGGTCGAGAAGAGATAGGTGCGCCCCGCCCCGCCCGTCGCGAGGATCGTCGAGCGCGCGGTGAAGAGTTCAACCCGACCGGTCGCGCGGTTGACGGCATAGACGCCCCACACATGGCCCGCGCCAGAATAGCGCTCCTCATGCTTGCCGGTCGCGAGATCGATCGCGACCATGTCGGGCACCAGCGTGATGTTGGGGTGATCGGTAGCGGCGCGCTGCAACGCCTCCTGCACCGCCCAGCCAGTCGCATCGGCGACATGGACGATGCGGCGGTGGCTATGCCCGCCCTCGCGCGTGAGGTGCAGCGCATTTCCCTCCGTCGCAAAGGGCACGCCCAGCTCTTCGAGTCGCGCGATCGCGGCGGGCGCGCGTTCGACCACGAATTCCACCGTCGCGCGGTCGTTCAACCCCGCGCCCGCGACCATCGTGTCCTCGATATGGCTTTCGAAGGTGTCGCCTTCCTCGAGCACGGCAGCGATTCCGCCTTGCGCCCAGGCGGTCGACCCTTCGTTCATCGCGCCCTTGGCGAGCACCGTGACCTTGAAGCGATCGGCGAGGTTCAGCGCTGCGGTCAGCCCGGCCGCGCCGGAGCCGATGATGAGGACGTCGGTTTGGTGAGGATTATGCGGCACCCAAATCTCCGTTCGGGCTGGGCTTGCCGAAGCCCTGTCCTTGTTATCGAAAGTAAAAAGAAAGTCGGTGCTTCGACAAGCTCAGCACGAACGGGCCGGCGTCACCCCGCGTTGCTCGCCCGCGTCAAATTGAGGAACACATCCTCCAGATCGGCCTCGCGCGTCGATACGTCCACGATCCCGTAGCCATCGGCCTGCACTGCCGCCAGCACTTCGCCAGCATTCACCTTGTCCTTAGCATAGGTGATGGCGAGCGTGCGGCTGCCCTTCAGCTCGATCTTCTGGAAACAGGCGGCACTCGGCGGCAGGCCCACATCGCGATCGACCGTCACCTCGACCAATTTCTCGGTCGCCATCCCGACCAGCTCGCGCGTCGGCTTGTTCGCGATCACCTTGCCGTGGTTGATGATCGCGATCCGGTCACACAATTCCTCGGCTTCTTCGAGGTAATGCGTGGTCAGCACGACCGTCACGCCCGCGGCATTGAGCGAGCGGACATAGGCCCACAGCTGCTGGCGCAATTCGATATCGACGCCCGCGGTCGGTTCGTCGAGCACCAGCACCGGCGGGGAATGCACCATTGCCTTGGCCACCATCAATCGCCGCTTCATCCCGCCCGAAAGCGTGCGGGCGTAGGCATTGGCCTTGTCCTCCAGATGTACCGCGCGCAGCAATTCCATCGTGCGGCGCTTGTCCTTCGGCACGCCGTAGAGCCCGGCCTGAATCTCGAGCGTTTCGGCGGGCGAGAAAAAGGGATCGAACAGGATTTCCTGATTGACGATGCCAATCGAAACCTTGGCGTTGCGCGGATGCTGGTCGATGTCGAAACCCCAGATCGAGGCCGTGCCGCTGGTCTTGTTGACGAGGCCCGCCAGGATGTTGATCAGCGTCGATTTGCCCGCGCCATTCGGCCCGAGCAGCCCGAAGATCTGTCCGCGGGGCACATCGAACGACACATCGTCGAGCGCCCGCTTTCCGCCCTTATAGGTCTTGCACAGATTGGCGATGGAGATGGCGGCTTCGGTCATGCCCCTGCCCTACGCGCGCGAGGTCACAACCTCAATCCTTCGCGGCACGGGAAGGATTGTTCGGGTGCACCTCCGCTGCTATCGCACGCCGCATGATCGCCCCGCCCGAAATCCTCCGTGTCACCCATGCGCGCAACGTCTGTGACGGCGCGACCGATATTCCAGGCGGGGCCAGCCTGGGGCACCCGCGCGTGTTCCTGGAAATCGACGAGAGCGGCTATGTCGATTGCGGCTATTGCGACCGGCGTTTTGTGCTGATCGGTGGCCCGGCCGATGGGGTCGATCCGACGACGCTGCACGATCATGGTGATGGCGCAGGGCGGTGAGGCCGCACTGGCTGCTGCTGGCGCCGATTGCGCTGATCGCTGCAGCCCCTGAAAGGATTCCGATGCACCACGCGACCGGCACGTTCGAAGTCAAGATGACGCCCGAAGCACAAGGCGACGCGCCCGCCGACGGATTGCCGACCAGCCGCATGGGCATCGCCAAGACCTTCACAGGCGGCATGACCGGTACTGCGACCGGCACGATGCTGGCGGCGGGCACGCCGCAGCCGGGAAAGCCCGCCGGCTATGTCGCGATCGACCAGTTCAGCGGCAGCGTCGATGGCAAGGCGGGCAGCTTCCTGCTGCTTCACCGCGGTACCATCACCAAGACCGGCGACGCCGATCTTTCGGTGATCATCGCGCCCGACAGCGGCACCGGCGCGCTGGAGGGGATTACGGGCAGCTTCACGATCAAGGTGACTGGCGGCAAGCACGAGTATGATCTGGCTTATACGCTGCCTGCTGCATAACCCGTCCGCCACTTTGGCCCTGCGGCGGGGTGGGCCGCGGCACAAGGCCGGGGTGACGGTAAAGGGTGCTTGTAGCGCTGTAGCTGAAACCTCAACGCCATTTACGAAGGCGCACCCCGTCCCTATCTTCACTGGATGACTAGCTCCACAGATCCCCGCGCCTTCCTGTATCACGATGGTCAACTCGACCCGCAGGAAGCGCAGGCGCTGACCGCCGCCGCGCTCGGCAAGGCCGACGATGGCGAATTGTACCTGCAATATCGCAAGTCCGAAGCGTTCGGCTTCGATGATGGGCGGTTGAAGACCGCGAGCTACGACACGCATTCGGGATTCGGGCTGCGCGCCGTATCGGGCGAGATGACCGCCTTCGCCCATGCCAATGAACTCAGCGCCGCCGCAATCCGCCGCGCGAGCGAGACGATGGCGCTGATCGACCCGTCCGCCGCACCCAAGGCCGGGCCGCCGCGCGCCACCAACCGCCATCTCTATACGGCAGCCGATCCCCTCGACCTGGTGCCCTTCGCCGACAAAGTGAACCTGTGCCAGACGATCGACGCCGCTGCGCGCGCGCGCGATCCGCGCGTGGCGCAGGTATCGGTGTCGCTGATGGGCAATTGGAACGTCGTCGAGATCGTCCGCGCCGATGGCTTCATCGCCACCGACGTGCGCCCGCTGGTGCGCCTCAACGTCAGCATCGTGGTCGAACAGAATGGCCGTCGCGAGACCGGCAGCTTCGGGATCGGCGGGCGCTATCTTTACAACGACCTCATGGAACCCGCGACGTGGAACCGCGCGATCGACGAAGCGCTGGCGCAAGCGGTCGTTAATCTCGACGCGGTCGATGCACCTGCGGGTGAGATGACCGTGCTGCTCGGACCCGGCTGGCCCGGCATCCTGCTGCACGAGGCGATCGGCCACGGGCTCGAGGGTGATTTCAACCGCAAGGGCACCTCGGCATTTTCAGGGCGGATCGGCGAGCGTGTCGCCGCGCCGGGCGTCACCGTGGTCGATGACGGATCGATCGCCGACCGGCGTGGATCGCTGTCGATCGACGATGAGGGCACGCCGACGCAGGAGAATGTGCTGATCGAGGACGGCATCCTGAAGGGCTATATCCAGGATCGCCTCAACGCCCGGCTGATGGGCGTCGCGCCGACCGGCAACGGCCGCCGCGAGAGCTTCGCGCACGCGCCAATGCCCCGCATGACCAACACCTTCATGCGCGGCGGGAAGGACGATCCCGCTGAACTGCTGAGCCGTATGAAGAACGGCATCTTCGCCAAGTCGTTCGGCGGCGGGCAAGTCGATATCGTGTCGGGCAAATTCGTGTTCAGCTGCACCGAGGCGTACCGTGTCGAGAACGGCAAGATCGGCGCGCCGATCAAGGGCGCGACGCTGATCGGCGACGGCCCGTCCTGCCTCACCCGCGTCGAAGGCATCGGCAACGATTTCGCGCTCGATGAAGGCATCGGCATGTGCGGCAAGGGCGGGCAGAGCGTGCCCGCCGGGGTCGGGCAGCCGACGTTGCTGGTGGCGGGACTGACGGTCGGCGGGACGGCGGTTTAGTCGCGGCTTTTCCGCCGATGGTCCTACAGGTAGGAGATAGGCATGGAATTCTTCTCCGCCCTGAACGACGACCATCGGTCCTTCATCGCAAAGCAGCCAGTTTTCTTCGTCGCCACCGCGGCAGAGGGAACGCGGGTCAACCTCAGCCCCAAGGGCCTCGATTGCTTCCGCGTGTTGGGACCCAATCGCGTCGCCTATCTCGATCTTGGCGGATCGGGGAATGAGACGCAGGCGCATCTGAGCGCGGACGGGCGCATCACGATCATGTTCTGCGCGTTCGACAATCCCGCGCTGATCCTGCGGCTCTATGGCGCGGGTAGCTTCGTCGTGGCGGGCGAGCCGGGCTATGACGCCTTCGCCGCGCACTTCCCCCGCCTCGCCGGCGCGCGGCAAGTGTTCGATATTGCGGTCGACAGCGTGCAGACGAGTTGCGGCTGGGGCGTGCCGCACATGACGGTCGAACGCGAACGCACCACGCTGGTCAAATATCATGCACAGCAGGAGCCCGCCGACCGTCTTGCCAAGATCGCGACGCGCGACCGCAGCATTGATGGGCTACCGGTGCGGGTACAGACCGTAATGCCGGTCTTCGATCCGCTTCCACCACGATGAGTCTGGTCGAGATCGGACGCTACGCCCGTAACGAAGCGCATATGGTGATCGGCCTGTTGCAATCGGCGGACATCCCGGCGGTCGCCCTCGACGGCAATGCCAGCATCGCGGACGGCAGCCAGTTCTTCATTCCCGTGCGCGTGATGGTGGATGAAGGCGATGCTGAGGCCGCCCGGGAAATCCTTGGTGGCGTGCCCGATTCTTAGGCACGCTTTCGCAACTGCACAAAAATTTACGCGTTCGTAACGGTTTTGTTCCCGAAACCGCGCGGAATCGTGCGTTTTCGACTCTGGCACGCAGATTGCGAGGATAGCCGCAGGACCAAACAGGGGGGTCGCGCGTGAAGCTTGTCATCGCCATCATCAAACCGTTCAAGCTCGACGAGGTGCGCGAAGCGCTCACCGAAATCGGCGTGGCGGGCATGACCGTCACCGAGGTGAAGGGTTTCGGGCGCCAGAAGGGGCAGACCGAAATCTATCGCGGTGCCGAATACAGCACGAACATGGTCCCGAAGATCAAGATCGAGGTCGTGTGCGGCAGCAGCCTGACCGACAAGGTGGTCGAGGCGATCCAGGCATCGGCCAATACCGGCGCGATCGGCGATGGGAAAATCTTCGTGCTCGATGTCGGCCAAGCGGTCCGCATCCGCACCGGCGAAACCGACGAGACTGCGCTGTGAGCGCCGCCGTCCTCAAGGGGGTATCGATGAAGCAATCGACCAAATTTGGGCTTGCCGCAGGCTTTGCAGGGGCCGCCCTGTTCGCGGCTCTTCCGGCTTGGGCGCAGGCGCCCGCCGCAGCCGCACCGTTCGTGCCAACCGCTGCGATGGTCAATAAGGGCGACACGAGCTGGATGCTGATCTCCTCGGCTCTCGTGCTGATGATGTCGGTGCCCGGCCTCGCGCTGTTCTACGGCGGTTTGGTGCGCACCAAGAACATGCTGTCGGTGCTGATGCAGGTGTTCATGATCGTCAGCATCGCCGCCCTGGTCTGGGTGAGCTGGGGCTATTCGATGGCCTTCACCGGCGGATCGCAATTCGTCGGCGGCTTCGGCAAGCTGTTCCTGAAGGGCGTCGATGCCAATTCGCTCGCCGCGACCTTCTCGAACGGGGTCTACATCCCGGAATATGCCTTCATCGTGTTCCAGATGACCTTTGCGTGCATCACGCCTGCGCTGATCGTCGGGGCGTTTGCGGAACGGGTGAAGTTCACGCCGCTGATGATCTTCACCGTGCTGTGGATGACGATCGTCTATTTCCCGATCGCGCACATGGTCTGGTATTGGGCGGGCCCGGATTTCCTGCACGCCGCGCCGACCGATTACGGCTTCCTGTGGGGCAAGGGCGCGCTGGATTTCGCGGGCGGCACCGTCGTCCACATCAACGCCGGTATCGCTGGCCTGGTCGGCTGCATCATCATCGGCAAGCGCGCTGGCTACGGCAAGGAGCCGATGCCGCCGCACTCGCTGACCATGACGATGATCGGCGCCAGCCTGCTATGGGTCGGCTGGTTCGGCTTCAACGCCGGGTCCAACCTCGAATCGAACGGCCTCGCCGCACTCGCCTTCATCAACACCTTCGTCGCCACGGCAGCGGCAGCGGTCTCCTGGGCGGTGATCGACCAGGTGAAGCACGGCAAGCCGTCGCTGCTCGGCGCGGTGACCGGTGCGGTTGCGGGGCTGGTGGCGATCACCCCGGCCTCGGGCTTTGCCTCGCCGATGGGCTCGGTCGTACTCGGCCTGCTCGTCTCGCCGCTGTGCTTCTTCTTCGTCACCACGGTGAAGAACCTCGGCAAATATGACGACTCGCTCGACGTGTTCGGCGTGCACTGCGTCGGCGGTATCTTCGGCGCGATCGGCACTGGCGTGGTCGCCAGCCCGACGCTCGGCGGCCAGGGCTTCGTCGATTACACCGCACCCGTCGCCAAGGCCGGCGTGTACGACATGGCCGCGCAGTTGGTCACGCAGGTCGAGGCCGTTGGCGTGACCCTGCTGTGGTCGGGCGGGATCTCGGCGATCCTGTTCCTCGCGCTGAAATATACCGTTGGCATCCGCCCCTCGGAAGAAGTCGAGCACGAAGGTCTCGACATCAACGAGCATGGCGAGCGCGCCTACAATTATTGACGAGATTGGGGGGCGCCGTTCGGGGGAGCGGCGTTACCCAAACCATGTTCCTCCTGCGGACACACTTAGGCCGGTGCGGCAACGCACCGGCCCTTTTTTGTCGCTGGAGATCAGGCTTTCCGCGGCGGACGGTGCGGCAGGTTTATGGCATCCGTATCGCCGATGAACGCCGCCCATACCCCGCCCGGCTGCCACAGCGCCTCCATCGGTGCACGCGCCGCCGCCTCGTCCCACCGCAGCACATCGCGGCGATAGCGGTAGAAGAAGGCCGAGACGCGCAGGTTGAGGATGCAGTGGACGTGCACCGGCGCATCGCCGAGCGTGTCGAGCACCTCACAGAAGCGCACAAAATCCGCTTCGCTCGGCGCATCGAAGGCAACCGGGATGTGCGTATAGGTCATCCCCGCTGCGGCAACGCTAGCCGCTTCGTCGGGCAGCGCGCGTTCGTGCGTGTGCAGCGCAAGATTTACGACGTGCTGCACGCCGCTCGCGGCGATTTCCTCCAGTTCGGCTTCGCTCGGCTGGCCCGACGTCGTGATCCGCGCGTCGAGGCGGTGCCAGTTCGGGATATGGGTCGGGTCGGACATGCGGGCTCCTTCAGTCAGAGGATGCCCAGGCGAGCGGCGGTTCCAGGTCGCGCTCCACGGTGGTGCTCCACCTGTCTCGCCAGTCACGCGACGCCGCGATCGTACCGCAATCTCAGTCGTCCCGCTAGGACTCCTCGTCGGGCTCGCTCTCAGCCACCTCCCGCTCCGCCTCCGCCCGCATCCGCCGGAGCGCCAGCGCCGCGCCCAGCAAAAACCCGCCGGGCACCAGCGTCACCGCCGCGATCACGCCGATCCGCCGCCAGTCGGTCTTTTCCCTGGGCGCGTCTTCGCTCACCCCAGATCGGCCGTCACGAAATCGGCGCAGCGTTCGCCGATCATGATCGAGGGCGCATTGGTATTGCCCGAGACGAGCTTGGGCATGATCGAGGCATCGGCGACGTACAGCCCCTCCACCCCGCGCACGCGCAAGCGGTGATCGCACACCGCCGCATCGTCCGATCCCATCCGCGCCGTGCCGACCGGGTGATAGACGGTATCCGCGCGCGCGCGGATCAGCCGTTCGAGCGCTTCGTCGTCGCGAAGGTCGATCGGATAGCGATCACGGCCCTGATGGTTGGAAAGTGGCGGCTGTTCGAGGATTCGGTACATCGCGCGCACGCCAGCCTTCATCACCTCCATGTCGCGCGAATCGCTGAAGAAAGCGGGGTCGATGACTGGCGCGGCGCGCGCATCGCCTGATGCGAGCCGCACGGTGCCGGTGCTCTCCGGCCGCAGCACGCAGACGTGACACGAATAGCCATGCCCCGGCACCTTGGTGCGGCCATGATCCTCCAGCGCGGCAATCACGAAGTGCAGCTGCACGTCGGGTGCGGGCGCATCGGGCATGACGGTCAGGAATCCGCCCGCCTCGGCGAAGGGCGTCGTCATCATTCCCTCGCGCTTGCGCAGCCAGTTTATCAACGCCGAGCCCATCGCCAGCGTCCCCTTCAGCGAGTTGCCGACGAAGTTCTTCCCCGGCGTTTCGAACGCGGCGACATAATCGATATGGTCTTGCAGGTTCGCGCCCACGGCGGGCCGGTCGACCCGCACTGCGATCCCGTGTTCCTGCAGATGCGCCGCCGGGCCGATGCCGGAGAGCTGCAGCAGTTGCGCGGTGCCGAACACCCCGCCCGCCAGGATTACGCCACGTCGCGCGCGGATCACCTTGGACTCGCCGCCTTGCAGATAGGCGACGCCCCAGGCGCGGCCGTCCTCGAATAGCACCCGCTCCGCCGTCACGCCGGTCAGGACGTGCAGATTGGGGCTGGCAGGCTTGTCGCCGAGATAGGCGCGCGCCGAGGTCCAGCGCTCGCCGCCCTTCTGCGTCACCTGGTAGATGCCGATCCCATCCTGCCGCGCGCCATTGAAATCATCATTGCGCGGGATTTGCAGGCTCGCCCCCGCCTCGACGAAATCGAGGCTGCCGGGGTTGGGGAAGCGCTGCTCGCTGACCCACAGCGGGCCATCGGCACCGTGGAAATCATCCGCCCCGCGCACATTGTGTTCGCAGCGTTTGAACCACGGCAGCACGTCGTCATACGACCAGCCAGGGCACCCCATCGCCGCCCAATTGTCGTAATCCCATGCGTTGCCGCGGATGTAGATCATCGCGTTGATCGCGCTCGATCCGCCCAGCCCCTTGCCGCGCGGCTGATGCCCGCGGCGGCCGTTCAGGCCAGGCTGCGGTACGGTTTCGTAATTCCAATTGGTCTTGTCGGTCTGGAACGCCAGGAACGCCGGGATGCGCGTGCGAAGGCCGGTGTTGCGCCCGCCCGCCTCCAGCAAGGCGACCGAGAACCTGCCTCCTTCGCTCAGGCGTCCGGCAGCAGCCGCCCCGCCGGATCCACCCCCGACGACGACGATATCGGCTTCTTCCATTCCATCTCTCCAGACCCGCCGGGCTTTGCCGACTTCAGTGTCATTGTTTCACGCCAGCGCGCCTTGATCGTTTCCGACGTATCGCGGCTGCCGTCATGGCTCCACCCCGGCGGCATCACGATATAACCGAGCTTGGCACGAAGCCCGGGCGCACGCCACACATCCTGCGCGATGCCGATCCATTCGTGGAACGCCGCCCATAACAGGTTGAAACTACCGAGATTCTTGACGATGCCATAGCGCGGGCGATCATCGTCGCGTTCGGGCACGAAGGTGCCGAACATCCGGTCCCAGATGATGAAAACGCCAGCATAATTGCTGTCGAGATAGCGCGGGTTGGTCGCATGGTGCGCGCGGTGGTGCGACGGCGTGTTCATCACCGCCTCGAACCAGCGCGGCATCCGGTCGATCACCTCGGTGTGAATCCAGAATTGATAGATCAGGTTCAGCCCCGCCACGAAGAACACCATCGGCGGCGGAAAGCCGATCAGGAACAGCGGCAGGCGGAACAGGAAACTGACGCTGAAGAAGCCGGTCCAAGTCTGCCGCAGCGCGGTCGACAGATTATAATGCTGGCTCGAATGGTGAATCACGTGGCTCGCCCAGAACCACCGCACGCGGTGCGCCGAGCGATGGAAGACGTAATAGGCGAGATCGTCGATCACGAAGGCGATGACGAACCAATACCATTGGTATCCGATGTCGAAGGCGCGGAACTGCCACACCCACATCGCCAGCGCGAACACCGCGGCGCCCGACAGCGCGCCCGCCACGGTGCTGCCCAGCCCGAGCATCAGCGAGGTCAGCGTATCGCGCGGCTCATAGCGGCTCCGATCGCGAATCCGCGCGACGATCATCTCCGCCAGTACGAGCAGGATGAAGCCGGGCACGGCATATTGGACGGGATCGGGCAAAACCATCGTCGCTATTTACACGACTGTCAGTGGCACCTTGTCAATGGGCGACCGGTCAACAGGTTGGGAATCAGTGGAGCGCGACAACCACGCCCGACGCACGCCCGACCGAAGCCTCCAGAGCGCGCACCTCGTCCGCGACGACGCCGAACAGCAGGACTCCGCCGAACAGCCGCTCGCCCGTTTCGACCTGTACCCCCTCGACCGCCTGGGTGAGCCCGAGCGGCGCGATCAGCCGCCGTGCCACGATCTTCGCGCCGTGACGTTTGAGGATGGCGATCGCACCATTGCCCGCGACCAAAGCGGCATTGCCGTCGGTTCCCAGTAACGCGCCATGCGCCACGAAGCCCGCCAACATCTGCTCGGCGGTCTCGCGCGCCTGCGCTTCGCTGACGATCCGGCTCTCGCCCAGCCGCAGCCAACGCGCGAAAAGCGCGAGGCCAAGCACGCCTGCCAGACTATAGCTGAGAACGATCCAGTTCATGCCACCGTAGATAAGGCGTCGAGCAACGGTCGCAAGCCAGTGAGATCATATCCCGCCGCCGCCGCCTTTGCCATCGCTGTATCGGGATGCGTGCCCGCCTTCACCGCCGCCAGCGCCCACAGATTGCACGAGCGCGTGCCCGAGCGGCAATAGGCCAGCACCGGCCCCTTGGCGTCGGCGAGTACCGCCGCCATCGCGTCGATCTGCGGGTGCGAGAAACCGGCATGCGTGATCGGGATCGCGGTGTAGGTGAGGCCAAGCTCGGCCGCCGCCGCCGCGATCTCGTCGCCGCTCGGCTGCCCGAAATCCTCGCCGTCGGGGCGATTGTTGACGATCGCGGTAAATCCCGACGCAGCGATCTCCGCCATGTCGTCAGGGTCGATCTGCGGGGCGACGGAAATGGTCGCGTCGATAGTGCGGAGGATGGTCATGTGCCGTTCTTGCCAAGCGCTGGATCATGTATCCAGCGTAATTTCATCCCACGGCTGTTCGGCATGATAGATTATCCAGTTGAGCGCCTGATGCCGTTCCATAGCAACGTCGTCGCTGAGGCCGGCAGGCGGGGGGCGCTTGTTAACGCCCGCATCAACAAGCGCCCAACGATAACGATAAATCAAATCAGCCTCGTCGAGAATCTCAGCGGTCGGGCGCAATTTTGCTTTCGCCAGCAATTCACTGCGCGAATATTTCTTTAGCAGCGAAGCGAGCGCCGCAGGATCACAGGGGCTGCGCGGCGGGCCAAGATGCTCGACCAGACCAAGCGTCCACAACAAAGTATTGGCGGCTTCATAGCGCCACGAATGCACCAACCGATCGCGCTCGCTCGGTCTCGCATCGGCTATGAACGCCGCTTCGTCTGGGGAAAGCCATTTGGTCAGATCATAGCGCGCGACCAATCTGTCGATGTCGTTTTGTTCAAGCCCCTCCCCCTTCAGCGCGACGACCAGCGTCGCAACGGCACGCATGGTGACCTCCTTCTGAGACGGGAGAATTACTTCGCGTTCGGATTCGATGACGGGCAGCGACGCCAGGATCGGCACTCCTTGGCCGCGCAAAATCGCGTTCGTTCGGTTGCGTCGAGCTTCTGCATCGGACGCACCAGAAATCGCATGCTCAACCGGCGCGGTGAGACGCGCCTTGGCGAATACGGCACGCGAGCCCCACGCCACACAGGCTATGACGAGCGCGGCCACCGCAATGAAGAGGAAAATTCTCATGGCGTCCGTCGTATCACTCCGAGGAAAGCCTCGCCATAGGCCTCGAGTTTCCGCGCGCCCACGCCCGTGATCCGCCCCATCGCCGCCAGCGACGACGGGCGCAGCAGCGCCATTTCGCGCAGCACCGAATCGTGGAAGATCACGTAAGGCGGCACGCTCGCCTCCAGCGCCAATTCGCGCCGTTTGGTACGTAGCGCCTCGAACAGTGGATCGCCGGTCGGGTTGGACACCGCTTCCCCACGCCGTCGCCGCGCGCGCTTCGGCGGGACGATCAGATCGACGCGTTCGCCCTCCTTAAGGATCGCGCGTGCGCCGGGGCCAAACTCCAGACCGCCGAAATCGTTCGCGCGCAAGGCATCGCGCAGCAGCAACGCCCGCCCGACCGGCTTGATCAGCGCGATTTCCTCCGGCGACGATGCGATACCAAACACGCCCAGCGCCTCATGCCCGTTCATCAGGCTGCGCTCGCTCGACTGGCCGATCAGGACCTGTTCGATATAGCCCGCGCCAAAGCTCTGCCCTGTGCGAAAGACGGCGGAGAGAAACTTCCTCGCCACCTCCGTCGCATCGACGCTGGCGGGCGGGTTGAGGCAATTGTCGCAATTCCCGCAATTTTCCGGCGCATCGTCGCCGAAATGCTTGAGCAGAATGCGCCGCCGGCACCCCGCCGTCTCGGCTAGCGCGCCGAGCGCCTGCAACCGCTGCCGCTCGCCCGGCTGGCGTGCGGGTTCGACCTCGCCGATGCGCTGCCGTGCCCGCGCGAAATCCTCGGCGCCCCAGAACAGATGCGCCACCGCCGGATCGCCATCGCGGCCCGCGCGGCCCGTTTCCTGATAATAGGCCTCGATCGACTTGGGCAGCCCGGCATGCGCGACGAAGCGCACGTCGGGCTTGTCGATCCCCATGCCGAACGCGACCGTCGCACACATCACCATGTCTTCGCTCGCCACGAAATCGGCCTGGTTGCGCGCGCGCACCGACGGATCGAGCCCGGCATGATAGGCGCGCGTCGGGCGGCCGGTCTTGGCGAGCGCCTCGGCCATCTTCTCGGTCCCTGCACGACTCTGGACATAGACGATGCCCGCCCCCGGCGTTTCCGCGATGAGATCGGCAATCTGACGCGTGGCATTGTCCTTGGGACTGATGCGGTACTGGATGTTGGGCCGATCGAACCCCGCGACAATCATCCCGTCCTGCGGAATGCCGAGCTGCTCGAGAATATCGGCACGGGTATGCGCGTCCGCAGTTGCGGTCAGCGCGAGGCGCGGCACGTTCGGAAAGGCATCGAGCAACGGCCGCAGCAGCCGGTAATCGGGGCGGAAGTCATGCCCCCACTCCGACACGCAATGCGCCTCGTCGATCGCGAACAAGGCGAGCGGTGCCTGCCCCAACAGATCTCGGAAACTCTGGCTCGAAGCGCGTTCGGGCGCGACATAGAGCAAGTCGAGCTCGCCGCGGCGGAAGCGCGCGATCGTCTCCATCTGATCCGTATCGACCGAGGTGAGCGTGGCGGCGCTGATCCCGATCGCGGTCGCCGCGCGCAACTGATCGTGCATCAGCGCGATCAGCGGCGATACCACCACGCAGGTGCCGGTCAGCGCGAGCGCGGGGAGCTGATAGCAGAGCGACTTCCCCGCGCCGGTCGGCATCACCGCGAGGGTATTCTCTCCTGACAGAACGCGTTCGACCACCTGTTGCTGGACGCCGCGAAAGCCCGGAAAGCCGAAAGTGGACTGCAATATGGGAAGGGGGTCGATCACGCGCCCTCTTGCGCGAAGCCGCCCGCCCGATGCAAGCGCAGCCGATGGAAAGCGTCATCGACAACAAGGCCGAGGCCGAATTCGAACTGGTCGTCAGTGGCAAGCGCGCCGTCGCGGCGTATCAGATGGAGGGCGATACGATCGTCTTCACCCATACGATCGTCCCCAAGGCGCTGGAGGGGCGCGGGGTCGGCTCGAAACTGATCCGCGCCGCGCTCGATTCGGCGCGCGACCGCGGGTTGAAGGTCATTCCGCAATGCCCGTTTGTGGCGGCGTTCATCGAAAAACATCCGGAATATCGCGCGTTGCTGCGATAGCGGCCGCGCCGCACTACGCGTCAGAACAATTCGTCCAGCATCAAGTGGAAGTGCAGCTTGGCGCGATCCACGTCGATGTTGTAGCGGTCAAGCAGCCGCTCCTGCAGGCGCGAGTTGAATTCGCCGAGGCAGCTCCACAGGATCGCGAGGTCCTGATAGCGATCGGCGATCCCAACCCGACCCGCATCGATGCAGCCAACCACCGCGCCATCGCGCAGCAGGATGTTGTCGAGCGAGAAGTCCCCATGCGTAACGACCGGATCGGGCGCGAGCGGCAGCAGCGCCTGGAGCGCGTCCCACACCTGCTGCGCGGTCCAGCCTTCGCGCTCCACGTCGAATTCGTCTTCCTCGACCAGCCCGGCGTCGATCCGCTCCCGCGCACGGGCGAGGCGATACGCATGATCGCTGGCGAAGGGGCAATCGCTGAGCGGAATCGCATGGAGTCGCCGCAGGAAGCCGGCCAGCGCGTCGACGATCGCGCGTCGGTCTTCCTCCCCGGCATCCTCAAGCAATTGGAAGGCGGTCCGTCCGGGCAGAGCGCTCATCAACAGCCACGCCTCATCCGGCGTCCGCACGAAATGAACGACTTGCGGCACCGGGAGATGCCCGGCCAGCCAGCGTAGCCGCGCCATTTCGTCGGTAATGTCATCGGCGATGACAGCACCCCCGTGCTTCAGGAACAGATCCGGCGCGCCCGCTTTGCCGTGCAGCCGGTACACCGCGCCGCCGGATTCGCCGACCAGATCGCGTGACCATTGGTACCCGCCGATCTGCTCCGCCATGCACGCCGGAACCGCCATCGGCAAACAGGCCGCTTCGCGTTCCGCACGATCGTCGCTCATCGTACCCTCTTACTCCGCCGCGACCGCCTCTTCCGCCCGCTCCTGCGCCTGGCGGTTCCACATTTCCGCGTAGAGGCCGTTTTTGCGCAGCAGCGCAGCGTGGCTGCCGCGTTCCACCACTTGCCCCGCCTCCAGCACGACGATCTCATCGGCATGGACCACGGTCGACAGGCGATGCGCGATCACGATCGTGGTGCGGCCGCGTTCGATCGCCTGCAACGTGTCGAGGATCTCCCCCTCGGTTCGGCTGTCGAGCGCACTGGTCGCCTCGTCGAGGATCAGCACCGGCGGGTCCTTGAGCAGGGTGCGTGCGATCGCCACGCGCTGCTTCTCGCCACCCGACAGTTTCAGTCCGCGTTCGCCGACGCGCGTGTCATAGCCCTCCGGCTGGCGTTCGATGAAGCCAGCGATCGCCGCGCCGCGCGCGGCCGTCTCGATCTCGGCCTGACTCGCGCCCTCCCGGCCATAGGCGATGTTGTAGCCGATCGTATCGTTGAACAGCACCGTATCTTGCGGCACAATGCCGATCGCGGCGCGCAGGCTTGCCTGCGTTACTTCGGAAATATCCTGCCCATCGACGGTAATGCGGCCGCCAGTCAGGTCGTAGAAACGGTACAGCAGCCGCGCGAGCGTCGATTTGCCCGCGCCCGACGGCCCGACCACCGCGAGCGTCTTGCCCGCCGGAATATCGAGGTCGATGCCTTTAAGGATCGGCATCCCCGGGTCGTAGCCGAAGCGCACGTTTTCGAAGCGGACATGGCCGCTCCCAACGGTCAACGCGGGCGCGCCGGGCACGTCGACCACTTCGGACGGCGTGTCGATCAGGTCGAACATCGCGCCCATGTCGATCACGCCCTGCCGGATCGTGCGATAGACCATACCGAGCAGATCGAGCGGGCGGAATAACTGGCTGAGCAGGGTGGAGACGAACACCACGTCGCCCGCCGAGAAGCTCCCGCGGCCCCAGCCCCAGGCGACGAACGCCATCCCGCCGCCGAGCATCAGGTTGGTGATCAGCGCTTGCCCGATGTTGAGCCAGGCGAGCGAGTTTTCCGATGTCACTGCGGCGTTGGCGTACGCCAGCATCGCGGCGTCGTAGCGCCGGCCTTCGCGTTCCTCCGCGCCAAAATATTTGACCGTTTCGAAATTGAGCAGCGAATCGACCGCATGGCTGACCGCGCCGGTATCGAGATCGTTCATCCGCGTGCGCAGCGCCGCGCGCCAATCGGTCACCGCCCGTGTGAACCAGATGTAGACTGCGACCATCGCCACCGTCGCCGCAACCAGCCCCCAACCGAAATTGCTGCGGAAGATGTTGAGCACCAACACCAGTTCCAGCACCGTTGGCGCGATGTTGAACAGCATGAAGTACAGCATCGTATCGATGCTCTTGGTGCCCCGTTCGACCACTTTGGTGACGGCACCAGTGCGACGTTCGAGGTGGAAGCGCAGCGAAAGCTGGTGGAGGTGGCGGAACACGCTCGCCGCAAGCCGTCTGGTCGCATCCTGCCCGACGCGTTCGAACACAGCATTGCGGAGGTTGTCGAACAACGTCGTGGAGAAGCGCGCACCGGCATAGCCGAGCACCAGCGCGATCACGAGCCAGGCCGCGCTGCGTTCGCCCTGCGCCATGCGATCTACCGCCCATTTCAGCGTATAGGCGCTGACATAGACCTGCGTGACCTTCGACGCCACGACCAGCGCCATCGCCCCCACGATCCGCAACCGCAGGATCGGCGCGTCGGCGGGCCACAGATAGGGCAGGAAGCGCTTGAGCGTCGGCAGCATGGGCCGTTCGGGCGCGGTCGAGGAGGTGGCGGTATCGGGTGGCATCTGCCCCCCATGTAGGCACAGTCAAGCGCCCCTGAAAGCGCTTCGTGGAACAAGCGCCCCGGCCCATCGTTTTTACACCCGAGAGGACGAGACGATGGAACCCCTATTCTACGTCATGGCGATCATGGGTTGCGGCGATGGCAACACCGCGTGCCAGCAGACACGAATCGAACCGGCCCAGTATCAGTCGATCCGAGCCTGTCAGCAGGCAATGCCCGCCGCGATCGCGCGCAACAGCGACATCGATTATCCGGTGGTAGCCGCCTCCTGCCGAGCAACGGGCAC
The DNA here is from genome assembly GCF_044881195.1 of Sphingomonas sp. MMS24-J45. Lineage (GTDB taxonomy): Bacteria > Pseudomonadota > Alphaproteobacteria > Sphingomonadales > Sphingomonadaceae > Sphingomonas. The sequence goes on along the minus strand of NZ_CP173255.1, from coordinate 1,630,541 downwards.
GCGCATGGCGCAAGTGCAACCGCAGGAAATACATCCGCACGGTTGATGCCACGCCTGCGGGCTTGTGCTACGCTAGCCCCCGTGCGGGGGGAATATGAAAGCATTTTTTGCCGTGGTCGTCGGCATTGCGGTGGCGTTTTTCCTGGTTTCATCGACTGATTGGCTTTGCGGAGCGTTGTTTCCGATCGATACGGTTGACGCCGCGGATCCGGTCGCACTTACGACCTATGTCGGCGTGATACCGATCGCGGCCAAGCTTCTCATCGCCAGCGGCTGGCTGATCGCACCCTTTGCGGGGGCCTGGCTGGCGCTGCGGATTGCAGACGGGTCGCCGGGCGGTTGGATCGTCGTCGGTGCCTTCATCGCGTCGAACCTCGTGAACCAGTTTGCCGTTCCGCATCCCCTGTGGATGCAGGTCGCGGCGGTCATGCTCCCGCTGATCGCCGGTTGGCTGGCGCGGCGTCTCCACCGCAAGCCTTTTCCGGGCGAACCGTTACTGGGGTAACCCCGCGGCACCCTTGCGCCCGGTTGGTCGCAACGCCATTTCCGCGCCAGACGCCGCACCGGAGAGCTTGCATGACCGAACCCTACACCCCGCCGACTGTCTGGACCTGGGACAAGGACAATGGCGGCCGCTTCGCCAACATCAACCGCCCGATCGCAGGTGCGACGCACGAGAAAGATCTGCCGGTCGGCAAGCATCCGCTTCAACTGTATTCGCTGGCGACGCCCAATGGCGTGAAGGTCACGGTGATGCTCGAGGAACTCCTCGCCGCAGGCCATACGGGTGCGGAATATGACGCCTGGCTGATCAAGATCATGGAGGGCGACCAGTTCGGTAGCGGCTTCGTCGCGGCGAACCCGAATTCGAAGATTCCCGCGCTCGTCGATCGCAGCGGGCCGACCCCGGTCCGCGTGTTCGAGTCGGGATCGATCCTGCTGTACCTCGCCGACAAGTTCGGCGCGTTCGTGCCGACCGACCCGGCGAAGCGCGCCGAGGTGCTGTCGTGGTTGTTCTGGCAGATGGGCGCGGGGCCGATGCTCGGCGGCGGCTTTGGCCATTTCTATGCTTATGCCCCGATGAAGATCGAATATGCGATCGACCGCTTCGCGATGGAGGTGAAGCGCCAGCTAGACGTGCTCGACCGCCGCTTGGCCGAGAGCGAATATGTCGGCGGCAGCGACTATTCCATCGCCGATATGGCGATCTGGCCGTGGTACGGCGCGCTGGTGAAGGGCCTCGTCTATGATGCGGCCGAATTCCTGCAGGTGCAGGACTATAAGAACGTCCAGCGCTGGACCGACCAGATCGCCGCACGCCCGGCGGTGCAGCGCGGGCGGATGGTCAATCGCGTGATGGGCGATCCGGCGAGCCAGCTCCACGAACGCCATGACGCCAGCGACTTCGACACCAAGACGCAGGACAAACTCGCCCCGGCTTCCGCCGACGCCTGACACCTAAACGCACGCGCCGCGCAACGATCTTGCGCGTCTCTGGTTGATGCCGACAAATGCGGGCATGGTCGCATCGACCAGAATGACGGGAGTGGGCGTGACGCACGGCGAGGCGGCAGGAGCGGAAGCGGGCGGACCGCCGCGCCGTGCGCGCTGGCGCTGGATCCTCGGCTCCGTGGCGCTGGTGCTCGTGGCAATTGTTGGCGCGCTGGTGCTGCTGCGCAAGCCAGTGGCGACGCACTTCATTGATGAAGCCCTGCGCGCGCGCGGTGTCACTGCTCGCTATGAGATCGCGCAGATCGGGTTGCACACGCAGCGGCTGACGAATGTCCGGATCGGCGATCCGGCACATCCCGATTTGCTTGCCGATTGGGTCGAGGTCGATACCAGCCTGTGGGTGTCAGGCGCTTCCGTCACCGCGATCCGCGTCGGCAAGGTGCAGCTTCGCGCGCGTCTGGCGGACGGGAAGGTCTCATTCGGCGCGATCGATCGTTTGCTTCCCGCGCCCTCGGGCAAGCCGTTTGCCCTGCCCGCTATTTATGCCGAGATCGGCGACGCGGGGATCGCGCTGGCAACGCCGTACGGCCCTGCCGCGCTGCAGGTGAAGGGCGCAGGGCGGTTGAATGACGGTTTTGCCGGTACGCTCGCGGCACGCGCTGCGCGGCTCGATGCGGCGGGTTGCCGGCTCGACGCCACCGCCGCCGCGCTGAGCATCCGGATCGTCAAGGCGCGACCAAGCCTCGCGGGGCCGCTCTCTTTTTCGCAAGCGCAGTGCAACGGCGGCTCCGCAACAGGCGCACGCGCCGAGGTCTCGGTCGCGCTGAGCGCCACCCTCGACCATTGGAAAGGCAGTGCCCGGCTTGCGGTCGCATCGCTGGAAACGCCAACGGCCCGGGTGCGCGATATGAACGGACCGATCGCCTTCGTCGGATCGGCAAAGGATGTGTCGGGAACGCTCGATCTGCAATCGGGCGCCTTTTCGGCGTCGGGAGCCACCGGGCTGAGCGCCGCCCTGACCGGTAAATATCGCTATGCAGGCGGCTTCGCCTTCGATGGCACCGCCCGCGCGCGCCGCGTCGTCCCGCCACAGCGCCTGCTTGTCGGACTCGGGCAATATCGCACGGTCGGGGCGGGCACTCCTGTAGCGCCGATTGCCGCAAAACTTGTCGCCGCGACGCAGGCGGCGGCGCGATTGATCGATGTGAACGCCGACCTGTCCGCGCTGATCGACGGCGCGCGCGGTCAGGTCAGCGTGGCGCGCCTCGCGATCGCGGCCGCATCGGGCGCGCGGGCCAGCATCGCAGGCGGGCGCGGCATCCGCTATCGCTGGCCGGATGGCGCGGTGTGGATCGGTGGCACGGCGACAATCGCAGGGGGCGGGCTGCCCGATGCCCGAACCCAGCTCACCCAGGCAGCGCCTGGCGCGGCGTTGACCGGACGCGCGATCGTCACTGCGTACGACGCGGGAACTGCGCGCCTGGCGCTGTCCCCGGTCGATTTCAGTGCGAGCCCTGACGGCGCGACGCGCATCACGACACGGGCCGCCTTGTCAGGGCCACTAGGCGACGGACGCGTCGAGGCGCTGAGCTTGCCGATCGATGCGCGCTGGGATGGCGCGTCACGATTGGTGGTGAATGCCGCCTGCGCGCCGTTGGCATTCGATCGCCTGCGAACCGCTGGGCTCGATCTGCGCCGTTCGGCGGTGACGCTGTGCCCGCTCGACGGCGGCCTCGTTCGGATCGAGCGTGGCGCGCTGCGCGGCGGCGGGACGGTCGGGCCAGTGCGACTCGCCGGGACGCTGGGCAGTGCGCCGGTCGAGCTCGTCACGCGGCGCGCGAAATGGCGACTGGGAGAAGGGCGCTTTGCGCTGAACGACATCGCGGTTCGGCTCGGAGACGAGACGCGGCGCACCCGGCTCGATGTCGGGACGCTGAGCGGCGGCTTTGGCCGTAACGGGCTGCAGGGCCGCTTTGCCGGTGCCAGCGGACAGATCGGCAACGTCCCGCTGTTGCTGTCCGGCGCCGATGGCTCCTGGCGCTTCGCGGCGGGCAAGCTCGCGCTCGATGGCGCATTAACGGTGGCCGACTCAGCCACAGCCCCGCGCTTCAATCCGCTGGCGGCGCGGTCAGTGACGCTGTCGCTCATCGACAATCGCATCGCGGCGACCGGCACGCTGTTCGAGCCGACGCACGCCGTGAAGGTCGCCGACGTGACGATCGCGCACGATCTTGGCGCAGGCACCGGCCGAGCCGACCTGACCGTGCCCGGCATTACCTTCGACGAACGTTTCCAGCCACGGCAACTCACCGAGCTTACGTACGGCGTGATCGCCGATGTCGCCGGGTCGGTGAATGGCGAGGGCCATATTCGCTGGACGCCGCAAGGGGTGACCAGCGACGGCGTGTTCCGCACCCCCGGCACCGATCTCGCGGCCGGCTTCGGCCCGGCGACCGGGATTGCGGGGGAGATTCGCTTTACCGATTTGCTCGCATTGGAAACCGCGCCGGGACAGACGCTGACCATCAAATCGATCAACCCCGGCGTGCCGGTCACCGATGGGGTGGTCCGTTACCACCTGCTGCCGAACACGCGGATCGCGGTGGAGGAGGGTCGCTGGCCGTTTGCGGGAGGTACGCTGACGCTGGAGCCGACGGTGCTCGACTTTGGCGAGGCGCAGGAGCGCCGCATGACCTTCCGTGTCGCGGGGGTCCAGGCCGCGCAGTTCCTGCAGCAGTTCGACTTCAAGAATCTGGATGCGACCGGCGTGTTCGACGGCACCTTGCCGATGGTGTTCGATGCCACGGGCGGACGGATCGACAACGGGCATCTCGTGGTGCGGCCCGGCGGCGGGACGATCGCCTATGTCGGCGAGGTGACGCAGAAGGATGTCGGTTTCTGGGGCAATTTCGCGTTCCAGGCGCTTAAATCCTTGCGCTATCGCGATCTCGACGTGGTGATGAACGGACCGTTGGCAGGCGAGATCATCACCGAGGTGCGCTTCGCCGGGATCGCGCAAGGGGCGGGGGCAAAGCGCAATTTCCTGTTAGATCGGCTGCAGAAGCTGCCGATCGTGTTCAATCTGCGGATCGAGGCACCGTTTCGCCAATTGATCGATTCCGCGCAGAGCTTTTACGACCCGAAACGACTGATCGAGCGCAATCTTCCCACCCTGCTCGACGAACAGAATAAGCGCGCTCCGCCACCGCCGGTGCCGCCGATCGCGCCGCCCGTATCCATTCAGCCATCCGAAAGCAGAAAGATGCCATGACGCAAAGTGCATTGACGAAAGCGACGGATCGACCGACCAAGACCCTGATGAAGAGAATGGCGATGCTGGCCGCATTGGCAACGCTGGGCACGACAAGTGCTTGCGTCACCGTGTCGGCCCCGGACAAGCCGATCGTCATCAACCTCAACATCAAGGTTTCACAGGAGGTCGTCTACCGTCTCGACGGCCAGGCGAAGAGTTTGATTCAAGCTCAACCAGGGATTTTCTGATGACACGCACGTTCAAGATTTCGCTCGCCGCCTTCGCCTTGATCGGCGCATCGACTGCGGCGCTGGCGCAGCGCGACCCGGCCTATCAGGCGGCGCGTTCGGCGGGGCAGGTCGGCGAGAAGCCCGACGGCTATCTCGGCGTGGTTGGCGCGGGCAGCGCGGAGCTGCGCGCGATGGTCAACAACATCAATATCCAGCGCAAGGCCGCTTATACCCAGCAAAGCGCGCAGGCCGGATCGACGGTCGAGCAGTTCGCGATCACCAGCGGCTGCAACCTGATCGCGCGGACGGTGCCGGGCGAGAAGTATCAGGCACCCGATGGCAGCTGGAAAACGCGGACCAACGCGCCGCCGGAGCGCATCGCCAGCTGCGTGTGACGCGCGGCTAGGCCGTGCCGATCACCTGAGCGGCAAAGCGTTCCATTTCCTCTTCCTGCGGGCTCATCTGGAGCAGCAACAGGTCTAGGCCAGCCGCCTCATATTCGGCGATGCGTTCGCGCAGTTGCTCGGGCGTGCCGACCAGATTCGGGCGCAAGCCCCGGTTGGAGACCGAGTATTCCGCGATCTTCATCTCGCGCTCTAGCTGTGTGCCCGACAGCCATTGATCGAAATTGGCGTAACCGGCGGGAAGCTCGGTCACTGACGTGATCCGCGCCAGTTCGCGCTTCGCCTCGGCCTCGCTATCCCGCACGATGGCATAAGCGGCCATGCCGTATTGCATCGGCGCTCCGCCAACCGCTTCGCGGCGCGCGGCCATGTCGGCGATCTTCGGTGCGACCGCCTCGACCGGATCGCCGTGCATGACATACGCGTCGCAGCGCGCGGCGATCATCGCCTTGGCCTTTTCGCTTTCGCCGCCGGCATAGACGACGGGTTTCCGCGCCGGCTTCGGAGAGCAGATCGCCGCCTCGGTGTTGTAGAACTGACCCTGGAAGTCGAACCGCTCCTCGCTCCACAAGCCATCCACCACTTGTAGCCATTCTTCGGTCCTGGCATAGCGATCGTCATGCTGATCGAATTGCAGGCCATATTGCCTGGCTTCGTCGGCCCACCAGGACGAGACGACGTTGAGCGCGAGGCGTCCGTTGGCAATCCGATCGATATTAGCCGCCGCCTTGGCGAACAGCGCGGGGTGGTGAAAATTGGGGCGAACCGCGACCATCAGTTCGATGCTCTCGGTCACGGCCGCCAGAGCGGCGGCGGTCGACCAGGCGTCGAGCGCGGGTTGCTCGATCCCCTTGATATCGTTGAGATTGAGTTCGGCGATCAACGTGAGATCGTAACCGATCTTCTCGGCGCGTTGCGTCAGGCGCTTGGCATAGGCCCAGCTGGCCTCCATCCCTTCATCGGGCACATTGCGCAGCCAGCCGCCGAACACCGGCATCCAGAACCCATAGCGCATCAGCGTGCTTCCTCGATCCGGGCGATGAGATAATCGACCAATGCATCGTGCGGGTCATAGCCGAGCACGTCGAGCGGCTTGGCGACGAAATTGGACAGCGCATTGATGTCGTAGAAGCGGGCCACACCGTCGCGATCGTCGATCATCACCTCGATCCCGCCGACATCGAGATCGACAGCGCGGGCGATCGCTTCGGCGGCATCGCGCAGGGCGGGGCCAGGATCGGTCGCGACCATCGGGATCGGCGCGCTTTCATCGACACAGGCATCGGCCGGGCACAGGTCGAACGCCCCACCGCCCTGAATATCGAGCGCATACAGGAATTTGCGATCGAGCGTCTCGATCCGCGTCACGGTGCCGCCGCGCGCGGAGACATAATCCTGCACCAGCAGCACGCCATCGACGCTGACAGGAAGCTCACCCGACTCGACCAGATAGCGCAGCTCGGGAAGGTTATCGGCGCGCACGATCCCGGCGCCCGATCCGCCGATATTGGCTTTCACCACCAGCGGGAAGCCGATTGCCTGGGCGGCCGCCACGACATCTTCCGCGCGGTGGACCACCCGCGTCGCCGGGATAGCGAGGCCGAGCGAGGCGATCAGCGAAAGTTGGCGCGCCTTGGACGAATCGATCGCCAGTACTTCGGGCCCGTTGACGATCGTCGCGCCGCCGCGGCGCCAGTGATCGAGCAGGGCGGCGGCGTAGAAGATCGGATGCTCGGCCGAGCGCAGGAAGCTCGACATCGCGATGCGGTTGAACACCACGCGCGCCGGGGGTGCCTGATCAGCCGGATCGAAATGCCCGTCCGGCGTCAGCGCGACATAATCGACGCCGCGCCGGTCGAGCGCGGCGAACAGCGGCGCGAACCACGCCGGGTGTTCGTACAGGATCGCGAGATCGGTCACTTTGCCTCGGCCAGCGCCGCCTTGGCGACCGCGCTGGTCCAGTCCATCCCGCCGGTCGAGCGCCATACTTCCTTGCCCGACGAATTGAACAGGATGCTCATCGGCAGGCTAGCATTGTACGCGATGCTGAAGCCCAGCTCCTTGTCGAGGTAAGGCTGGAGCCGCGCAAATTTCTGCTTGGCAAAGTACGCCGCGATCGTGGGGCGGTCCTTGTCCTGGCTGATCGCGACGACCGGGATCGTCGCCGCAGCGGCATCGAGCGTCGGCATTTCCTTGACGCACGGGCCGCACCAGGTGGCCCACAAATTGACCAGCACGGGCTTACCCTTGAAGGCGGCGAGCGTGGTCGGCTTGCCGTCTGGCGATTCAAAGCTGAGCGTCGGGGCGGCCTCACCCTTGTGGCTGCGATCGATCTTGCCCTCGGCGCTCGGTGCGGCGGGTGCGACCGGCGCGGGTGCCGCCGCTTGCTCGTTCGACGAGACTTGCTTATCGCACCCCGCCAGAAGACCCATAGGCAGGGCAAGCGGCAGGACCAGAGCGATTACCGAACGGAAAGACATCACGGGCGCATCCAATGCGATGTGGGGTGGCCGCTTCGCCGAAGGGCCGGCCGCGGTAATGCGTGCGATAAATGCCTCGATCCCGTTCGACAAGCGGCTGTGGCGGCAGGATATCGCCGGATCCAAGGCGCATGTCGCGATGCTCGGCGCGACCGGGATCGTGTCGGCGGAGGATGCCGCGACCATTTCGGCCGGACTCGACACCGTCGCCGCGCATTATGCGGCGCACGGCGTGGCCGAGGACATGGTGCTCGAAGACATCCATATGCAGTCCGAAGCACGGCTCGCTGAGGCGATCGGCCCGGTCGCGGGGCGGCTGCACACGGCGCGGTCCCGCAACGATCAGGTCGCGACCGATTTCAAATTGTGGGTGCGCGATGCGATCGACGAGGTCGATGCGGCGCTTGGTGCTTTCCAGGCGGCACTGCTGACGCGGGCGGAAGACCATGCCGACAGTGTGATGCCCGGCTTCACCCATTTGCAAAGCGCACAGCCGGTGACGCTGGGCCATCATCTGATGGCTTATTACGAGATGATCGCGCGCGACCGCAGTCGTTTCGCCGATGCGCGCGCGCGGATGAACCTGTGCCCGCTCGGCTCGGCGGCGCTTGCGGGCACGGGCTTTCCGATCGACCGCGCGATGACGGCGGCGGCGCTTGGCTTCGACGGGCCGACGCGCAATTCGCTCGACGGCGTGTCCGACCGCGACTTCGCGATCGAATATCTCACTTGCGCGACGCAATGTTCGCTTCACCTCAGCCGCCTGGCCGAGGAATTCGTGCTGTGGGCGTCGCAGCCGTTCGGCTTCGTCGCGCTTTCCGACCAATGGTCGACCGGCAGCTCGATCATGCCGCAGAAGCGCAACCCCGATGCCGCCGAGCTGGTGCGCGGCCATGCGGGCCGGATCCTCGGATGCATGACGGCGCTGATGGTGACGATGAAGGGCCTGCCGCTCGCTTATTCGAAGGACATGCAGGACGACAAGCCGCCGGTGTTCGAGGCGCATGACCTGCTCGGCCTGTCGATCGCCGCGATGACGGGGATGGTCGAAAGCGCGACCTTCCGTACCGATCGGATGCGCGGCCTCGCCGAGGCCGGCTTTGCCACCGCGACCGATCTCGCCGACTGGCTGGTGCGCGAAGCAGGCGTGCCGTTCCGTGAGGCGCACCACATTACCGGCCGCGCAGTGGCGCGGGCCGAGACGCTGGGCGTGACGCTCGATGCGGTGCCGCTCGCCGATTTGCAGGCGATCGATGCGCGGATCGACGCGCGGGTGTACGACGTGCTGTCGGTCGATGCCTCGGTCGCCAGCCGCATCAGCTTCGGCGGGACCGCCCCGGTGCGGGTGCGTGCGGAGATCGCCGCGGCGCGCGAAGGAGAGAGATGATGCGCGCTGTGCTCCTGTTCGGATCGGTGCTGCTGCTCGCCAGCTGTGGTGCTGCGACCAATTTGAAACCGGCGAAGGGCGAATCGCTGCCGGTCGCCCCTTATGGTGCGAAGGCCACGCCGACCCCGGCGCAACTCCTCAAACCGAGCGACCAGGCCCGCCCTGCGCGCAGCGACGAACTGCTCAAACGCTCGCAGGAACGCCGCAGCGACGAATTCAGCCTGCCGCCGCCCAATTGATCTTCTCCCTTTTCCGTTTTTAAGGCCGACATCATGGATCACTTCGCGCTGATCGACGGCGTCCTGCATTGCGAGGGCGTGCCGCTGCCGGTGATTGCCGAACAAGTCGGCACGCCGGTTTATATCTATTCCACCGCGACCTTCGAAAAACACGCGCGCGCCTTTCGCGAAGGGCTGTCGGCGGCGGGCGACGTGCATTTGGCCTATGCGATCAAGGCCAATCCCAATCTCGCGGTGCTGCGCGTGCTCGCCAAGGCCGGATATGGTGCCGACGTCGTGTCGGGCGGCGAGCTGGCGCGCGCGCTGGCGGCGGGGATTCCGGCGGCCGACGTGGTGTTTTCGGGCGTCGGCAAGACCGAGCAGGAACTCGTCGCCGCGCTCGATGCCGGGCTGGGGCAGTTCAACCTCGAGTTGGAGGAGGAGGGCGTGGTGCTCGCGCGCCTCGCCGCCGCGAAGGGCATGGTCGCCAACGCCGTGCTGCGCGTGAACCCCGATGTCGATGCCGGCACGCACGCCAAGATTTCGACAGGCAAGCGCGAGAACAAGTTCGGCGTGGCGGTAGACCAGGCGGCGGCGATCTTCGCACGACTGGCGGCACTCCCCGGCCTCGCGATGCGCGGGGTGGCGATCCATATCGGCAGCCAGTTGAGCGATCTTGCGCCGCTGGAGACGGCGTACAATCGCGTCGGCGAACTGGTCGCGCAGATTCGCGCGATGGGCCTGCCGGTCGAGCGTGTCGATCTGGGCGGCGGTCTCGGCGTGCCGTACCGCGCCGGGGACGTCTATCCGAGTCCGGCGGAAATGGGCGCGATGGTCGCGCGCGTAACCCGCGACTGGGGCGTGCGGCTGATGTTCGAACCCGGCCGCGTGATCGCTGGCAATGCCGGGGTGCTGCTGACCAAGGTCATCTGGGTGAAGCCCGGCGTCACCAACCCCTATGTCATCGTCGATGCCGCGATGAACGACCTGGCCCGCCCGGCGCTGTACGATGCGTGGCACGATTTCCAGGCAGTCCGTCCGACCGGCGCGCGGATGACCGCCAATATCGCGGGACCGGTGTGCGAGAGCGGTGACACCTTCGCAATGGGGCGCGAGATCGACGCGGTCGAGCGCGGCGATCTGGCGATCTTCCGCACCGCGGGCGCGTATGGCGCGACGATGGCCTCGACCTACAACAGTCGCGCGCTAGTGCCCGAGGTGCTGGTCGATGGCGACCGTTTCGCGGTGGTGGCCGACCGCATCCTGCCCGAGACGATCCTTGCCGCCGAACGCATTCCGGAGTGGCTGAAGGCGTGAGCCTGCCTCCGCCCGCGCTACACAGCCTGCCGCTGTTCGTGCGCATGGGGGGACGCGCGGTGATCCTGCTGGGTGAGGGCGAACCCGCCGCGGCGAAGCGTCGCCTGCTCGAACGCGCTGGAGCAGAGATCGTTGGCGAGGAAGCGAGCGCCGCGCTGGCGATCGTGGCGATCGAGGAAGATGCCGAAGCGCTGGCCGCGATTACGCGATTGAAGGCGCGCGGCGTGCTGGTCAACGCGGTCGATCGGCCCAAGCATTGCGACTTCACCCTGCCCGCAATCGTCGATCGCAGCCCGGTGATCGTCGCGATCGGGACAGGCGGCGCGTCGGCAGGACTGGCGGCGGCGCTACGGCAGCGGCTTGAGACGCTGTTGCCCGCGACGCTCGGGCCGCTGACAGAGCGGCTAAGCGCGATGCGTGCGGCGATTCGCCTCGCGTTTCCGACGCTCGACGATCGCCGCCGCGCGCTTGGTGCCGCCTTTGCCGAGGGCGGCGCGCTCGATCCGCTGCGCGCCGCACCCGAGGCGGTGAATGTCTGGCTGGAGCGGCCCGACGCCGCTGCCGCGCGCCGCGTGACGATACGACTACGCTCGAGCGACCCCGACGACCTGACGCTCGGCGAAGGGCGGGCGCTGGCGCTCGCCGACCGCATCTACCACCGCGCCGACATGCCGGCGGCGATCCTCGACCGCGCCCGCGCCGACGCGGTACGGATCGTCGCGGACGCCGCGCCGGACAATGGCGACGCGGGCGTCACGGTTTGGATGGAGTGGGCATGAGCGGCTTTGCCTATCGGGTTGCCAACGGCACGGCGGAACGGATCGATATCGCGCAAGCGCTCGATACGCCGGGCGACCTGGTTTGGGTGCATCTCACCACCAACAACGAACATGCGCAGGCGTGGCTGACCGAGACCGCCAAGGCGCCCGATTATGTCGTCGATGCGCTGACCACCACCGAATCGCGCCCGCGCTGCGATGCGCTGGGCGACGGCGCGTTCCTCAACCTGCGCGGCCGATCCAACGAAGCGATGACGATGTCGGACCCGCTCGCGTCGTTGCGCATCTGGGCGACGGCGGGGCGGGTGATTTCGGTCGCGCGCCGATCGGTCACCGCGATCGACGATGTCGTGAAGCTGATCGAGGGCGGCATGGTGCGCGATCCGGGTGATCTGATCGCCGAATTCGCCAGCGCGATTACCGAAGAGCTTGATCCCGAGGTCGGCGATCTGGGCGACCGGCTCGACGATTGCGAGGCCGATCTCGATGCCGACAAGGTGTTCGAGCTTCGCCGCGGCGTGACCAAGGTGCGCGTCGCCGCGATCGGCTATCGCCGCTTCCTGCAACCGCAGCGTGCCGCGCTGGAGAAGTTGGCGGCGCTGCCGTGCGATTGGCTGCACGATGACGACCGGCTGCACCTGATCTCCGCAGCCGACCGGGCCGCGCGGATGGCGGAAGAACTGGAGGCAATTCGCGAGCGGTCCGCGCTGATGCACGAAGCGCTGACCGATCTGCGCGCCGAACAGATCGATTCGCGCTCACTGCTTATTTCGATCGTGGCGCTGATCTTCCTGCCACTGACCTTCCTGACGGGGCTATACGGCATGAATGTCGAGGGGCTGCCCTTTGCCAAGGAGCCTTGGGCATTCGATGCGATCGGCGGGATCTGCATCGCGGTGGCAGTCTTGATCGTGGGCTATTTCAGCGCGCGGCGCTGGTTCGGCTGATGCTCAGCGGCTGAGCCGTTCGACCTCGTCGTTCAGCGCCTGGATTGAAGCGACGAGGCGCTGGCGATCGGCGCGTGTGGCGGCGAGTTGCGACTTGGCTTCGCCGAGTTCCACCGCGCGCGCGGCGATACGGGCGTCGAGATTGGCATTGGAGCGCTTCAGTTCGGCAATCCGGCGCGCGCGGGCCAGCGTGCGCGCGATGCGGGCGGCAAGCACATCGAAATCGAACGGCTTGGCGACATGATCGTCCGCCCCGGCGGCCAGCGCCTCGACCGCCGCCGCAGGATCGCTGCGCCCGGTCAGCATGATCACGGGCAGATCGATCGTATCGCGGTTACCGCGAATTTCGCGCAGCACCTGCACGCCGGTCAGGCGCGGCATTACCATGTCGAGCAATACCAGATCGAACCCGCGCGCGGCGATCAGATCGAGCGCCTCTGCGCCATTATCGCTGAGCGCGGTAAGATAGCCGAGATGGCCGAGGCGCCGCCCGAGCACGGTGAGATTGGTGCGGCTGTCGTCGACCACGAGGGTCGTGCCGAGCGCGCGACGCGGTGCGGTGGAATCGAGTGGGAGAAGATCGGTCATGCCGACGGCATACGCCGTGCCGCGTCACGATTTGGTTAACGCCGCGACAACCTTGTTACGCGGCCCGAACGGCGCGCCATGCCTGGCCGATTTCGTCGAGTGTTTCGGCCACATCGCGGAACGGGCGCGGATCGTTGCCGACGCTGGCATTGACCACCGTCTGACGCGCACCGGCATAGAGATTGGCAAGCGCCGGCGCGACGGTGCCGCCCGCTTCGAAATCGAGCCCTGCCTCAAGCGCAAAGAGGATCGCGGTCGCGCGCGTCACCTTGTCGCTCTTCATCGCATAATTGCCGTTCTCCGCCGCCCAAGCGGCGCTGCGCAACGCGCGGATTGCCTCGTCGTACAGGAGTTGCACCAACGCCGGACCATCGGCTTCGGCCGTCCGGCCGCCGAGTTCGATCTGGCGATAGGTCGCTTCCGGATTGCGGCCGAACGCCGTGGCATAGGCGGCGCTCACCCGGTGCTCTTGTTCCACTGGGCGATCTGGTTCGTCAGCGCGGTCTGGCTCGCTTTATAAGCAGCGACGCGCGCATCCGAGGCGGCATATTGCTTGGTCAGACGCTCCTGATAGGCCGTCGTGTCAGTCGCGACCTTGGCCTCGGCATCTGCGATGCGGTCCTTCGCGGCGGTATAAAGCGCGGCACTGCCGACCAGGCCGATCCGCTCGACTCGGCCATTGACTGTAACCGTCTTGTCGACCGCGGCGGTCGAGATCGCGTCGAGCGCTGCGGCGATCCCCCCGCCGCTCGCGCCGGTGCCATCGGCGAACAGCGCCTCGACCCCGTCGGGATTGCTCGCGATAATTGCCGAGAGTTTGGTTGAATTGACCGAGAGCGTGCCGTCGCGATTGGTCGACACGCCGATCGCCGAAAGGCTGGTCGGTGCACCTGAGGCGGCACCAGTGGTCAGCGTGGTGAGCGACAGGCCGCGGAGCGCGCGGGCAAGGCTGGTGGCGTTGTAATCGTTGCGCAATGGTCCGGTGGTCGAGTCAATCTCGGGCTTAAGCAAGGCCTGCAGCTGATTATAGGTGTCGACGAAATCATTCACCGCCTGCGTGATCGCTGCGGTCGGCGTGCTGCTGCCCAGAGTGATGATCTTGCCGGCCGCGGCACTGGCAAGATTGAGCTTCACGCCGTCGATCAGATCGGAGACCGTGTTGCTCGCCCGTTCGACCGCCACGCCGTCGACTTTTAGCTGCGCGTTGAGCGCGGCGCTGCCGATCGTCGTAGCGCTTTCCCCCACGCCGACGTTCAGCTGCGCGAGACCTTCGCTATCGCCGCTCAGCGTGAACGCCTGCGCGCTTCCGGTGGCACCTTTCAGCGTCAGGCGGGCCGTGCCGTCCGAATCCGTGACGACGCTGGCAGTGACGCCTGCGGCCTTGGCGTTGATCGCCTTGGCGATGCCGTCCAGTGTCTGATTGCTGCTGTCGATCGGGATCTCGATTGCGCTCGCCGAGCCTGCGGTAAAAGCGGTCAGCGCGCCATCGGTGACCGTCCCGGTGCCGAAGGTCAGCGTCAGCGTGCCGGTACCGACCGTGGCGGTGCGGGTGGCAAAGGATGCAGCGGTCGTCGCGATCTGCGGCGTGGCGAGGCGCGTCACCTCGACCGAGGCGGACAGGCCCGACAGTTTTGCGCCAGGCAGCGCGCTCGCGGTCAGCACGCTGCTGTCCGAACTGGTCGGCTGCGTGACAAGGCTGCCGCTCTTCACAAGCGTCTTCAGGCCTGAGGCAAAGCTGGTGATGCCGCTCTGAATCTTGGCGACCGAGGAAATTTGCGCCGTCAGCGCATCGTCCTGTTTGGCAAGTTGCGCGTTTTTGGCGGCAAATTGCGCCTGCACCAGCGACGAGATCAGCGCCGCGGTATCGACGCCCGATCCGACATTCTGCGCAGTCAGGATCGACTGGCCGAGATTGGTCGTCCCCGTCGCGCTGGTCGTCACCATGACTGTGATCCCGTTACAAAACTCAGAAGATAGAACGACCGAGGTCCGCGCATCTTTAGGATTCCTTCACGCCGTTTTCGTCGAAGCGCGCGGTCGGCGGCACCAGCACCGGCGGCGGAGTGCCGCCCGCCTCGGCATTGAGGCCGAAGACGAAGGCGAGGATCGTCGCGAGCGCAACGTACAGGTCATCGCGGACCTCCTGCCCCTCGCGGCTGGTGTAATAGACGGCGCGGGCGAGCGACGGATATTCGAGCACCGGCACGCGGTTTTCCGCGCCCAGTTCGCGAATTGCGAGAGCGATGACGCCGCGCCCCTTGGCGACGACAACCGGCACCTGATCCTTGCCACGATCATAGCGCAAGGCGACCGCGAAATGGGTCGGGTTGGTGAGGATGACATGCGCCTCGCTCACCGCCTTGCGCATGTTGCGCGTCGCCATTTCGCGCTGACGCTGACGCTGCGCGCCCTTTGCCTCGGGCGAGCCTTCGGTTTCCTTATTCTCGTCCTTGATCGCCTGTTTCGACATGCGCAACTTGCGCAGCAACTGGATGATCTGCAGCGGCACATCGACCCCGGCGATCACCAACAGCCCGAACGCCATCGTGAACAGCACGCCCATGAAGGTGCCGCCGAGCGACGCGACCGCCGTCCCGATATTGGTCGAGGCGAGGCCGATCGTGCTGTGGGCGACCTGGCCCAGCATGTACCAGCCGATACTTCCGAGCAGCACGACCTTGAGCAGCGATTTGCCGAGTTCGATCCATCCCTGCGGGCCGAAAATGCGCTTCAGCCCCGATGCCGGATTGATCCGAGACCCCTTGGGCGCGAGCAATTTGCCGTTGAAGGTAAGATGGCCGAGCCCCGCCTGGCTGAGGATCGCCGCGACGAAAGTGACGACGAGCAGCGAACCGAGCGCTGGCGCCAGCTTCCACCCGCTTTGCGCGAGCGGGCGGAAGGGCGAGAAATCCTCGATGTCGCGGTGATCGAAGGCGAAGCTTGCGGCCATCACTTCCTTGCACGCGCCGACCAATGACGGTCCCATCAGTGCGAGCCAGCCGCAGCCCGCCAGGATCACCAGCGCGGTCGCGAATTCCCGCGATTTGAGGATGTCACCCTGTTCGGCCGCGTCGCGTTTGCGCTTGGCTGTTGGTGCTTCTGTCTTTTCGCCGAACTCCTCCGACATCAGCCGAGCACCAGGCTTTGGGTGGCGGAGAGCGCCTCATTGATGATGACGAGCAGATAGTCGCCCATCGCCGGGAAGCCCATCGCGAGCGCGACGACGCCGACCGCGAGGCTGGCGGGCAGGCCGACCGCGAACAGATTGAGCGACGGGGCCGAACGCGAGATCATCCCCACGATCAGATTGAGGCACAGCAGCAGGAACCCGACCGGCAGCGCGAGCAGCAGCCCTGCGAGAAAGGTGTAACCGCCGAAAAAGGCGATATTCTCGAGCTGTTGCGGCTTGAGCCAGGCGGCCCCCGGCGGCAGCGCATCATAGCTCTTCACGATCATCTCGACCAGGATCAGGTGGCCGTTGACGCTGAGGAACAACAGCGTGAGCATCATCGAGAAGAATTGCCCGAGCGCCGGAGTCGAACGCCCGTTCTGCGGATCGATCGCCGAGGCGAAGCCGATTCCCATCGACGTGCCGATCACTTCGCTCGCGATCATGGGTGCGGCAAAGGCGATTTGCAGGATAAAGCCCATCGCGAAGCCGACCAAAGCCTCGGCTGCGACGGCAAGGAAGGTGGCGACCGCGAAGACATGTTCGGGTGGTGTGATGGGATGCACGCCCAGCACCAGCACCCCAATCGCGCCCGACAGCGTGACGCGCACCGTCAGCGGGATCGACACCGCGCTGAACACCGGCGCGGCAATGAACGCCGCACCGACACGCACCATTACGAAGATCAACGCCCAGAGTTGCGGCTCGACCGACAGGCCGAAGCCGAGGGGGCCACCGCCGCTGCCCATGTCAGCGAACCAGATCCGGGATCCGCTCGAAAATGCTCAGCGTGAAATCGCTGATCAAGCCGATGATCAAGCCACCGAAGATCAGCAGCGACACCGCGACGACGATCAGTTTCGGCACGAACGACAAGGTCTGTTCGTTGATCGAGGTCGCCGCCTGGATCATGCCGGTGATGAGCCCCGCGAGCAATGCCGGGATCAGGATCGGGGCGGAGGCGAGCGCCAGCACCCACATCGTCTGATTGGCGATGGTCAGGAAATAATCGGCGTCCACCCCACTAACTCACGAACGAATTGGCGAGGCTGCCCATCGTCAGCGCCCAGCCGTCGACCAGCACGAACAGCAGCAGCTTGAACGGCATCGAGATGATCGTCGGCGACAGCATCATCATGCCGAGCGACATCAGCACCGTCGCCACGACCAGATCGATCACGATGAAGGGCAGGAACACCAGAAAGCCGATCTGGAACGCGGTCTTAAGTTCGCTCGTCACGAAGGCGGGGAGCAGCACCGAGAAGGGGATGTCGTCGGCCTTTTGATACGGGCCGCTCTTGGCAATCCCCGCGAACATCGTGATGTCCTTCTTGCGGGTCTGCTTCGCCATGAAATCGTGGAGTGGGATCGCACCCGCCTTGATCATGTCGGTCGCGCCGATCTTGCTTTCGGCATAAGGCTGGATCGCGGTCGCGTTGATCTTGTTGATCGTCGGCGCCATCACGAAGAAGGACAGGAACAGCGACAGGCCGATCAGCACCTGGTTGGGCGGGGTCTGTTGCAGCCCCATCGCCTGCCGCACGATCGCCAGCACGATGATGATCCGCGTGAAGCTGGTCATCATCAGCAGGATGCCAGGCAGGATCGTCAGCAGCCCCATGACGATGAGGATCTGCAGCGACAAGGCCATCGGCGCATCGCCGCCGCCGAGTTCCTTAAGGGCCTTGTCCGCCGCATCGCCGACGCCCGGAGTCGGGGCGGGGGTCGGCAGCGCTTGCGCGAAGGCTGGATGCGCCACGATCAGTGCGAAGACGATGCCGCACAGCAGGAGGAACAACTTACCCCAGTGCGACACGCGCTTTTCCGGCTGGCGGATCAGCGCCGGGCCGGAGCCCTTGCGGACGATCTTGACGCTCACGCGGCGTTCCCGCGATCGATCAGCGTGACGCCGGTCCGGCTGACCGAGACGAGCAGCTTGCGCCCTTCGAAATCGATCACCGCGAGGCGGACGCTGGGCGAGATCATCATCGTCTCATTGACCTTGAGCATGCGGTTGGCGGGTTGCCCCGGCATCCGCGATTCCAGCTTCCGCCAGGCATAGAGGCACCCGATCATCAGCCCGCAGACGAGCGGCAGCAGCACGACGAGCTTCAGGACATAGGACCACATCATCGCCGTCAGGCCCGCTTTTCAGGGGAAACCAGCTCGGTCATGCGGACGCCGAACCGGTCGCCGACCATCACCACTTCGCCGCGCCCGATCAGCGTGCCGTTGACCAGCACGTCGAGCAATTCATTGGCTTGCCGGTCGAGCTCGATCACGCTCGATTCGCCCAGCGCGAGGAGTTCGCGCAGCGTGAGCGAGGTCGAGCCGATCTCGACCGTCAATTTGACGTCGACATCCTGCAGCAGCCGGAAATTGGCCGCGAGGCTCGCATCGACCGGAAATCCGCCCGTCATATCGTTCATTGGAAAGTGCCCCCGAGGTCGGAATTCAGTTCGTAGGAAATGCTGGTCAGCTTGATCGCGGCGCGGCCGTTCGACGTGCCGACGGTGCCAGCCCCGAGCCGGTCGCCGCCGACCATCACCGGCACATCGCCGCCGACGCTGATCGGAATCACGTCGCCCGCCTTCAGCTCCAGCAACAGGCTGAGCGGAACGACCGGTTCGGCCAGCACCGAGCGCACGCCGAAACGCACGTCCATCACCGCGCGGGTGAGGCCGTTACGCCATGCCGGATCGGGCTCGGCGGTCTTGCCGTGGACCTTGCCGGTAAGCGACGGACCGTGCGGCTTCAGCGCAGCGACTGGATAGAGCAGATCGAGGAACACCGGCTTGGCGCTCCCCGCGGCGATGCCGAAGCGGGTCACGACCACCGCATCTTCCGTGTCGAAATCGGGGATCAGCGACGGGTTTACCTCGACATGGCCGGGCGTGAAGCTGATCTTGGCGAGCGGTTCCCATGCCTGCCGCATCGGTTCGGCGAGCATCGTGCCGAGCTGCGCGATCATCGCTTCGGCGGCGGGGGTGAATTCGCTCGGCAGGTCGTGCGGCGCATGGCCGGTGCCGCCGAAGAACAGGTCGAGCAACTCGAGCACGAAACGCCCGTCGAGCACCGCGAGCGTCTGGCCGGTTGCCAGTGTTCCGCCGCCCGACATGGCGAGCGGCAGCCACGCGGTCAGCCCGGCGGGGCGTTCGGCGCGATAATCGGCCAAGCGCTGCACGACCAGCGGCTCGGCCCAGCAGCGCACTTCCTTGCGCAGCAGCGGCTCGAACACGGCGCGTACCCCGCGCGCGAGGCGTGCGGAAAGGTGTTGCACGGTGTGCAGATCGCCGAACGGGTTGAGATTGGTCGCCCCAAGCGCGGCATGTTCGGCCGCGCGACGCGGGCGTTCCCGCCGCTCGTCCGCCGACTGTCCGCTGCTGCGCTTAAGGTCTTCGTTAACCATGCCTCACTGAACAACGAAAGTGGTAAAGTAAACGTTACCGACGCCGCCAAAGCCTTCCTTTTCCTTCAGCGTATCGTTGATCGCCTTGGCGATCCGGCGCTGCAGCATCTGCTTGCCATTGCTGGTAAAAACCTGCTCCTCGGTGGTGTCGCCGAGCGCCATCAGGATCGACGAGCGCACCGCGATTTCGTTGGTTTTGATGTTTTCGATGACGGTGTCGTCGTACGGCGTGGAGATGGCGATGCCGACCTGAACGAAGTGGACGCTGTCCTGCAGGTTGGAGGTGAACTCCTTTTCCATCGCATAATAATTAGAGGCATATTTGTCGCCGCCGGTGCCGGTCGGCGGCTTGTGCCCGCCGCTCGATTCGTGCCCCTCGCCCTCGCTCGACCCGGCGCGCTTCTGTTCGGCCTTGGGGACGAGGCGCGGGCCTTCGGCGACGGCTTCACCCTTATGCCCGCCGAGCATCCCGGCATTGACCGCATACAGCGTGCCGCCGACGCCGCCGCCAAGCACGGCCAGGCCGCCGACGGCGATCAGCACGATCTTCATGGCGCCCTTTTTCTTCTTGGGGGTGTCCTCAATGGCAGTCTTGTCACTCACGGTTGTGCTCCTTCAATTCAGGCGAGACGATGATCTGGGGTGGAAAGCGCTGCGGCATCGGTGAGGG